>JBAPQU010000627.1:0-10801 GCA_049280795.1 Candidatus Sulfotelmatobacter sp.
AGCCAGCAGGACAATCGCGGTGCCTGCGATGGCTAGAACATTTAGGCGCTCACCCAGCAATACGCAGGCCAGAAACACACCAAACACAGGGACAAGATAAAGCGAGGCGGACGCCGTCGTGACGTCGAGATGCTGCAGCGCCTTGAAAAACAGCAGCATCGAAGCTCCATACATAAACAAGGCAAGGAAGGCAAAGGCTGCCCAGCTTTGCCAATCAAACGACCGAAAGCTGTGGAACGAAAACGGCTCCGCCCAAATCAGCAACGGCAGACTGGCCAGCGACGCCGTGATGTAGCTGAAGATCAGGATTTCAATCTCGGTGAAGCGCTGCATGAGGCCTTTGCAATACACATTGTAAAAAGAAGAGCCCAGGCAGCCACACAAGATCAGCAAATTGCCAGCGAGAAACTGCATCTTGCCGAATGAAGCCTGCCGCAGATCGGGAGTGGACATCAGAAGCACCCCAACCAATCCGATTGTCAGCGACGCGATCCGCAAGAGCGTAATGCGTTCCTTCAGCATCAGCGAAGCCAGAACCGCGCTAATGACGGGGATCAACAGATTCAGGATCGCTCCATTCGATGCCAGCGACTTGCTGATACCCCAAGTCATCCCGAGTTGCGCCAGCACTTGTCCGGCGACACCGGCGACCACAAATTTAACCCAATCGCTCGCCGAGGGCTTAGGCGTACTGGGATTCTCTCTCCTCATCATGAGCAGCAGCGGCACGAACAAAACAGTGGTGATGTAAAAGGGTAAGAATGTGATAGCGATAGGTCCCAGATGGCGGTCGAGGACTTTCACTGCCGTACCTTGGCCCGACCACATGAGCGAGGCGAGCGCTAAGAGCAGAAAATACCAGCTCGTTTTTTTCCTGGCCGATACGATCGTTGTGGCTGCACTCATGCTTGCGCCTCAAGCACGCGTACTCCAAAACGATCGGCTCCCATCGAGCTGCCTTCGAACACGTGAGGTTCAGCATCGTGAAACTCGGCGTATTTGTGGACAACGCGACGAAACGCTTCCTCTGCGTCTGCGTCTTCGGCTCCGAGCACCGCCACCGTGCCGCCGCCGCCGCCGCCCGTGATCTTGGCGCCATACAACTTCCCTTCTCCACGCTCTTCGCGAACCAGAGAAACCAGAAAGTCGGTGGCGGCACAACCCAGGCCGCACTCGCTGTAGGACCAGTGCGACTGGAACATTAGATCGCCCATCAATCGAAATGCGTTCCCGCTCTCGCCAGGCTGCGCTCCGCGTGCGAGTTCGATGAACAGCTCAATGCGTTGATTCTCCTCCACCGCGTACCGCGTACAAGCGCACACACGGTAGTTCACTTCAGAGCGAATGCTGGTAAACGGGTCCGGGTGAATCTTGCCTAGCGCCTGAATCTCCGCACCGGAAGCCAAAAGCGGCAGATCATCTTGATAGAGAGAACGAAACACCGAAGGAGAAATGTTCGAAATATAACCGTTCCATCGCGGCTCGACGAAGCGTGGGATCCGTCCACTAGTTTCCAGAGTGAGAGGACAATCTTCCCAGTCGCAAATCATGCGATACCCAATGAATGCCGCCGCGCGCGCCGCCTCGTACTGCACGCCGGTGACTGCGTGGCGCACGCCAGAATCAATCCCCCAACATCGCAGCCCTTCCGGCAGTTTTACCAGCGGCCGCGGCGAACACGGTTGACACAAGAGAGGCAGCATGTAGCCTTCGTCTCCCAGCACCGATGCAGCCTGATCCATGATTCCGCAGGCCGACTCCGCGATCACATTCTCCACCCACTGGCACGCTTCAGCCAGTTCCACGCCCGCGAGCGCGATGCCATAAGCGGCGGCTACCGCTTTCATCACCGCAACCTCTACCGCCGCCGAAGAACTGACTCCTTTATTAAGCGGGACTTCTGACTCGATGTACACACCGGCGCCGGTTCGGACTCGTTGGGGATACCTGGCACGCAGCAGGTGAAACACCCCCAACACGTAAGCTGTCCATCGAACTCCCGGGCTGCTGTTTACTTTTTGGCGCACGGCCGCATCGTCGGTCAGCAATGCCAGCTCAAACTCAACTCGATCAAGCCAACCCTCCTGCGCCATCTGCGGATTCCAGAAAATGATTCGGCCATCGTCGCGGCGTTGAGCCGCAGCCCAGGTCGCTTCGCGGATGGTCGCTTGAAATACCAATCCGCCGGTGTAGTCAACATTCCCTCCCATTAAATCCAAACGCCCTGGGGCGCGACTGATGTAGACCGGCCGCGTGAGCGAGAAAAATGCACTCGCCCCTCGCAGTCTGGAAACCACTTGCTCAAAGTTGTTCATGCAAGTTCCCGGATGCTGTCAATCACATACTGAATGGACTCTTCCGTCATTCGGGGGTGTATGGGGATACTGACGTAACGTTCGAACATCGCCTCCGCCACCGGGCACTCGCCTTCGCCGTGCCCGAGACTTCGGTAGATCGCCGTCAAATGAATCGGCATGTAGTGCGACCACGCCTTGATTTGCTTTTGCGTGTAAAGCTCCCACATAAAATCTTCTTTGCTTAGCCGGAATTCTGGACCGAGCAGGAGAAGATACACATGAAATACGTGCTTCAATTCCTGAGGGACGTGAGGTATCTGCAAGCCCTTGATACCGCGCAGCCCTGCTGAATACTTCGCCGCGATTTCAATGCGCCGAGCGTTCAGTGCATCAAGCTTGTGCAACTGTACCAAGCCCACGGCAGCTTGAATTTCGGTCATGCGGTAGTTGAATCCGATTTCGTCAAATTCCAGGTGCCAGTATCGCTTTCCCATGGGTTGGACCGCTTCATCAATCGCAAGGTACTTTCCCTTGGGATCGTAGGTTCGGCAGCATAGCGATCGATGCGAAAGCATATTGTCAAACAATCTCTTGCTGCTGGTTGTGACCATACCGCCTTCGCCAAGGGTGACCATATTTTTTTGCTGATGAAAACTAAAGACGCCGACATCGCCAAGAGCCCCCGCCTTTTTCCCTTTATATTCAGCCCCGGCGGCGTGAGCCGCATCCTCCACCACGATGATGCCACGCGGACGGGCGAGTTCGTTTAAGGCATCGATATCGCAACACTGCCCGTACAAATGCACCGGCAAAATTACCTTGGTGCGGCTGGTGATTTTGGTAGCCACTGACTGCGGGTCCAAATTCAACGTGCATGGATCCACATCGGCAAAAACCACCTTTGCGCCCAGCGCTGACGCGGCGTTAGCAGTAGAAATCCAACTTATCGGAGTGCTGATCACTTCGTCGCCGGGACCAACCCCTGCCGCAATCAAAGCCAGCGACAGTCCCGCCGTCGCCGAAGACACCGCGAGACCAAATCTAGCTCCGCAATACGTCGCGAACTCTCGTTCAAACTGCTGGACTTTCGCTCCACAGGACGGAGCATTGGCATCGAGCACCTCAAGCACGGCTGCACGCTCGGCTTCTCCATAGGTAGAACCATGCGAAAACTCCAGCTCAAATTTCGCCTTAGGCAACCCCATCAAAACACCTCTCTATCACCTGATCGCAAGTAGGAATTTCCATTGGATAAACTTTTTTTAACTTCTCCGTCAGCAGGAAATGATCTTTTCCCCTGGGAGCGCGGCCGGGAACGGGCATCGTCTGCGGTTGCACCAAGTGATCCGGAAAGCCGGCGCGAGAGGCTAACCGTCTTGCCATTTCGTAGCGTGAAATGCTGTCACATGCGCCGGCATGAAAGATGCCACTGACATTCCGACCGACGATCAGTGTGGTCATGAGATCACTCAGCGAGTGAGCATGCATCGGATTTCTAAATTCAGACATAGGAACGGCAACGGTCTTTCCCGCCCTCCAGTTTGCCTGCAGATTGTCCAACATGGAGTTCTTTCCCGCTTTCCTCGCAACGCCAAGCACAAGCGAAATTCGGATCACCAATGCTGTAGGTAAAAGTGCCCGCACGACCTCTTCCGCCCGCATTTTCGTCTCGCCATATACACTCAGAGGGTTCGTATCATCTTCTTCGCGATAACCATGTTTACGGCCATCAAAGACAGCAGCGGTCGAGGTGAACAAAAGGCGAGCATTCATTCTCGCGCAGGCATTGGCGACGATTTCCGGGCCCCGCACGTTCACGGCGACGGCCTGCTCAGGCTGCGCCTCGCAACGGTCAATGTCGGATATGGCTGCCAGAAGCAGCACCGCATCCGGTTTCGCAATTTCGAACGCACGGTCCACACTGGAGGCGTCGGTGATATCAATCGAGACCCCTCCCAGTTCTGTATTGAAGCGCTCGCCTCGGATAACCTCGAACCTATCTGTTGCGGCCTGCACCAAGTACGCGCCGAGAAAACCCGCAGCCCCCACAATCAGCGCTCTTGGTTTCTCCATAAGATGAATGCTTCAAACAAAAATCCAAAAGTCGCACAAAGCCATGGATAAGGCGCCGTAACCCAGTAGTGGAAGCGAACGCAGCCGCACAATTCCGGGTGAACTATCCGGATGTGTTATATAATATCATCAAATATGTGAAAACATAACAGGCGCGGGCCAAATGAGTCCGGCGACTCTTGGAGGGCTTCGGCCCGCGCGAATTCTTAACTAGGAACTGATTGAGCAGGCTTTGCTGGGTTTGAGCTGTGCAAAGTAACGAATACGGTTTCTGTTCCGTTTACTGTCCGGGAAGAGGTTTCGAACACATGGAAGCAGATTCGCTTCTCCACTTGATTCGAACAATCCACGAACAAATCCGCGCGACCGTTGTTGCCGCTTGCGAATCCAGTTCCCGCGAGAAACTCGCCGCCGTATGTGAAGATGGCGAGGGAGACACGATCTACGGCATCGATCGCATCAGCGAAACGATCCTGGTCGATTTGTTTGAGAAGGAAATCGCCAACCATGATCCCATTCTTCTGATTGCCGAAGGATTGCCCGGTGGAAGGATTTGTCTTCCCCGCGGAATCAAGGATTCCGAAGCTGTTTGGAGGATCATCGCCGATCCCATCGACGGAACACGTTGCCTGATGTATCAAAAACGCAGCGGATGGATTCTAACGGGCGTAGCTCGAAATCGTGGTGACGGCACCTCACTTTCCGATATTGAGTTGGCGGTTCAGACGGAACTCCCGCTGGTCAAGCAGCATCTTTGCGACACATTGTGGGCCAGCCGAGGGTCAGGGGTCCGCGGCGAGCGTTTTAATCGGATTACCGGTGAACGTTCTCGATTGATCCCACAACCGTCAACAGCTGCAAACCTCCTTCACGGCTTCAGTTCGGTGACTCGTTTCTTCTCCGGCGGACGCGACATACTGGCAGCTATCGACGATGAAATCGCCCTCGCAGCGTTGGGAAAAGGACGGGAAGGCAAGGGATATTCATTCGAAGATCAATATCTTTCCACCGGCGGCCAACTCTACGAACTAATGATGGGGCATGACCGCTTCCTTGCCGATTTACGTCCTCTTTTGCGCCCCATTTTGAAGGAGCGCGGAGTGCCTGCCGGATTGTGCTGTCATCCTTACGACCTTTGCACTGAGTTGATTGCTCGCGAAGCCGGGGTGTTGATCACAAGAGAAGAAGGCCACAGGCTGCAGGCTCCGTTGGATGTGGATGCTGAAGTCTGCTGGGCAGGATACGCCAACGCTAATATCAGAAGTCTTGTCGAACCGCTTCTACACTCAGCCTTGCAGCGGCATGGTCTGCTCGCCTGCGTTGAATAATGTGCACGGCTTTTCCACTACTGCCCACGGCCTTTTCGGACGGCAATGAGCGAAACCTGCTCTAGGTCAGGATAGTGTCCCTCTTTGTCGGGGCCGCGATCCGTCGGCGCGATCTGTTGGACAGTCGTTTGCGCCGGCAGTTTACCGGGGAAGTATTTTCCATATACTTCGTCAAACGCAGGTATGTCCGCCAAATTGTCGAGGTAAACGGTCGTGGACACAACCTGAGAGAAATCCATATCGGCTTCTTCAAGATTGTCCATTTGGTTGCGCATCGTCTGGCGGAGCTGGAGGGCGGTCGTCGAAGTATAAACTCCTTCGTTCGGTCCAGGAATAAAGCCACTTTTCGCTGAACAATACAATGTATCGCCAGCAAAGACGCAGGGGCTCGCCGTAGGGCTGGGCGGCATATTCTTGGGGCGAACGGCCCGCCGTTCGTTCAGGTCACGGACCGCAACACCTGTGTATTCGATTTGTGCGCCGTTGGGCAGGCTCGATACTTCGATCGTGGCCCGTGCCGGCGTATTGCCGAACTCGAACCGTTGCGCATAGTGCTTGTTCATCACCCGCATGGGAAACTGCGCGGTCAAAAATGGATTAACGAAAACCATGTTGCTGAGCTTAAGCCCAGCGGCTTCCAGTACTGCTTTCATTTGATCCAGCGCGAAATCCACCTGCGCGGCAGGATCGTCTGAAGCTCCGCTTGATGAGGCGTTTGCAGGCATCGCGGAAACAAACAAACGATCATGAGTAAGAATTCCCGGCGAAAAGGGCTCGTCCGATTTGTAGTCCGGCGGAGAGATGGCCCGCCTCTCGGCAAGATTGCGTACCGCAACTGCATTAATTTCAATCGGTGGATCAGGAAGCGCGGCGACGCCGAGCACCGCCCGCGCAGGCGGAGTCTTTCCAAAGAATTCGCCGAAAGCACGGTTCATTTCCGCATATTGACTCATGTCGGTGAGATAGACTGTGGTGTAAACCACATGATCCATCGTCAGGCCCGCATTCTCGACAGCCGATTTCAAATTATTGAGGGCCTGCCGCACCTGGGCCGCAAAAGTTGCCGGTAATACACCACCCGCGCCGCGCGCTCCCTGAGCGGAAATATAGATGTAGTCACCCGCATCAACGCTGGACGGTGCGCCGCGGTGAACCTTAGAAGATTCCTGAGACGACGCGCTCGCACCGGCCTGTGCTTGCGCGCCGACCGCGGACCACAACAGCAATCCAATAAGGAACGATTTCATTCGAGCCTTCCCTCAGCTTTTGAAAAAGAGAGCCTAGACACAGTGTCGCTACGCTGCCCGGCTTTTCTTTTGTGCCGCTCCCAGTACGCTGCGCAATCTCTGTCCCACGATGACTACTTCGCTGGGCTGGATGGTCATCGAAACCAACTCGATGTGGTTGGCTGCCGGCCGCTCTTTCTTGGTCACGGCGTCGGCCGTCTTAGGCCTGCCCTCGCGAACCGCAGTCACTAGGCTCGGATTATCCGCGCCGAGTACTTCGATGACCGGGTCGCCATCCCGCAGAGCTTGCACGCAGTCAGCAATGGTGAATCCCCACGCCTTCTGATCCCATGAAACGTTCAGCGTCGGGTAGCGGTTCCCATCGTCCGGAATATAGATCTTGGTCTGCACTCCGGGCACGGTTTCCACCAGCTTCCTGATGTTATCCACACGATCGTTCCATTCGCGGTACAGTTTCTTTTCGTCCAGCTTCAGCCAGGTCTCGAGAGCGGTGAGGCAGCCGATCATTTCTTCTTTTCCGACCTTCATGGGACGGCACACGGCTCCCTCGCGCGGGCTATTATTCATGATCGCCGCCTCGATCAGATCTTTTCGGCCCAGGAGCACGCCGCTGCACTGGGGCCCTTGCAAGCCTTTTCCGCCGGAAAATGTGTACAGATCGATTCCCATTCGTGCGTACAACTTAGCGTTGTCAGCTGGAGGAATGCCCGCTGCATCGTCGAGCAGCAGCGGCACCTTGTGGTCCTTTGCGATCGCGAGTTCCTTTTGCAGTTCGTCACCGAGGTGCGTGGTATAGATCATCACGGTCTTTTCGTTGATGGCATTGGCAAGCTCTTCGGGTGAATAGGCAAGCACCAGTTTTGCGCCGGTCAATCGAATCGCACTATCAAAAGCGCTACGTCCGCCAGACATGATCACTTCATTCTTGAGGCCGGTAGTGTCGGGAAGTTGCCAGATGAGCCGGTCATCGGTTCCGGCCATGCATCCTGCGGTTGAGACCGCCATGGCACCCGCTGCGCCTGAGGTGATCATTCCAGACTCGGCGCCGGTGAGTTCCGCCAGTCGCCGCCCAATGGCACGCTGCAAATCCAGCACATTTACGAAATGTTGCGCCGCTTCGATCTGCGCTTCGCGCACTTCGGGAAACTCGAGAGACCCGCTCAGATAAGTCCATGTACCTCGGCAATTGATAACAGTCTTGACCCCTAGACGGGTGTAACAATTTTGTCGAGGGTCTTTGCCCACGGCAGTGGCGGCCTTCGCATAAAGATCAGATACCGCAATCTGGCTTAGCAGCGGAGCCGCCGCTGCCCACTTCATAAATGACCGCCTGCTCGAATTCGGAACATGCATGGCAAAACCTCCGGTATTAACTAACAGGATTAATTATCTACTCATCATCTTCGTGCAGTGGGACACGCGCTCGAACTGCCAGGATATGAGCTTTAGCTCCCGGTTTATTTTGGTTGTAGAAACCCACCGTGCAGTTCGGACGAAAATAATAAGCGTCCCCAGCCTTGGCGGGATAGCGGCCTTCAACGCCGTCCATCCCGCTGCCAGCAACCATTTCGCCCTCGCCATCGATTACAAGATAGATTTCTTCCGCGAATTCGTGGTGGTGAGGCCAGTTCGTTCCTCCGGGTGAAAAGTCCATCCAGAAAAAACTGTCCATCACGTAAGCTTGGTCAATCAAGTCCCGCCTGCCGGTGCTCAGGCCGACAAGAAGTTTGTACAACACGGAATTGGGATGGCCGCTGACTGTCTCCTCTTTGGCATCTTCAAGATTGGCGACTTTCGGTTGCGGCAGCGAGGCATCAATCGAAATCGATGGCGAAATCTTGAACCCCATCACAATTACACGCAGCGGCTGGCCCGAATCGTTAGAGATCGAATGCTTCACTCTCGGAGGCAAGTACGTGAAGTCATGCTTGCGCAGCGTTTGAGTCTGATCCTGATAATGCAGCACGCCTGCACCTTCAACAACGAAATAAATCTCCTCCTGGCGATCATACGACACGGTCCGGCAATTACCGTGAGCATCCAGTGTGACTTCTCCAAAGCGAGTAACGGCCTGGAAAGATCGATTGTCCTTATCGCCCTCTCCGAAAATCGCCCGGTAGTGGCAGGTTTGAGATGCGAGATCGGCGTTCGTCTCCGCCAAGTCGGGCACGTAGCGATGTAACCACGTGGGATCCACTGGCCGGTCTTGTGCTCGAAGACCTTGTGCCAGCAACAATGCGGACAGCACCAAGTATCTCAACTTTCGGCGGGATTGCTGAATAGCGTTCCCACCGCGCAGTCGGACTTCAATCCTGGGCATGACCCTCCGCAGAAGGCAATGAGGAAGGATCCGAAGTACGGGCCTCCCGCAAAATGTAGCTGACCAGATCATTAAGCTCGGTGCTGCTAAGGCGCTGCCCGTAATCGGCAGGCATGGGCTCTCCCGCTTTCCGCTGCACCGAGGCCAGGTTGGACTTCATCAGCAGGTAAAACCGGCCATCGGCGTCCTGCACTTGCAGAGAGGCGTTATCTTCATTTCGAATCATGCCGGAAAACCTTCGGCCATCCCGCGCAACCACGCTAACTGCCTCTTGCGGCTCTTCGCTCGGCTTCAGAATCGCATCGCGAATTTCGTCGCCCCGATGATCGCGCGCAAACCCTGCCACGTCTCCCGCAACGAACTGTCCTCGAACGCCGATTTGGTGGCAGGCTGAACACCCGGCCCTTCCGAAGAAAAGATCATGACCTCGAACCGGATTGCCAGGCGTGGCATTCCCAGCAGACTTGCCTTGCAGAAATCGTATATAAGAAACAACCGTGTGAGCACCTTCTTCGCCAAGACCAGGAAACCCGGGCATTCCTGCTTCCGGGATTCCATCGTGAATGATGTCGAGCAATGCCTCGTCCGAGAGCGCTTTTACGTCAGACTGGCGGATAATATCAGGTGCGTGTTCACCACCGAGTCCGTCGAGTCCATGGCAAACCGCGCACTTTGTCTCGAAAACGCTCTTTCCTGTAAGCTCGACTCTCGGACCGGGAGCAGACTCCTTGCTGTTCGGGCTTTGGCAAAAAATGTTGCCAGACGCGCCGAGAGAAATCAGCACCAACCCAAACTTGAGAACGATTCGCCAGCTCACGACGCGCGTCCCGAATTCCGCACTTCCCAGAGAGGCACACGCGTCGGAGCCTGGCGCGGGGAGCCCCAATATATTCCACTCCGTGAAAACATCTTCTTAGGAATCGGTGACATCAGACAGTGAACCTGATATACCACAGAATCCGCTTGACGCAAATCGAATTGTTTCGTTTCATTGAGTTTTGTTTCGTCCAGTGAAAGTGTTTCACCAACAAAGTGGCTGCCTAAGGAAATGCTGACGTGCGGAGATGTACGGATTAGAAATCCTACCGCTCACGGCAGAGAAATCGGGGCAGCGCTGATCAAGGAAGAGGAAACGATGCGGCGCTATTTGCTTGGCGTTTTTATTTGTTGGTTGAACCTGAATATTTTACCTGCCCAGGCTAAAGCTGAGCCGAGCCAGCCAAGTTCGGCGTGTACCGTCGAGGCCACGAATTACAAGGGTTGGAGCGCAGAACAGCTTTCCAACCACTGGCTTCAGTTGGTAGTCGTACCGCAAAATGGCGGGCGCCTGATGCAGGTCATTTTCGCCGGTCATTCTTACCTCTTCAACAATCCGAAGTATGAAGGAAAATACCTGCCTCCCGATCCATCCAAATGGTTCAACTATGGAGGGGACAAACTCTGGCTTTTGCCCGAGGGAAATGACAATGAACAAGAGTGGGTGGGCAATTCCGATTTGATCGACGACGGCCCCTATACCTTTCGAAAGGTTTCGGA
>JBAPQU010000628.1:0-17141 GCA_049280795.1 Candidatus Sulfotelmatobacter sp.
GGGTAGTGGTCGATGTCGTGGTCGTGGTGCCAGTGCCGGTCGTGCTTGCCGCTGCTGCTCCCACATTTGCCGAGGATCGCGAGTGGGTGATCGACGGCGCGGCGGCTAATGTGGGAAAGTATTGCGAACGAGCCTCGCGCACGATGGCGCGAGCCTCCATGAAGTTCTCAAAGAATTGCTTGATGTTTTGGTTGTTGATATCCAACTGTTCTTCGAGGGAGTTCAATTCGGCGTCGTTGAAGATTTCCCACCACTTGCCACGAAGTTTGGCATCCGCGGGTTGCGCGACCGTCCAATCTCCAGTTTCCTTGACGGCGGGCGATTCCTTATAGACTGCGGCCGGCGCCTGCGGTGCGGGCGGATGATACTTCGGTCCAACCACGCAGCCGGATGAAGCCAGCAGCGAGACAGCAGCCACACCCAGCCAGAATCTTCTGCGCGCCGATTTCTTCTGCAAAATAATCATAGCGTTTCTACCTGGCCAACTTCGCCTCATCATCTTAATCCGCTGTACTGGCGGGGTTGAGCCCCGGCATCGTGTCGTGCTTTCTCCCCACAAACCATAGGCGTAGCCGGTCGAATTCCAAATAAACAACCGGTGTTGTATAGAGCGTCAGCAACTGACTCAGGATCAGTCCGCCTACAATCGTGATGCCCAATGGCCGGCGAAGTTCGTACCCCGTACCTGTCCCCAGCGCCAACGGCAGCGCGCCCAATAAAGCAGCCATCGTCGTCATTAAAATCGGACGAAAGCGCAACATGCATGCCTCAAAAATCGAGTCGAATGGCTTTTTTCCCTCTTCGCGTTCTACTTGAAGAGCGAAATCGATCATCATGATGGCGTTCTTTTTTACGATGCCGATCAGCAGTACGATGCCAATGATCGAGATAATGTTCAGATCCTGTTTGAACATCATCAATGCCAGCATCGCGCCTACACTTGCCGAAGGCAATGTCGAGATGATGGTGAGGGGATGCACCAGGCTTTCATACAAAATACCTAGAACGATATACACGGCCAGCAGTGCGGTCACAACCAGGATCCATTCGGTTCCCAGGGACTGCTGGTAGGCTTGCAACGTGCCGGCATAAAAGCCTTGCATAGAGGAGGGGATGCCCAGCCGTTTTTCCATCTGGTCGATGCTGGCGGTCGCCTGGCTCAATGACACGTTCGGAGCCAGGTTAAAAGACACGGTGACCGAGGGAAACAAACCTGTGTGGTTGATCGCCAGCGGCGTCGTGTTGGCTTGGCCGTTCGCCACCGTGAGCAGCGGAATGTTCCCGCTGCTTGAGGTATGCAAATAAATATCCTTCAATCCTTCCGGACTTTGCCAATACTGGGGAGCGACTTCCAGCACGACGTAATACTGATTTAACTGGGTGTAGATGATGGATACTTCCGACTGGCCGAATGCGCCGTATAAGGCAGAGTCCAATGACTGCGCGGTAAGGCCGAGCTTTGCGGCAGTAACGCGGTCATAGTTCATCAACTCGTCAAGGCCGCCATTCTGCTGGTCTGAGCTCACATCCTGCAGACCGTGGAGGTGCTGCATCTGGCCCAGTATGATCGGCCCCCACTTGAAAAGATCCTGCACGTTATCGGACTCGAGAGTGTATTGATACATCGCATTGCTGGAGCGGCCGCCGATACGCAAATCCTGCGCCGCTTGCAGGAACGCGGAAGCCACCGGCAGGCGGTTCAATTGAGGGCGAAGACGGTTGATGATGTCAGAAGCGCTGCTCTTGCGTTCTCCGAGCGGCTTGAGAGCCAGGTAGAGGAAGCCAGTGTTCGTGGCTCCACTGCCGCCCGTAAATGCAATCACATTTTCGACGGCACGGTCGTTCTTAATCACGCCGCCAATCTGCCGGACGGAATTGTCCATCGCCGGAAACGATGAATCCTGCGGTCCGCGGACACTCCCGGTGATCGCTCCCGTGTCTTCCACCGGGAAAAGGCCCTTGGGGATTTTGACGATCAGCACTACGTTCAGGACGATGGTGATTAAGAGTACAAGAAGGGTAGGGGTCGGATGATCAAGCACCCAATGCAGGCTGCCACGATATAACGACAGCACCCAGTCAAAGAATTTCTCGCTGGCCATATACATGCGGCCATGTTTTTCTGTGCGCTCGCTTTTCAGCAGGTAGGCGCACATCATGGGCGTCGTAGTCAGCGAGATGATCATCGAGACAAAAACCGAAGTCGAAAGTGTTACGGCAAACTCCCGAAACAAACGGCCGACGATCCCGCCCATCAACAGAAGAGGAATAAAGACTGCGATCAGGGAAATGCTGATGGCGAAGACCGTGAAACCGATTTCTTCCGCGCCCTTCAGCGCAGCGGCAAACGGCTTCATGCCGTCTTCCAGATGGCGCGCAATATTTTCCATCACCACGATGGCGTCATCCACGACAAAACCGGTCGCAATGGTCATCGCCATCAGAGAGAGGTTATCGAGGCTATATCCGAACAAATACATCACAGCGAATGTGCCGACAAGCGAAACTGGCACGGCGACCGCTGGAATGAGCGTGGCCCGGCCGTTGCGCAGAAAAACGAACACCACGCCGATGACCAGGACAATGGAGATCACCAGCGTCCTCTCGACATCACTGACCGATGCGCGAATGGTAGTGGTGCGATCGAGGACGATCGTAGTATCGATGCCAAACGGAATGGATGCCTGAACAGACGGGAGTTGCGCGCGTATGCGGTCGACGGTGTCGATGATGTTCGCACCGGGCTGGCGGAAGATGATGACTGTAATTGCACGCTTGCCATTCAAATAGCCGGCCGCGCGGATATTCTGCACAGAGTCTGTTACCTGAGCGACATCGGAGAGATGGATGGCGGCTCCCTTGCTGTACCCAACCACGAGCGGCTTGTAGTCCGCGGCGTGTGAAATCTGGTCGTTGGCCAGGATGTCCGCGGTCACATTGCCGTCGGTGATTTGTCCTTTGGCCAGGTCGGCGTTCTGCAGGCTCAACACCGACTGCAGATTCGCAAGGGTAAGTCCGTAGGCGGCCAATTGCGTTGGATTCGCGTCCACGCGAACGGAGGGTAACGCGCCGCCTCCAACCGTGACCTGCCCTACGCCCTGGATCTGCGACAACTTTTGGGCCAGAACGGTGGAAGCTTCGTCGTAGAGTTTGTCGGGACCATATTTGTCCGAGGTGAGGCCGAGGATCATGATCGGCGAATCGGCGGGGTTAACTTTGCGATAGGTGGGATTGCCCGGCAGGTTGGCGGGCAAATAGGTTCGCGCGGCGTTGATTGCGGCCTCCACATCGCGCGCCGCGCCGTCGATATCACGGCTGAGGTCGAACTGAATCGTGATCGACGTGCTGCCGAGCGAACTGGCCGAGGTCATCTCCGTGACGCCGGCGATATGGCCAAACTGCCGCTCCAACGGTGTCGCCACGGACGATGCCATAATCTCGGCGCTGCCTCCGGGCAAACTTGCGCCTACTGAAATGGTCGGGAAGTCGACTTCAGGCAGGGGCGCGACGGGCAGCACCTCAAACGCAATCGCACCGGCAAGCGCAACCGCAACTGTAAGAAGCGTGGTGGCTACGGGCCGATGAATGAATGGCGCTGAGATGTTCATGCGGGTCCTGCCTCTTGCGCCTCATCTGCTTCCGCATGATTCGTCTCGCCGGAAAAACGCTGCCCCAGATTATCGAAAAAGATATAGATGACCGGCGTGGTGTAGAGCGTGAGCGCCTGGCTCAGCAGCAGTCCACCCACCATGGCGATGCCTAGTGGTCTGCGCAATTCAGAACCGAATCCGGTTCCGAGCGCCAGGGGCAACCCGCCCAGCAGCGCGGCCATCGTGGTCATCATGATGGGGCGGAAGCGAAGCAGGCAGGCTTCGTAAATTGCATCCGTCGCGTTCTTGCCGTGCTGCCGCTCGGCTTCGAGCGCGAAGTCGACCATCATGATGCCGTTCTTTTTAACGATGCCGATGAGCAGGACGATACCTATGATGGCCACCACGCTTAAATCCTGGTGGAAGATAATTAATGCGAGGAACGCTCCTACGCCCGCCGAAGGCAGCGTCGACAAAATCGTGATGGGATGGATGAAGCTTTCGTACAAAACTCCAAGCACGATGTATACCGTGACCAGCGCGGCGAGAATCAACAAGGGCTCATTGGATAACGAATTCGTAAACGATGCCGCGGTCCCTTGAAACCCAGCCTGCAGGCTGGCGGGCATGTGCATGTCTTTCTGCACCTTGTCTACCGCCGTGATGGCCTCACCCAATGCCGCGTTCGGACCGAGATTGAACGACACGGTGATGGCTGGAAATTGTCCCTGGTGGCTGATGGAGAGCGCCTCTGTGGTTGGCTCAAAATGCGAGAAGGCGCTCAGCGGCACTGCACTGCTCATGGCGGAACTGATAGTGCCTGCGGAGTTCGCTCCGTTATTCGAGGTCGCCGAGGTAGTCGGCGAAAGTGCGTTCGTGGGCGGAGCGAGAGTATTTGCTGCCGGCGTGTAGAGCGCAGAACCTGTTGCCGCGTTCGACCCCGCGGAAGATGACCCCGATGCCGCGAATGACGTTGAAGCCCCGGTTCCGGTCGCTCCTGCCGACGCATTGGATTGGATGTAGAGATGGTTCAGCTTGTTGGGGTCGAGTTGAAACTGCGGCAGGCTCTCGAGCACAACGTGGTACTGATTCACTTGCGTATACATTGTGCTGATCTGCCGCTGGCCGAAGGCGTCATACAAAGTGTTATCGATGGTGGTCGGTGCAATGCCCAGCCGTGAAGCGGTGACGCGGTCAATCACCAGAGAAACGGCAAGTCCGCCGGTTTGCTGATCCGTGGCGACATCTTCCAGTTCCGGCAGTTGCTTCAGGCGATTGACGAAGCGATTGGTCCAGTCATTTAACTCATCCGCGTTCGGATCTTCGAGGGTGTACTGGTATTGCGTACGGCTTACGCGATCGTCAACCGAGATGTTCTGTACCGGCTGCATGAACAGCTCTATGCCTTGAACCTGGTCCAGCTTTGAGTTGAGCCTGCGGATCACGTCGGAAGCGTTCAGCTTCCGCTGGTCCAGCGGCTTCAGATTGATCGACATTCTGCCGCTATTTGTCGTCGTGTTGGTTCCATCCGCACCGATGAATGACGACAAGCTTTCCACTGCCGGGTCCTGCAAAATGATTTTTGCCAGCTCCTGCTGCTTCGCTGCCATGGCCTTTGAGCCAATTGTTTGCGGCGCTTGCGATATGCCTTGGATTACGCCGGTATCCTGCACCGGGAAAAAACCTTTGGGGATGATGATGTAAAGAAAAATGGTGAGCATTAGTGTTGCCAGCGCGACCAGCAGCGTGATCGTCTGGAATTTAAGCACGTACTTCAATGTGCGGCCATAGAACGCAATCATCGATTCGAAAGCGTGCTCCGTGGCGCGATAGATGCGACCCTGCTGTTCTTTCGGCTGGTGGCGTAGGATTCGCGCGCTCATCATCGGCGTCAGCGTAAGAGAGACTACGGCCGAAACGACGATCGTTACGGCAAGCGTTACTGCAAACTCGCGGAACAATCGGCCTACAACATCGCTCATGAACAGCAAGGGAATCAGTACCGCGATGAGCGAAACAGTCAGCGAGAGAATGGTAAATCCAATCTGCTCCGCACCTTTAAGCGCCGCCTCCATCGGAGGATCACCCTCCTCGATGTAGCGCGAGATGTTTTCGATCATCACGATGGCATCATCCACCACAAAACCGGTGGAGATGGTCAGCGCCATCAGCGATAAATTATCCAGGCTGTACCCAAGCGCGTACATCGCCGCGAAGGTGCCGACCAGCGATAGCGGCACTGCGACGCTCGGGATAATGGTGGCATAGAGACTTCGCAAGAAGAGGAAGATAACCAACACGACGAGCCCGACCGTCAACAGCAATTCAAATTCAACGTCGGACACCGACGATTCGATGGCGGTGGTGAGGTCGGTGAGCGTGGTCACCTGAATGCCCGTGGGCAGATTGGCCTGCAACTGCGGCAAGAGTTGCTTGATGCTCTTGACCACGCTGATGGTGTTGGCCCCAGGCTGCCGTTGCACATTCAGAATCACGGCTGGGGTCTGATTCATCCACGCCGCCTGGTTGTTGTTCTCTACGCCATTCACCACCTGCGCTACGTCGGTCAGCATCACGGGCGCGCCGTTGCGGTAGGCGACTACAACGTTCTTGTAATCGTCGCTGGTAACCAGTTGATCGTTGGCGTCGATCTGATAATCCTGGCGCGGTCCATCGAAGTTTCCTTTGGCGGCGTTTACGCTGGCCGCGGTCAGCGCGGTGCGCAGGTCTTCCATATTGATGCCGTAGGATGACAGCGCTGTGGGATTGGCCTGAATGCGGACTGCGGGTTTTTGGCCGCCGCTGATGGTTACCAAACCAACGCCGCTGAGCTGCGAAATCTTAGGCGCAAGCCGCGTGTCGACCAAGTCCTCGACCTGGGAAAGAGGCATGGAATTTGAGGTAATCGCCAGCGTCAGCACCGGCGCGTCGGCTGGATTCGTCTTGCTGTAGATGGGCGGCGCTGGAAGAATTGAAGGAAGGAGGCTCTGCGACGCGTTTATGGCGGACTGCACTTCTTCCTCAGCCACATCAATATTCAGTGAGAGGTTGAACTGCAGTACGATGACCGACGTGCCTCCCGAACTGGTCGAGGTCATCTGGCTCAAGCCCTGCAGTTGGCCGAATTGACGCTCAAGTGGTGCTGTGACCGTGGTCGACATCACGGTGGGGCTCGCTCCGGGATAAAACGTGAGCACTTGAATGGTGGGATAGTCGACCTCAGGCAACGCGGAAACCGGAAGTTGGGTATAGCCAACAATACCCACCAGGAGGATTGCAGCCATCAGCAGAGCCGTCGCAACCGGTCGCAAAATAAACGGGCGAGATGGACTCACGGTGCGCTGCTCCCGGTAGTGGTGGCTGCGCCAGACTTGCCGGAACCCTTGTTCGAGACCGCGACTGCTGTATTCTCCTGTAATTTATCGAAGCTGCTATTGGCGACCACGTCGCCGGGGTTGATGCCGTCAACCTGCGTCATGCCGCCGTCCGTGACTCCTGGCTTAACACTATGCAAGTGAGCAACGTCGTTTTGAATCACATACACGAATGATGCTTGGCCGTTCTGTTGGATGGCTGATGCTGGAACCAGCGTCACACCCTGCAATGTGTTCACGAGGAGGCGCGTGTTCACAAATTGGTTGGGGAAGAGCGCATCATTTTTGTTATCGAAGATAGATCGTGCTCTTACGGTTCCTGTTGTAGTGTCGATTTGATTGTCGAGCGTTAGCAACTTTCCGCTTGCGATCTTGGTCTGCCCGGTGCGGTCAGAGGCGTCGACGGTGAGTTTGGCTTTCTTCCGCAGCCGGTCTGCAACCGGGCCCAAACTATCTTCCGGTATCGTGAAAATCACGGTGATGGGCTCTAGCTGCGTAATGACTGCCAGGGTTACGGTCCCAGCGGATTGCACTACGTTGCCGGGATCGACCAGCCGCAAGCCTACGCGGCCGGCGATGGGTGCGGTGATGTGGCAGTAATCGACTTGGATCTGGTCAAACTGCACGGTCCCTTGATCGTTCTTCACCGTGCCCTGGTCCTGCAGAACAATCTTTTCTTGATCGTCAAGCAATTGCTTCTGGATGGCGTTGCGCGCCCACGCGGCACGATAGCGTTCGAGGTCCATCTGCGCCTGCGCCAAAATATTCTCGTCGCGTTCGAGCGCTCCCTGCGCCTGCAAAAGAGTAGCGCGATAGGGACGAGAATCGATATCGACCAGCGGATCGCCCTTCCGTATCACTTCTCCCTCAGTGTAGTGGACGGCAACGATTAGGCCGCTTACCTGGCTGGTAATCGAATCGGTGTAGACCGGAGTGACGGTGCCGATTTCGTCGAGGTAAACGCCAATGTCACCTTTTTGAGCCGTCGCGGTTGTAATCGTTACCTTCGCGGGAGGGTGTGTGACTTTTTTTGTGCCCTCTTCGTGGCGCCAGAACAGGACTGTAACCAGCAGCAGTACCAACACAATCGCGATTACGATCCACCACAGGTTCCCGCCGTGAGATTGCGAACCGTGAGCCGGGAGTTGATGGCCAGGATCGACGATAGGATGTTCGGTTGTGTCAACGGTCAAAAGGAATCTCCTTTTGCGGTTCGGAAGTGCTCCGAATTATAGCCCAGGGGTAGGAAGTCCAGTTCGCGGGGTGCAGAGCACATTTTCTGAGGGTCGAGCACGGGGTCTTGGATGCTGTTTCTGGGATCAGGGCTGACTGAAAGAACGTCAAATTATGTCAAGGAATCCTCCGGAAATGGGCGTCCTCCGTAAGTCGAGGCTAAGGATTGCGACGGTTGACGCAGGTTCAGCCCAGTTACTGAAGTGCTTCCAGCGGATGATTTTCTTTTGTTTCGCTGTTATCAAACTAGTTAAATCCTGTGCTATAATACTTTCAACGCTACTGCCACGGTTTGCTCGTGACGCGGTGATCCTGTTGGATCAAGATTCATCTCCGCTTTTCCTGCCCGCCGTTTATTCAGCGCCAAATCAAAAACATAAGAGCGGCATGGCAACACACGATACGTGTATCGAAATGCGATCAGGCCCCTCCAGAAAGAACAATTACGAATGACAAGCTTTACAGAATTACCGCTTTCTTCTGCTTTGCAGCAGAGGCTGGCGGCAGCTGAATTTATTACCCCTACGCCGATTCAGGCGCAGGCTATCCCTTGCGCCCTTGAAGGCAAAGACGTTCTGGCGACAGCCCAGACCGGAACCGGCAAGACGCTGGCGTTTCTGATCCCGGTAATCGAAATGCTGCAGCGCGAGACTTCGCAGAAAGTTCGCGTGCTGGTTTTACTGCCTACGCGCGAGTTGGCGATTCAAGTTAACGAAGAATACGAAAAACTGCGCGGCAGAGGATTATCCAAGGCCGCGCTGGTAATCGGCGGCGTCTCCGAGAAGACGCAAATCCAGGCAGTTCGCGGCGGCTCCAGTTTGGTGGTTGCAACTCCCGGCCGCTTGCAGGATTTCATTTCCCGCAAGCTGATTGATCTGCGCGACGTCAAAATCCTGGTGCTCGATGAAGCCGACCGCATGCTGGATATGGGCTTCCTGCCCGCGCTCCGGCGCATCCTCGCGGTGCTGCCACAACGCCGGCAAACGCTATGCTTTTCGGCGACTTTGGAACAATCTGTCGCGGGATTGGTGAACGATTCCATGCGCGATCCAGTGCGCGTAGCGATTGGTTCGGTACTAAAGCCAGTTGAGAGCGTTCGGCTGCAAGCCTACGAAGTGCGTCCGGCCGAGAAACCTGATGTGCTGCGGCAGTTGCTCTATGCCGAGAAAGGGCAGACGCTGATTTTTGCCCGTACCAAGCGCGGTACGGAACGGCTTGCGAAGGAACTCGCGCGCGAAGGTTTCTCCGCGGCGATGATCCACGGCGATCGCTCGCAATCGCAGCGCAACGGAGCGCTCAGCGGATTTCAGCAGGGCCGCTTCCAGGTGCTCGTCGCCACCGATGTAGCCGCACGCGGTTTGCACATCGACGATGTGGCGCACGTAATCAACTACGACCTGCCTAAAATGGCTGAGGATTTCATTCATCGCGTAGGCCGTACCGGCCGCGCCGGATCACAGGGACTGGCTTCCAGTTTAGTGTCTGGCGGCGAGGTCATCGAACTGCGGAACATCGAGCGCGCCTTGAAGCTGCGCATCGAACGCAAGCAGATCGATTGGGCGAATGCCGGACGCTCAGAGCATGTCGTACAAAATACTCTGGCCAGCCGGACGCTGACCAAGATGCCTGGTGAGGTTTTCGCGTAATCGCGGAAGGGAATTGTGAGCAAGTTAAGGGGCGCGTCTTAAAGACGCGCCCCAACTTTCAGATGACAGGCTTATTTAGGACCTAACCGCTACGGTTCAGTCTTCTCAGGATTGCGTTCGCGAGGCATGCTGGAAATATCGCCGTCGTCGGCGCCCATTTGAAATAGTGCGGCTTGCTCGGCGGCGTGCCTTTGTAATTCGTCCAGATCCAATTCACTCGAATCGCTCGACGTGCCCGACGGTTCGTCTTTGCGCTGGATACGGCGTTCGGCTTTGTCGCGCTGTTTTTGCTGGCGCGTGTGTTCTTTCTGGCGTTTGGTAAAGCTTGATCGACCTCGTCCTGGCATCCCAATCTCCAATCGTCAATGTTTTGGCAATAGCGGCTGGTGCTGTTAGCCATGTTTCAAATGCGTTCGAATCCAAGCAGCGACTGGGCACCTGCTCTGGCAAATCGCCAGCCCGTGCGCTTGAGCTCATTCGTACAACCGGAACGCTCCTACCAGCGAGGTTCCCGGGGCTGGCGTGCGTGACCCTGATAGTCGTCGCGGCTCCCGCCGCCACCGCCGCCAAAACGTTTTCCGCCACCACCGCCTCCGCCACGCGGGGCATCGGTCTTGGGTTTAGCCTCGTTGATCTTCAACGCGCGTCCCCCAAGCGAAGTTCCGTTCAATGCTGCAACTGCCTTGTCGGCTTCCCCGGCATTCGTCATTTCAACAAAAGCGAAGCCGCGGGCGCGACCGGTTTCGCGGTCGGTGACGATGCTAACCTTCTCAACCGCGCCATGTGCTTCAAACAAACCGCGCAGCTCTGGCTCCGTGGTGCTGTGAGGCAAGTTGCCGACGTAAAGATTCTTCATAAGAGTTCTTCTCTTTCTGGTGTAAATGAGGCTGGTGTAAACGAAACTTGAGCTGGTTCAGTCGCAAATAACGGCCGAGGGTTGACTTCGGTTGCAGAGTGTTGCTCGATGGCTTCCGCCCAGCGGGAAGCCATCGGGGTCTCTCGTATCGCGCGCGAACGAGCTTCGCTGACCGAGCGCACCGAGGAAATCCGTTTGCACGCCTCCAATATTCCCCATCGCTGACGCGACGAATCTCCCGAGGCTTGAGCCAGCAGTGCCGCGACCATCTCCTTGTGAAGCACGTCGGCATCGGCCTCAGAAGGCGCTGCGTCAGAATGTGGCGCTGCGGCGAGATACTCAGGACTGCCCACGAAAAAAGCAATTCTCTGCGGAGGAATCGCGCTTCGCATGTAGGTGCAAAACCTGTCGCGGCTGTCGGTCTCCCCAGCCACGTTGATCAGCACCAGATTGTACAGATCGGCTCGCCACCAGCATCGTGCCTCGAGGACATCAGCCGCGCAATCAACCTCGATGCCGAGCTTCCTCATCACGTCAGCCCGCAGGTCGCGTTTGGTCTGCGCAGTGTCCAACAGGAGCACGCGTTTTTTCTTCACGGGATTGCCGTCCGGACTGGGAAGCGGCAATGCGAGGACGGGCGCGTTCATGCCACCTTCTCTTTCAGATTGGCGGGCGCTACCGGCGGTACCAGATTCTTTTCCGCCAGGGCCTTCAACATTTTTTCATTGCTTTGACGGCGGCTTATCTTCTGCCTGCGCCGCCGGTTAAATCTAGCTTTGTCGCCGTTGACTCCGGACATTTTCGTCTCCTAATTTTCCTGCAACTACCGGAAGGTGCGCTTATATCGAAAGCCTATGTTGCCCACGGACCTGCGAATAGGCGCAAACGCGCATCATGTGTCTGAGGTCGATGGCTTAGGATTGAAAAGCTTTCTGAAGCTCCCAGGTTCGACACGTCACTCGCCTTTCAGGGAATTTCTCAATCGCGAAGGCGCAACGTGCTGTTAGGGTGTCTTCGAGGTCAAGATCTACATTATACGCTATACGCTTCATTCAAAGATCGCGCTCATGTTTCCTCGACGAGAAGATCCTAATCAGAAGGACGTCTCACGCTTTTGCGCGAGAATTCGCAGAAAAAATAATGCGACATGATAGAGGCTTAGGGTTGAGTGGGACTGACGCTGCTGGAGTTCGTGCTCCTGCACAGAAGCAGGCAGAGAACTAAAACTCCCGCCCCTGCTCCGCCGCCGATCTCCAGCCATTTTGTATTTAGAGGGTTGCTGGTCCCTTTGGGCTCAGCTGCACCACAGGCTGCCGATTCGTCGCGCGTTGCCCGGTGGCCCTCATGCACCGTGCCGGACTCAGATGAATCATTCTTCGCAGCCGCCTTTCGAAGAGCGCCGCCCTCAGTAACCTTCACATCATTCTTATTGGCCGCCACTTCCACTTTGCCACTCACGTCCGTCACATCGTATTGCGTGCGGTCATTGGAAATAGGCTCGACCTTCAGGCAGTTCACGTGGACGATCATTTCTGTGGACGTGCTCACCGAGAGGCTCCCGTGCTCAAGGGTCAGGGAGTTTGTCTCAAACTTCACAATCGATTCCCCTTGAATCAAAACAGACGAACCTTCGGCGTCGAGATTGGCTACGAAACCAGGCTTGGTTTCGAGCACGTCGCCGGGGAAGATGACTGTGGAGTCCGCGACCTCAGCACCGTTCACCCACACCCCACCCTTGTTATGCACGATGGCGGAGCCCGTGTCCGCCGCCGCAAGCGACAGTGGACACAGGATAATCATCACCCAGCAAGTGAAATTGCGTAGAGCGGACACACTCATACCCGGACTTAATTTCCGCAACACCTACTTAAAGATGGTAGCGGGAGGGACCAAGATCGTCTATTAGCTCTCTGGGTGCCAGGAGCGCGGAACATACAGCGACAGCATACATAGAGCCTAAATTCGCGAAGAATCAAAGCTCGATATTTTGGGATGCCGTTGGACGAGTTGCACGGATGCTAATTCAGTCCTTCGTCAGCCATGCCAAAGCTTCTTCGCGAGTTTCAAAAACAGGAAATTCGCGACGGGCAAAGTGCCCCAGTTCCCCAGAGACATCCTCGGAGATCACTTGAGGGTCTTTCGATTTACCCGCCCATGCAGATTTGTTTACGTACACTTTGTCAAAAACCGCGGTTTCTTTCATGACCCGGATCGCATCCGGATTAAAGGAAGCTCCCGTAAAATCGGAGAGTATCAGGACTGAACCGCGGGGTTGCGTGGTCACGAAGTCAGGAACTGCCCGGAAAATACTTTCGACTCCATCCGCCGAACAGTTTGACACATCGATCAGCAGGATCTTCTTATCATGATGGGTGATGAACCGAATGCGATGCGTCAAGGGAAAGCCTGCGTTCTGCCCGGGAAGATAAAGTCTCCACCGTACTACCGAGAGCCAATATTTTGCTATGAGGGTAATCGGCTGAGTCTCAAATCCTCTTCAAATTTCAGAAAACTGCCTGCCACGACCCATTTGGTCTGTTCCGCCACCTTGGGTTTGGGAACTCCGGTATGCTTGGCGAATGTGTTTTTGATCCGATATGGAATCAAGTTCCGCAAATATTCCGGTAATCGAATTCCGCGATGTAGCCTACATGCTATCCAATGGCCAGAGATTGCTCGAAGGCCTGAATCTGATAGTTCAGGGCGGCGAGACCCTGGTTTTGCTGGGGCGCAGCGGATCGGGCAAAACCACCACATTAAAACTGATTAACCGGTTATTGACGCCGAGCGGCGGCGAAGTGCGTGTAAATGGCGCGCCCACCGCTACAACCAACGTGATTCGTTTGAGGCGCAGCATCGGCTACGTTATCCAGGACGTCGGGCTGTTTCCGCATTTTACCGTCGAGAAAAATATTGGACTGGTTCCGCGAATCGAAGGCTGGCCTGCCGAGCGTATTCATCTGCGCGTCGAAGAATTACTGCAGATGGTCGGGCTTGACGCGCAACTGGCTTCGCGCTATCCAAATCAACTCTCCGGAGGGCAGCGGCAACGAGTTGGAGTTGCTCGCGCGCTTGCCGCCGATCCGGCGATTCTGCTGATGGATGAGCCCTTCGGTGCGCTCGACGCGCTAACCCGTGACCAACTGCAGCGTGAATTTCTCTCGCTGCAACAGCGCCTGCGCAAGACGGTCATCTTTGTCACCCACGATCTGCGCGAAGCCTTGCGGCTTGGTTCGCGTATTGCGCTTATGGAGGCCGGTAAGCTGGTAACGATTCTTTCTCCCGAGGATTTTCTGCGGTCCACTGATCCGTTGGCCGCCGCCTATGTTCGGGCCTTCGGAGACGGACCGGGGTCGGTACCAACAGGGCCGGTGGCAAATCGAGGCGTGTCATGAACGTCTTTCATTTTTTCTTGCAGAATCACGAACAGATTCTGGAGCTTACGCTCGAACATCTTTGGCTAGTGGGTATCTCCACACTCTTTGCGGTGCTGATCGGCATTCCGCTCGGCATCGTGAGCGCGCACTGGCCGGCGTGGAACAGACCAGTGCTCGGAGCTGCGAACATCATTCAGACAATTCCAAGCCTCGCTCTGTTCGGCTTTCTGCTGCCGGTGCCCTGGCTTGGTGACCGCGCCGATCGCCTGGCAATTCTCGCTCTCACTCTTTACGCGCTTCTACCTGTAATTCGCAATACTTACACAGGAATTCGCGGCGTCGATCCGGCAGTGGTCGAAGCCGGACGCGGCATGGGCCTTACCGCCAGCCAGCTTCTATTTCAGGTGGAATTGCCGCTGGCGCTGAGCGTGATTCTCTCGGGTGTTCGAGTAGCAGTTGTAGTTTCCGTGGGCCTGGCGACCATCGCCGCTGCAATTGGCGCGGGCGGTCTCGGCGAGTTCATCTTTCGCGGCCTTGCCATGGTGAACAATCAGCTTATTCTTGCCGGAGCGATCCCGGCCGCGGTTCTAGCGTTGTCGGCGGATTTCGGCTTGGGATGGCTGGAGAAGCGCCTGCGGCCGCAATGAAATGCCATCGATACAGAACGAGTCGCAGGGCTTTGCGAATGCGGTTCGAAATATTGGCCTTCTTTATCGCGGCGTTGTCGTTGCCCGCGTGTGCGCCGTCACACTCCGACCATATTGTGATCGGCTCCAAGAACTTTACGGAGTCGCTAGTCCTCGGCGAAATATTGGCGCAGCAAATTGAAGCGCACACGCACCTGAAAGTGGAGCGCCGCTTCTATCTGGCGGGAACCTACATTTGCCAACAGGCGATCCTGTCCGGCCGTATCGATATCTATCCCGAATACACAGGCACCGCCTTGACCGCGATACTTAAGCAGAAAGTTGGAGGCGACAGCGCAGAGGTGTACCAGCGGGTCAAGAGCGAATATGAAGTGCGCTTCGGCCTCACCCTTAGCCCGGCGTTTGGCTTCAATAACACTTTTGCGATGGAAATTCGCGGCGACGACGCGCGCCGTTTGAATCTCAAAACCTTATCGCAGGTTGCTGCCTTTGCTCCACAATGGCGAGCGGGATTTGGCTACGAGTTCATGGAGCGCCCCGATGGCTATGCCGGACTAGCCGCCGCTTATGGCCTGCATTTTGCCGCTCCGCCGCGCATTATGGACTTGGGTTTACTCGCTCCAGCTCTAAAAAATCACGAGATCGATTTCGCCGCGGGCAATGCTACAGACGGGTTGATTCCCGCGCTCGATCTGTTTGTGCTCGAGGATGACCGGCACTATTTTCCTCCCTACGAAGCGGTCGCGATAATCCGTCAGCAAACCGTGCAGCAGCATCCTGAAGTTGCCCAGGCCGTTGCCGAGTTAGGCGAAAAAATCTCCGATCAGGAGATGCGGCAATTGAATTACGCTCTCGACGGCCAGCATCGCGATGTGAAGGATGTAGCGCACGAATTCCTGCGGAGCAAAGGGCTGATCAAATAAATTTGCTTTGGGGTTTGATTTTGGGTAGCGCAGCGCTTCAAGCGCTGCGATCAATAATCCCATACGACTGGGCTTTCGCCTTGAGGTACATAATCTTGAGGTACATAATAAAGAGCCGCCTGCGAAGTTCAGATCAGCAACTCTCCCCGCAACATAAGCACGGCATTCCCCTTAAGAATCACGCGGTCCCCTTTAACTTCGCACCACATTTCCCCACCGCGCTCGGAGACCTGCCGCGCGTGCAGTTTGGTCTTTCCCAGCCGTTGAGCCCAATACGGCGCCAGCGAGCAATGCGTGGACCCGGTCACCGGATCTTCTGGAATACCGTAGCTGGGTGCGAAGTAGCGCGAGACAAAATCGGCATCGTTACCGGGAGCCGTGATTGCGACTCCTGCGGGATGAAGCTTTTCCAGCAGGTGAAAGTCTGGACGAATGCGCCGGATATCTTCCTCGCGCTCGTACACGGCAAAGTAGTTGTCTTCGATTTGCACGACCGTGGCAGGGGTCGCGCCCAAACCTTCAATCAGCGCCACCGGCGGGGTTGCGCAGGCCCAAGGGACGAGCGCAGGAAAATCCATTGCAAACAAATCGCCGTCGCGGGAAACAGTGAGCGTACCGCTGAAGCGGGTTTCGAAGCGCACCGAATCGTGTTTAGCTCCAAGAACTTGCAGCAGGACGAATGCGGAAGCCAGCGTGGCATGCCCGCACAGCTTCACTTCGCAACACGGAGTGAACCAGCGCATCTCATAATGGTCTCCGCGAGGCACTAAATAAGCGGTCTCAGAAAGATTATTTTCGGCTGCGACCACCCGCAGCAACTCGTCATCTAACCATTCGGCAAGCGGGCATACGGCTGCTGGATTGCCCGCGAATGGCGTGGCCGTGAAGGCGTCAACCTGAAATACCTGTAGGGGCATTACCCTATACTACTCGGCTGGCGCGGCGGATAAAATTCAAGCCGCTGATCGATTTTTTTAGGTTGGGCCTGTAGAATTTCCGCCCACGGCCAAGAGGTTAGGAGATCCCGGAATGCTCGCGACAGCAAACGACTCGATCCCTCGTCATCAGTTGCTCGACCAGTTCGCACTTGCTCGCAAGCAAACCGACGATCTTTTCGCGCTGGTCAAGCCCGATTCTCTTTACGAACGGCCGATTGCTGAGCGCCATCGCATCATTTTTTACATCGGACATATCGAGGCTTTTGATTGGAACCTGTTTCACGAGCGGGTTCTTGGACTGAAGAGTTTTCATCCTGAGTTTGATCGGTTATTTGCGTTTGGAATCGACCCGGTTGGCGGTGGACTTCCCACCGATCAGCCTTCCGACTGGCCTTCGATTGATGCGGTGCGAGAGTACGTTAGAAAAATCCGCTCCGTTCTCGATGAAAAACTTGAGGACGCGTTTGCCGAAGCACCCGCCACTGGCGATGGTTTTCCGCTCAGCACTCTGCTTAACGTAGCCATCGAACACCGGCTGATGCATGCCGAAACGCTGG
>JBAPQU010000629.1:0-7075 GCA_049280795.1 Candidatus Sulfotelmatobacter sp.
GGCTGGGCATCAAGCCAGCGCGAAATTGCGACAAGCGCCAAACCCGCCGCACCCGCAAGAAGGAAAGTCTGCGCCCCGCGCTTGCGCGCCCATTCGCTCTGCAAAATAAATCCGGCGGCCAGCCCGGCGAAGGCGAATGCGGCCCAGGGAAAAATTGGAAATAGCCAGGGCTGCGGTGTGCCCAGATTATGTACACCGTTGATGTACGATTCGATCGGCCAGGGCAACCAATCCGGACGCCAGGTTGTCCATAGCGGCGGCGTCAGCAACGAAATCAGCAACGCGGTTCCGGCGGATGCGAGGACGAGGGCGAGCCTTGCCTGCGTTCCGCGATGTGTAAGGAACAGCACCAGCCAGCACAGCAGGCCCATGAGCATCATGGAAAGACCGATTGTGTTGAGCACATCCACGCGCAGCAGGTCGCTGAGCGGCGCCCAGCCCCAGGCAATGAGATATTCCTGCAGGCGAAAGAGCAGGCCGAAGGCAAAGATCTCCGCACCGCGGCGGATTGTGGTGCGGGCAATCTGCGCGGGCGCCAGATTTTTCTTCCAAAATTTTTCAGTCACCAAAGCGAACGAAATTCCCGCCAGAAACAGAAATAAAGGAGCAGGGAAGGTTCCTCCCAACTGCGAGTACATGAAGAACTTGCTCTGGCGAGCGCTGGGGCTAAGCCAGGAATCGTAGCAATGGGTCTGGAACATCAGAACACAAGCGAGACCCCGCATCCAATCGATGTAAGCCAGGCGGGATGGAGCGACGATGCTCAATGCGACACCGCATGATACTCCACATGATCGTCAACCAGAGCTTGTGATAAATTTTGCTAGGGGCGCGTAGCTCAATAGGATAGAGCACCGGTTTTCTAAACCGGTGGTTGCAGGTTCGATCCCTGCCGCGCCTACCAGTAACAACAGTTGCCGGTTGCCAGTGACCAGTTGCCAGTAGTACGAGGCGACTCCATCTTCCTTCTCCTACCCAAAAATTGCCACTCGCGGCGCAATAAAAAAGGCCTACCAACCTGGCAGGCCTGAACTGCGAACAAAAAATCAGACTGCAGTGGAACGACCTTGCGCCGCGGTTACGGCGCAAGGCTCGTTTTGTTACGGGTTAACTTTCTGCGACAACACCGTTGATGTGCTGGTGGTGTAGTCGAAGTTGCCAGAATAGACTGCCGTGATGCTGTGTGTACCCGTAGACAGAGTGGAGGTGGTTAGGGCCGCAACTCCACCGCTGAGTGTGCGCGCTCCCAACTTCGTGGTTCCGTCCATGAAGCTCACGGTGCCAACAGGAGTTCCCGTGGTAGTGGACTTCACGGTCGCGGTAAACGTCACCGTCTCCCCGGAAGTGGACGGATTTGCCGACGACACGACTTTTGTTGTGCTACCGGCTTTGTTGATCACCTGGGAGAGAACGGTCGAGGTACTGGTGGAGAACGTTGCGTTACCGGAGTAAACGGCGCTGATCGGGTGAGTACCTACCGCCAGTGTGCTAATGAACAGCGATGCAGCGCCGCCGCTCATGTTGCTGGTGCCCAGAACGGTGGTCCCGTTCTTGAACGTTACGGTTCCAGTTGGGGTTCCCGACGCTGTGGACGTAACTTTCGCCGTGAACTTGATGGATTGTCCGAATTTCGCCGGGTTCAACGCCGACGTTAACGTGGTTGTAGTCGAGTTCTCGACCACTTGCGTTACCGGCGCCGAGGTGCTGGTAGTAAAGTACGTAGCGCCGTTGTAGACGGCGGTTATGGAGTGGCTACCCACGGCCAGAGTCTTGGTGGCGAACTTGGCCACTCCGGCGCTCAGGGTCGAGGTACCAATATTCGTTGTGCCATTCTTGAAGGTTACGGTTCCGGTGGGAGTGCCCGAGAACGTCGGATGCACCGTGGCCGTAAGGGTCACGAACTGGCCCAAGGCAGACGGATTCGGAGACGCCGTTAGCCCGGTTGTGGTTTTAGACGTGATCGAGAAGCTGGCCGTTTCAGTGCCCTCCACGTTGCCAGCCACATCCGTACTGTGGAACGTGACGGTATTGACGCCGGCCGTCGACACGGTAAAGGGTGCGGTATACGTTGTGATGGTCCCACCGTTGATCTGGTAGACCGTGCTGGCAATGCCGCTTCCCGGCTGGGAATCGGTCGCGGTGAGGGTGACCTTCACAGCGCTCGTGTAAGTCCCGCCGCTCTGCGTACCGCTCATCGTGTCGGTCGTATGGGGAGCAACTGTGTCATAGCAGACCGGGCCGTATGTATTGACGCCGGATCCCAAGCCCATGTTGTCCCACGCCCGTACGTAAACGGTGTGGCAACCCTGGCTCACGGGGCCGCCCGTACAGAGTGCGCCCGAGAGGTCCGTGCAACCAAAGGTTGAGTTGACGTGCTGCGGGCCGCTATAGAAGGAGTTGCCCTGTCCAGGAGTAGCTTCGCTGCCTACGTCGCCTGGATCAGCGTCCCAAGCCTGACTGTAACCCGAAACACCAGTCGGCGGGTAATTGCCGCCTGTGTCTGTAACATCCCAGTCGACGATTTGATCGGTGTTATACCACTTGCTGGTCGTAGGCCCGCCAAACGTGATGTACGGTGCGCCCTCGTCAGCCGCGATGGAATAGTTCATCATCCACGCGAATTGCAAGGCGTTGAAGGTTCCCCACCCGGTTACTTCATCGTATCCGGTGCCCGCACAGTAATAACCCAAACCGTAGAGCAGAGTGATGTCGTTATCGTTGCAGCCGGAAGTGATGTCGTAAAACGGATAGTGTGGCGCGTAGGTCGGATTGTAGCCTTCGAAGTAGATGTTGTAGTTGGCATTGCCCATGGGACCGCATGGCTCGGTGCCATTGTTTACGCCGCAGATGCTGCCTAAGGATAAGAGATAGGCATCCTCCTGCGCCATGAAACCGGCCACCATCGGCGATGAGATGCTGGTGCCGCCTACGCCCGAAAGCGAGCCGTTGAAGAAGTAGTTTTGCCCATGCGCTGCGTTGAGCGAAATGTCAGGAGTGCTGCGGCTTCCCGACCCGCAAGCCGGACTTGTCTGGAATCCCGGAGCAGCATAGTACGCGCTGCACCCGCCACCGCTGCCGCCGTTATTGCTGCCGCAGGAGCCTGAACCGCTGCCGCCCTGCCATCCAACTTCGTAGTCGTAGGTGGAGTTGCTAAAGAGTTGCAGGTAGGTGCCGCCGACTCCGATCACGTTGGGATCGGAGGCCGGGAAGGAAACATCGACACGGTCGGAGCAGTCATCGGTGGCTCCGCGATCGCCCGAGGCAGCCATCAGTGTCCAGCCTTCTCCAACCATTTCACTGAAGATGGAGTCCCGCGAGTCCATGGTGCCGCTGTCGCAGCCGTAGAACTCGGTGCAACTCCAGCTTGTGCTGAAGACCCGGGCATGTCCGTCGCTCACCATCTGGTTGTAAATGTCGGTGAAGGTGCCGTTGTTTTCATTCGCGCCTTCGTAGACGAAAACTTCGGCGGTATCGATATACGATCCGAAGCTGTTCGATGTGGCCGTCGACCATTCTGTATCGAGCGTCACCTCATCGCCGCAACACGCGGGCGTTCCATCGATGTAGATGGGCTGATAGAAGTAAGCCAGATACGGATATTGCGACTGAAAACCGGTAATATCGCTACCCGCGAAAGCTCCGAACGCGGCGAGGGCGATGGAGCCTTGGGGCAGTGAACCTGCGGAATTGTTCTCAGGATTGCAGCAATGTCCAAGGGCCTGCAGCGCGTTGTAGTTGTAAGCGTTTGAATTGTAGATGTCGGTCGGATCGTAATTTCCATTGGTGATGTTGGTCGAGTTGCCCTTGGCCTTAGCCTGCTTTGCCTTGGCCGCCATTGCCGCTTTAAGTGCCGCGACGCTGCCGTTGCCGTGACCTGCTGTTCCCTCCGCAACTACCGGTCCCGCAACGTAGTCCGGCTCCGGCAGGGCGACTGCGCTCTTGCGCGTCTGCATGCGCTGGATGTTGTTCAGGCCCTGCACCGAGGTGATGATGTTCGCCACGCTCGCGGGGAGGACCGGATCACGGTCATTGGAAAAATAGGATGCGCCGTTGAGCGAATAGCTGTTGATGGTCACGCCCAGTGCCGTCTCGATGGCCGAGACTGGCGCTTCTACGTCCACCAGCAACCGGTTAGGAAATCTGTGAGTGACGGTGAACCCCTGGGTTGTAGCCCACTCGATTACGGCTTGCTCGTCGGCTTCGCTGGGAGAGAAGCGGGCAATCCAGTTCGCTTGCGAAAGAAACTGGTGGTACTGGGGTGAGGTCTTGTCCTGGAGGCTGCGCAGGAACTCGGCCTCTTGCTGTGGATTAGGTGGCCTCAAAGCGATGGTGAGACGCAATTTGGGATTGGCTGTGTAGTGACCAGTAAGGGTTGCTGCGCCCGTGACTACCTGGGGCGGCGTCCTCAGTGCTGCCAGAGTCGCCTTCGAAAGTTGAGTCGAGGCTGATTGTTGCGACCATGCCATGGTTGTGATGAAGAGAATTAAAAAGGCCGTCACGCTGGAGCGGACGACCGCTGGACACACGCGGATTGGTAGACGAACGAAACATTCAGATTTCATAAACGCCCCTTGGATTTGAATTGAACTTTGCTTGATTTTCCGCACTGCGGAGTTGGGAGGAGGGCCCAGAACAGAGGAAGCCTAGGTCCGAATCTCCTTACTCATTACAAAACGGCAGGAATCATACACCGACCCCTTGCCTACTACTAGTATGAAAGAAGTTGCATGCAGGTGCTTCAGGAGCGAATATCGCCCCTGAACTGCAATGAAACTTTTGTCACACTATCAGGATGGTGACGACGAGTCGGAAAGCGTTTCAAAGGGAAGATCAAGAACGTAGTGGGAGGGTTAGTTATGTTACGGAGACTGGCCACTGTTTACTGGCTACTGCGCTTCCGGTGTTCACACGTAGCGGTATTCAGGCAGGAGTCGGCCAGCATCAGGCGCTCGACGGGTTTGCCGCCGATGATGTGGGATTCGATAATTTCATCGACGTCGGCTTCGGTGACGAATCCATACCAGACCGCGTCGGGATATACCACAAGGTTCGGGCCATGTTCGCACTGGTCGAGGCAGCCAGCCTGGTTGGCCCGGACCCGGCCCTTGAGGCCGAGCTCCGCGAGCTTCTGCTTGAAGAGCTTTTGCAGCTTGGCCTGGCCGCTGGGATCGCAGCATCCTCGCGGATTGCCCGGCGGGCGCTGGTTGCCGCACATGAAGATGTGTTTCTCAAATTTCGGCATGAAGCCATCTTACCTCGAGACCCGGTGCATCCATCGCGGTACTGTCCTAATTTCAAATTTCCACAGGACAGCAGACACAGAACCCATCAATTCGGCTTCGCCGTCTTCGGAGGCACCTTTAGAGCCGCAATTAACTGGTCAAGATGATTCAGGGCGTGGACAAACGCCTCCCGCTGTTCCGACGTGTCCCGCTGTTGAAGTGCCTGCTGGTACTCAACGGCAAACGACTCATTGGAAAGACATACGTTTTCAACCGCCTCAACCTTCACAAACAACTTATGGATTGCCTCCTGCTGAAGCCGCACAACTTGAAGGATTTCGAGAAGATTTAGCCGAACAGCGTCATCAGTTTTTGACTGCATTGTTGAGGCTCCCCAGCCGCAAGAATGCAGCCGATTATACGGACGGCACTGTGGATAACGGGGGTGCGAAGTGAACCGCTCGCCTTCCACAGAAAATCTTATCGCAGAGTTCACAAATGCCTTGACTTGTATCACTGCCATTGATACATTGGTCCCGGCTATTAACGCTACCAGCGTGGACTCTACTGCAAAAAAACTCGTGCAACGCATGGCGGAGTTGGAGCAGGAGCGTTGGCGTATTGACCGAGAGATAAATTCCCTTCGGACAGCGCTAAGCGTAGCTGGCATCAAACCGGGAAGGTTTAAATGCGGCGTTGGTTTTCACGAGACTAATTACGTCTCTAAGAAGCCCTTTGCCGATATGACTCTCACCCAATGCTGCGAAAGAATCCTCAAGGACCACCGCACCGATTGGTTGTCGAAGGCGGAGATTGAATACCTCATCGTTCGGGGGGGATACAAATTTAACACGCAAGCTTCTCGTGGATCGGTCGGCATCACATTACAACGCATGGCAAGAGAAGGTCTATGTGATGCTCAGCGAACACGGGGAAATAGCGGCAATCGCTATCGCCGGCCGCAAGATGTGCCGCAGAAAGGAGACAATGCCGCCTCCACCAATGATGGGCGCAAATAATGAGAGCCGCTAGGTGCTTGAACACCTTGCGGCCCTGAAACCGACAATCCGGCAAGCCAGAATGCCAGTCACTCAACTTCATTTTGGCTTGCCTTCACTCGAAAGGCAAGGACAAAATGAATACACTCTCTACTGACAAGAAACTCTCCGTAATTGCGTCTCTCCTAGAAGGTTCCAGCGTCCGCTCTACTGAACGCATAACAGGCGTACACCGGGACACCATCTGCCGCCTTCTGGTAGACGTAGGCGACCACTGCGCCGAGATCATGGACAGCCGAATGCGCAACCTCCACTGCGGCTTTGTCCAGGCTGACGAAATATGGTGCTACGTCGGCAAGAAAGACAGACGGCTCCGTGACGGCGACTCGCCGGAGTGGGGGAGTCAATGGGTATTTGTCGCAATGGACGAAGAAACCAAACTCGTCCCTGTGTACACGGTCGGAAAGCGCACGGAAGAGACAACCTGGTACTTCGTCAACGATCTGGCCGAGCGGCTTTCAACGAGGGTGCAGTTGACCACGGACGGCTTTGTTTTCTACCAGCGCCACGTAGAGGATGCATTCGGCTCTGAGGTTGACTTCGCGCAGTTAATCAAGCTCTACGGCGATTACGGCCAGCGCGACAGTGAAGCGAAATACTCCCCAAACCCAATCCGGGAGGTTATATCCAGAGTGCGTATTGGCGATCCCGATGAGGACCGGATATGCACATCACACATCGAGCGACAAAACCTAACCATGAGGATGCAAATGCGCAGATTTACGCGGCTTACGAACGCTTTCTCGAAGAAGCTGACGAACCTGAAAGCGGCTTGCGCTTTGCATTTCGCGCACT
>JBAPQU010000630.1:0-3546 GCA_049280795.1 Candidatus Sulfotelmatobacter sp.
TGAATTCCTTCGTACAGTATTACGGAGACAAACACCTCGACGCCAGCATCCTGATGATGCCCCTGGTCGGCTTTCTTCCAGCAAGCGATTCGCGAGTGATAGGCACAGTCAAAGCCATCGAAACCCATCTTCTGAAAAATGGTTTTGTTGGGCGCTACACGCAGGACCCCGCCGTCGACGGCCTGCCCCACGGCGAAGGGAGCTTTCTGCCCTGCTCATTCTGGTTAGCGGACAATTACGAACTGCAAGGGCGCCATGAAGAGGCCGTCCGAATGTTCGAGCGGTTACTCGAAGTCCGTAATGATGTCGGGCTTTTGTCGGAAGAATATGATCCCGTCGCCAAATGTCAGCTCGGCAATTTCCCTCAGGCATTTTCCCACGTAGGTTTGGTGAACACGGCTTTCCATTTAACTCATTCATCCAAAGAATAAGTTCGAGCGATGCTGCTGCTCTTTACTCTTACTTGTTTGCGCTCTTTTCTTGTTGCGTGATCTTTCGCTGGGTCACAGGGCGATTCGAACAAACCAGTCCGATGCGCCGAAAGCATGGCAGCAAGAGCATTTAAGCGGAACGGCTGAGCTTGCTCACGCTCGCAACCAAACGATTGGGAAAGTGTGACCGAGTTTCCGGAAATCAGAATCGCTGGTCACCAGGGTAGCTTTGTGCTCGATTGCAAGAGCCGCAGCGAAGCTGTCGGCGTAGTAAAGCTTATGCTTAAACTTTATGTCGGACGCCTTGCACGCCCTCTGTGGGGTCGCGTCCAGCAACTCGATGGGTAGCGGGCTCACTGCGTACAAGGTCGAGAGCGCCTGTTCCGGCCCGGCGTCGCGGAGAATTGTGCCATAAACTTCTCCATAATTCACAGCGGACATTAACAATTTTGTGTGCCCGCGGTTGGCTTCTTTCAAAAGCTCGGTGACCTTGGAAGATCCCGGCTTGTTTCGCAGAAACGCGAACAAGGCGCTGGCGTCGAGCACGTAGGTCTTCATTTATCGTGTTTGCCTTCCTCACGGTGGTCCTTTTCCCAACTGGCCAATAGGTCCGGCCCATCCGCAAAAAGGCCCCTGACACGATCGATATATTCATCGGTGATTGGCTGCAGGACGATGCGGCCGAATTGGTCTTCCAGGATTTTGACTTTCGTGCCCGCTTCGATCTTATGTTTGCGCCGAAGCTCGGCTGGAATTACAAGTTGGCCCTTGGAAGTAAAAGTAGCACTATTATCATTCATGCCTTACAGTATATCACTAGTAAGACAGTGATATACAAAGTCCTACTCGTAAATCCTGGCCGCTCGGTGTAAGAAATCATCCCAGAATCGCCATGTAACGGCGACACGAGATCTCCTCCTGTGAGATAGTGCAGGATTGCCGGTAGTACCTATAATCGTGACGCCACTATCGATCTTCGGCCTATTTGCAGTAACCGCGATGCTGGTTTGCTACGCGCTGGAAGCGAGGAGCCGCTGGTTCATTCTGGCGTTCGCGGGAGCGTGCGCGCTGGGCTCGGTTTACGGCTTTCTGCAGGGAGCGTGGCCGTTCGGCTTAGTCGAGGCCGTGTGGTCTGTCGTCGCCTTACGACGCTGGATGATCGCTATACGTTCAAGGTAATCCGTTATCCGCGACGCAATTTCTCCAACATCGCAGGATCAACGTTCCCGCCGCTAATGATAGCGACATTTAGTTTCGTCCGTGGAAGCTGGTCGCCATGGAACAGAAAGCCGGCTGTAGCCACGGCTCCGCTGGGTTCCGCTACAGTTTTGGGATTCAGCGCCAGCATTCTCATCGCCTCGCGAATTTCGTCTTCAGTCACGGTTACAATATCGTCCACGTAGCGGCGGATGTGCTCGAAGTTAATGGGGCCAATGCTTTGTGTGCGCAGCCCGTCGGCGATCGTGCGCGAAACCTGCTCGGCAGGGAACTGAACAATCTTTTCTGCGCGCAAGCTGGCCTGCGCATCGCCCGCCAACTCCGGCTCTACGCCGATCACCTTCACCGAGGGCTTGCTCAACTTAATCGCCGTCGCCACACCACTAATCAGGCCTCCGCCACCTACCGGTGCCCAAACGGTTTCCACCTCCGGCAGCTCGTCAAGAATCTCCAGCCCCATCGTCCCCTGCCCGGCAACGATCTGCTCGTCGTTGTAAGGAGGCACGATCACATATCCATGCTGCGCTGCTAATTCTTCGGCTTTGACTTGGCGCTCGGCGCTGCCCGGTCCAACAAAAACAATCTCCGCACCGAGCGCCGCCGTGGCTTCGCGCTTGATCGCAGGAGCATTATTGGGCATCACGATCACAGCCTTCGTTCCCAGAGCGCGCGCCGCATAGGCCACGCCCTGCGCATGGTTGCCGCTGGAGTAGGTAATCACTCCGCGCTCGCGCTCCGCATCTGAAAGTGACGCGATCTTGTTGTAGGCTCCGCGGAGTTTGAAGGCGCCGATCGGCTGCTGATTTTCGGGCTTAAGAAAGAGCCTGCGAGTGTCCGATTCTGGATGGCTGAATTCGATCAGGTGCGTGCGAACAGCTACGCCCGCGAGCCGCGATTGGGCCTGCTTGATTTCTGCCAGACTGACCATGGGCATAGGCTTTTAATCTATGCAGCCCCCATTCCAGCAACTCTGATTTTGTTTCGGGATCTAAATCTCCAGGATCACCGGCATAATCAGCGGCCGTTTCTGCGTCTGCCTGGAGATATAGCGCTTCAAATCCGCGCGAATCTTTTCCTTGATCACACCGTAGTCCGCCTTTTCTTCTTCGCTCGAATGCGCCAGCGTGTCCTCGACGATGCGCTTTGCTCCATCCAGCAAGCCGTCTTCGCCAGGATTGAAGCCGCGCGTCACAATCTCCGGCGCAGTCTCCACGCGGCCAGTCAGTTTATTGATGGCGATGATGGGCAGCACGATTCCGTCTTCGCTCAAGTGCCGCCGATCTTTAATAATCAAATCCTCAACCACATCCGTGCGCGATCCGGAATCGATACATACGCGGCCCACGTTGACTTTTCCTGCCTTGCGGGCGTTGTGTTCATCGATCTCAAGAACATCGCCGCTCTCGATCAGCATCACCTTGCCCACCGAGCTGTGCATCGCCCCCGCCATTTCGGCGTGCAACTTCAGTTGCCGGTACTCGCCGTGGACGGGAATAAAGTATTTCGGCTTGACCAGGTTGATAATCAGCTTCAGTTCATCCTGGCTGGCGTGTCCGCTGACGTGGATGGGAGGCGAAGTGCCGTCTTCATAAATCACGTACGCTTCGCGCCGAAACAGGTGATCAATCATGCGGTAGATGGTCTTCTCGTTGCCGGGAATAATGCGCGACGACAGCACGACCGTGTCGCCCTTCTCGATCTTCGCGTGTTTATGGTTGTCGACGGCGGCTCGCGACAATGCCGACATGGGCTCGCCCTGGGTTCCGCTGATCATCACGCAGACTTTTTCCGGCGGAAAATTCTTCATGTCGCCGGGATTGATCACCAGCCCATCAGGAATCTCGAGATAGCCGAGATCCTCTGCGATTTCCGCCGAGTTGTTCATCGAGCGGCCAAT
>JBAPQU010000631.1:0-5236 GCA_049280795.1 Candidatus Sulfotelmatobacter sp.
GTCCAAGGGTGCATTAGGCCAGAACAAAATGGGCCACGCAATTGGACGTTGGTATTGGGCGGGTCGCCCACCTTCAACGACTCTTGTGTACATCATTCCCACTGATGGGTGGCGATGCTGCCAACGCAACTCTTGTTCGTTCCGCACAAACCCCGTTGCGTATGCGTTCGTGGTACCCGCCCTTCGCCAAGAACGCGAAGGACGGGGCACCCCACCGTGTTGGTGATGCCAGCGAGATCAAAAGCCTGGGCCACCGCCGCATCCCAACCGGGCCGGCCGTTATCCATAGACCTGATCGGTGCTCTGTCCGACCTCGATGATGTAACCGTCAGGATCGCGGACGTAGCAACGTATTTCGCCGTATTTGGGGATCGGCTCAGTGATGAACTCGGCTCCTCGACTTTTCCACAACTTGTAGCACGCTTGAATATCCGCAACGCGGAAATTCATGAAGCTGTTGATGTGATTCGGGTCGGGGACGCTGAGCGTTACCGTCGGCTTATCGGGGGTCGGGCCGCCGCCAACGTTCAGAATCATCCAGATATTCGCAAGCAGAAGGTACGCAGGCGCGTTGCCGTCGCCGAGGGTCAGAATGCGGGCGCCGAAGACCTTTTCGTAGTAGCGAGCCGATCGCTCGATGTCGGTGACGGTGAGAAATTGCGCGATGCTGATCCCCTCCCGCGGGGGCATCTCGTAGCTCTTCTGTTCAATTTGTACGCTGTTCATGGATGGCTCCAATTTTGACACTTTGATTAGACCGGAAGCGCGACAGTGAATCTATTAGACGAACGTATCGACCAATACCAAAGTATGAGGGAAACTGGGGATATATTCATGATGTAAGCCCGAAGAGTACGGCCCGGATCAGACACGCTGTAGACAATCGATTTGCCGTCAGGAATCCACAAGCGCCCGAAAGTGGTCACCCTTGCCGAGTTTCGTGCTAGAGGTCAGTGCCATGTGTGGGCACGATTATATTCCAAAGGCGGGACGGGGCTTGTGCTGGATTCGCGCGATGCCGCGCCTAAGAGATTAAGAGATAGGGATCGCGGCAGTTTCGCGGGCAGGAGTCTGTGCCGTGCCTGTCGAGGGAGTACCGACGCCACACAATCTGGCTTCGAAGAATTCCTCCACCCGTCCCAGAATCTCCACCGCGCTCTTCGATTCGTAGATTGCCTTGCGCAGCCCCGCTCCACCCGGGACGCCGTGCGTGAACCAGGAAGCGAACTGCTTCATCTTGCCAACGGCATCGGGGAGTTCCTCTTCAATCAGCATCCGGAAATAAGTCCGGATCATCTGGTAGCGATCAGCCTCGGAGGGCTCATCGTAAGATTTGCCAACCGCTGGAGTTTCCGCGAACGTCCATGTGGGGACAGCCGCCCTCGGCTGTCCATCGGGCTGAAGGCCCGATCTCTGTCCATCAAGGCCGCTGTTTAACCCGGCATTCTCCATCCCCGCGCAATACTGTTGAATCTGCCGGAAGATCCACGGATTCGACGGCGCCATGCGCCCAATCATCACTGCATCGCAGCCGGTTTGCGTGACCATGGCGCAGGCGTCTTCCGGGGTGCGGATGTCGCCGTTGCCAATCACCGGAATCTTCACCGCATCTTTCACGGCGGCAATCCACTCCCAGCGCGCCTGGCCGCTGTAGCCCTGCTCCCGCGTACGCGCGTGCAACGCGACTGCCCCGAGGCCGCACGATTCCGCCATCCGCGCCAGCTCCACGCACACAATTTCGTCATCACTCCATCCCGCGCGGAACTTCACCGTGAAGGGAACTTTCACGGCGGCGCGTACCGCTTCAAAAATACGGCCAATCGCCGGTAAATCGCGCAACAACCCGGAGCCTCCGTTGCATTTCACAACTTTCTTCGCCGGACAACCCAGGTTCAAATCCACCAGATCGAATCCGAGGTCTTCCACCATGCGCGCGGCCTCAGCCATCACCTGCGGATCGCTGCCGAAAAGCTGCGCCGAGATGGGATGCTCGTCTTCATAAAAATGAAGATAGCGCTTGGCCTTCTGATCTTTTTTGCGAAGCACGCCGTCGGCCGAGGTGAACTCGGTCATGATCAGTCCACAGCCGCCCAGGTTGCGAATGAAGCGGCGGAAGACCGTATCGGTAACGCCAGCCATAGGAGCCAGCACAGTCGCCGGTGCAATCTCAATCCCACCGATGCAAAGGCTAGTCGGGGTAGGCTTCAGCGGCGCTGCCCGGCGTACAAGAGTGTCCGCCCCACCCGAATTGTCCCAGGACTTGCGCACAGATCTATTCTACCTAGCCTCTCAAAACGAAAGCCCCGCCGAAGCGAGGGCTTGATTTCAGACCTGCGTACAGCTGTAGCGAAAAACTTAGTTCTTCGACGCCTTCGCTGGCTCTGGTACGTTCTTGGCGTACTTGCGGCGGAAGCGCTCCACACGACCGGCGGTATCGAGCATCTTCTGCTTGCCGGTAAAGAAGGGATGGCAAGCCGAGCAGATTTCGACGCTGATGTCGCCTTTGTGGGTAGACCGGGTAACAAACGCATTGCCGCACGCACAATGCACGCGCACTTCGTTATAAGCGGGATGAATGGCTGCTTTCATAAGGGTTCAGACCTCGACACGAATCCTTAGATTCTACCGGAATGCCCCAGGATTCAGCAATCCCGGCCCCCGGAGCTCACACGCCCCTCAGAACCGGAACTGGTACGACACCTTCACGAAAAACTGCCTACTATCATTCATATAGCCCTTCGACGTGTACAACCCTGCCAGTCCCGCTGGATCTGGCATCAGGCCGTGGTCCAGGTTTTGCAGGTCGCTGTTGTAACCCACATAAATTGCCGTCCCCGGATGGACAAGATACGTGAGCAGGAAATCGGCGTTGAACTCTTTCTCCGTCGGCAAGTAGGTATACGGATAAAACGTATTCCCCGGCGTATTCGCCAGAACCGAGTTGTACTGCATAATCAGCCGCAGCGAGAGTTGCGGCGTGAACTGCCAATTCCACTTGCTGCGCACGATGTGGTTATCGAAAATTCCTTTGCCGATGGGAACGCCGGGCGTCGTCTGCGCAATCTCCGAAAGAGTAAGGGAGTACTCGTTCTCCGTCGCTCGCAAGCGCTCGAATAGATAAGTATTTTCAATCTTCAACGGCTTAACCGGACGAAACGTAAGCGTGCCAGTGGCCGTATCCAGCCTTCCCAGCAGAGATTGCGGAAGTGCATTCGCGGCAGGCACGAAGTTGATCCCGTCTCCCCAGTAGTAGCTCGCCCCCACCGTAACCTTCTTAAAGTAGCCTGTCTGGAACGACGTCCCGCTGCGGTGTTCGTGGTAGTCATGGTTCTGGCTCACGGATAAACCAAGAAAATAAAAATCCTGCGGCCGCAACCGCTCTCTTAATTCTTCGTAAGGAAACAAATAAAAGAAAGTCTGCCCCCGTCCCTGAACCGCCAGATAAGGCTGATAATCCGTATCCAGCCGGTTGCCTTCGTGGTCGAAGACGTAGCGCTGGTTCAGCGAAGGTCCCCAATCGACGATCCAGCCTTTTTTCGGTCGGAAACGGTAATCGATCGTGTGGTAGAGTCCGCGAATATCCACACGGTTCACGAATCCCGGGACAGTCACAAACCCCGGGCTGATGTCGTCGTAAACCCCCTCGTAAGAAAAGTGCAGTCCTTCACGCTTCAGATCCAATTTATCCGCCGGCCCCGCGTAATGGTTGCCATTGCTATTGCCCACGTTACCGGCACTGAAGGGGTACAACCCATACTCACACGTAGTCTCCAGGTTGCTGACATTCAGCCCTTGCAGGTTGCTCGAACTCACTACCGCCTGACCTTCCAGAGTCCAATTGGCATTGAACTTTAAATGCGTATCCACTCCGCCCACGCGGTTGGTCTCGCCGGTCGCCGGACACTCCCAGTCGGTATAAATCACTCCTACACTCGATTGCTTGAAGATATCGCGGCTTGCCCGCGCAATCGTGAAGTATGCGCGATCACCAACAAGATTGTCGGAGCAAATGGAAGGCGATTCGGCTGGTAGGCAAAAGCTGGGCACGGCCAGTCCGGGTGCTCGGTCATCGGTAGCCATCAGCCCAACCGAATACGGCCCCTCCTTTCCCGTTAAGCGAATTCCGGCGGAGGGGTCTTGAATATTACGCGTGAAAAACAAATCAAATGGCGTTCGGAAGTAATCTTCGTTCTCCAGAAAGAACGGACGCTTCTCGGGAAAGTACACCTCGAATCTCTGGTTCACGGTGATCTGCGGATCCTCCGACTCGACCTGGCTGAAGTCGGGGTTCGCCGTCAGATCCAGCACAAAGTGATCATGGATCACGAACTTCGCATCCATGCCCGCCTGTCCCTGCGCAGTCGCATTCTGAAAATATGGGTTGTAAGGGTCACGCTCGTCGAGCGCGCGAAAGCCACGCATGATTCCGTAAGGAATCAGCTCAATGCTGCGCCCCGGCGAAATCCCCTCCAGACCATAGAGCGTAGCCGCCTGCCCCAGCCGTCCCGCCACTTTGTAGGAAATCTGCGGCCAGAATGCATCTTCGTTCTTACGCACGATTCCGCGATACAGAATGATGCCCCAGGTTTGATCTTTCGTCGCCGGAAAGCGCAGGCTCTTAAATGGAATTGCCATCCAAACGACAAAGCCACGACTGGTTACCTTGCCTCGCGTATCCCACACCGTGTCGAACGACGTATCGAAATTCCCATTCACCTCCTCGCGCGAGGCCTCGGTCCAGATCGCGTCCCACTGCACGCCCAGCGGCGTGGTCTGGAAGGCGTAAGCCCGCCGCCGGTCGTGAAAAGTATCGAGCATGACCTCGACCTGGTCGTCGTCGTAAATGTCCTCGCGCACCGACATGCGCGCCCGCACTTTCTTAGGGTCGTCGTAGCACACGAAAACGATGTAGAGATTTTTCTGGTCGTAGCCCAGGTATGCTTCCGTCTGCTCTGAAACTTTCTCGCCATCGTGCGGATTCCGCTGCACGAAGCCTGTAACCTTAGCCATTTGCAGCGCGGCATCGCTCTGCGGCTTCATGGTAAGGAAATCTTCAAGGGCAGGCGCGCGCGTCAACCGCGGAATAGTCAGGGCCGGGGGCGCAATCGCCGGTATCGCCGCCGGTTTTACGTCTGGCTTTTTGATGGCCGGTTCCGGCAACTGGGCCGAGGGCGCTGGAACCTGCTGGGATGGCTTAGGATTTTGTCCGGGGGGGGCGGGATTGGTTCCTGAAGGA
>JBAPQU010000632.1:0-7988 GCA_049280795.1 Candidatus Sulfotelmatobacter sp.
TTGATCCTCCGAAGCTGGTGGCGCGGACGGCGGTTCTGGCAGTGGCGTCGCTGGCGGTGGCGGGAGTGGCGGCGGGATTGTATCCGGCGCGGCGGGCGGCGATGTTGCAGCCGGTGGAGGCTTTGAGGAAAGAGTAGCCAGTACCCAGTACCTAGTAGCCAGTACCCAGATTAAGATCTTTCGGTTTTGCTTGGCTAGAAAAATCTTAAACACAGAGGACACTAGGGATCACAGGGTAGAGCTAGTCGCTAGAAGCTAGAAGCTAAAAACTTTATGCATCGGGATTTGTTGGGACAGGCTTTCGCGGCGATGCGGCATGATTTGCGCAAGACCATGCTTACTATGGCGGGGATGGCGTGGGGAATTGCTACCGTCGTGTTGCTGCTGGCTTATGGGAATGGATTTGGGAATGCCATCACGAATATTTTTGAGAGCTTTGGCGCTACGGCGGTGGGAATTTTTCCGGGGCGGACTTCGCAGCAGGCGGGGGGGAATAAGGCGGGAGTCGAGGTGCGACTTACGAATGAAGATGTTGAGTTGTTGAGAAATAACGTTCCGCTGTGCAAGCACGTAGTGAGGATGTCGCAGAAAGATTCGTCGGTGCAGAACGGAAATCGAACGTTCACGCTGCCGGTGGTGGGGATGGACCCGGCGATAGAGGAGATCTGGAATCTGGATATGGATCAGGGGCGATTCATCGACGACGCAGACAATGCGCAGCACCGGCTGTTCGCGGTGATTGGTTCGGAGGCGAAGGATAAATTGTTTTCCGGCGCGCCGGCGGTGGGAGAAGACATACGACTGAATGGAGTCGATTTTCAGGTGATTGGGGTGGTGAAGCCGCGGATGCAGGAGGGGGACGACGACGATAACCGGACAGTTTACGTTCCGTATAACTCCATGAACGTGCTGAAAGACAATTATTATCTGGATGGGATTTGGATGGATTCGCAGGGATTGAATCACGACCGTCTGGATCAGACGGTGCGGGACACGCTGGCGGCAGCGCATAACTTTAATAGCGACGATAAGCGGGCGCTGTTTGTGTTCGATGCGCAGAAGCAGCTTACGCAGTTCGGGATTATTTCATTGGCACTGAAGGTGCTGCTGGGGTTTATTGGAACACTGACGCTGGGGATTGGCGGAGTGGGGCTGATGAATATGATGCTGGTGTCGGTCACGCAGCGGACGCGGGAGATTGGCGTGGAGAAGGCGCTGGGGGCGCGGCGGCGGGATATTTTGTTTCAATTTCTGGCGGAGGCGATGGTGATTACGGCGGTGGGCGGCGCGCTGGGGATTGCGCTGTCGTATGTGGTATCAGTGTCGGTGGGGCGGCTGACATTTTATAGTGCGATGGCGAAACATGCGGAGGCGGGAGATATTCGGCTGATTGTGTCGCCGATGATTTTGGTGGTGGCTACGGGGATCTTGGCTGTGGTGGGCGTGGTTAGCGGGATGGTGCCGGCTATGCGTGCGGCGCGGTTGGATCCGATTGAGGCTTTACGGTACGAGTAGGAGCAGTGGCCAGTTGCCTGTGGCCAGTTGCCAGTTTGCGAAACCTTTCGCCACGGATTTTCACGGATTACACGGATCAAGATCAAAACCTTTAACACAGAGGGCACAGGGGAGCACAGGGTAAAAGCTATCTTGGGCGATGATATTTTGAATCGTGTTGCGCCTCGGGCTGATTTGCGCGTTGCTTATGGCACCGATGTGAATCAGTTTGTGGATTTGCGGCTGCCAAAGAGTGGCGGACCGCATGCGCTGGCTGTTGTCATTCATGGTGGGTATTGGCGGGCTCGATACGACTTGGCTTATATGGCGCATCTTTGCGCGGCGTTGGCGGTTGATGGAGTGGCTACGGCGAATTTGGAATACCGGCGGGTGGGGAATTTGGGTGGAGGATGGCCGGGGACGTTTGCCGATGTTCGCGCGGCTTATCAGTTTTTGATGCAGAATGCGCGCAAGTATGAGTTCGATGCGAAGCGCGTGATTGTGATGGGGCATTCGGCTGGCGCGCAGTTGGCTCTCTGTTTGGCGGCGCATGAGGCGGGAGTGAAGGCTGCGATTTCTTTGGCTGGAGTTGTGGATTTGCAGCGGGCGTATGAGCTGCACCTGAGCAACGATGCGGTGGTGGAGTTTTTGGGAGGGACGCCGGTGGAGGTTGCGGATCATTATCGGGAGGCGGACCCGATGCGGTTGGAGATTGGGGCGCGACAGTGGCTGGTGCACGGGGCGGCGGATGATGTGGTGCCTCCGAGTTTGAGCGCGGATTATGTTCGGGCAAAGCTCAAGAGGAAAGAAGATGCGCGGTTAGTGGAGATTGCTGGGGCGGGGCATTTTGAGGTGGTTGATCCGCGGAGTGGGGCTCGGAAGGAAGTTGAGCGGGTAGTGAGGGACGCTGCGGGGAAAGCTTAACCACAGGGGTCACCCTTCGACTCCGCTCAGGGCAGGCTCGGTAGCACGGGGTAAAGCTTAACCCTGAGTTCTCAGCGCTATTTTCGGCGCGGGCGACCGCTGGAGTGTTCGGGGCTGTTGCCGGGTTCGGGGAAGTCGGTGTCGGCGTCTTTCAGGATGGGATCCTGGTCGCGATGGCCTAATTGTTCAGACAGGCCGATGTTGCCGTCATGAGTGTGTTCTTCCTCAGTGGCACCCTTGGCGCCGTCGGGATCGTTTTTTGAAATGTTGGTCATAGGTGTCTCCTGGGGCTAAAGCCCCGCTCAATTCTAGCGCTTTGCGCGGCGCTGAAGCGCCGCTCTTCCACGGTGCTTAATCGCCGGTGCTCAATCCCCAATTCCTGAATCACCGATCTTTTGCAAAGCGATGATGAGATGCCAATCGCTTCCAACGCGGCGGCTACCGAGGCGAAATTATTCGCCGGGGCGCGTGGCTGAGGAGACGCCTAGCTTGCGCAGGCGCTCGCGGGCTTGTAGGGCTTCGGGCGAGTGTGGGTAGCGCTGAATCAGGTGGCGCAGTTCTTGCACGCCGTCATCCTGCTTGCCGAGTTCGATTAGCGAAAAACCTTTTTTGAGTTCTGCAGACGCTGCTTTGGTTCCGGTGGGGAAGTTCTGCAGGACCTGATCGTAATTTTGTGCAGCTTGCTGGTAGTTGCCCTGGCGGAATTGAACTTCGCCGAGATAGAAGTAGCAGTTTCCGGCAAGATCGGTGTTGGGGTAGAACTTGATGTAGTCGGAAAATTCCTGGATGGCGAGATCGTTCTTGGCGCCGTTGTAGTCGCGCAGAGCGTTGTTATAGAGCACATCGGGCGGCGGGGCTGCGGCTACAGCTTGCTGTTGCGCTTGCTGCTGGGCGGTTTGTGCGGCCTGGCTCTGTTGGTTGGCCTGCATGTCTTCGAGTTGCTTGCTGACTTTGGCGAGGCGCGCCTTGAGTTCGTCGAGGCTGTCGTTGAGGGCCTGGATTTGTCCGGAGAGCTGGTCGACGTGGCTGGATGAGTCTCCCTGCTGTTTTTGCAGCGTGGTTTGCAGACCGTTGAGCGCGTTGGCGACCTTGTTGACGGCATCGGTATCCTGCTCAACCAGATTCTTCATGACGCCCATGCGTTCGTCGAAGCTGCGCTGCATGGCGGTCATCTGTTCCTGGAGTTGCTGGACCTGGGTTTGCAGCTGAATGGTTTCTTTGTTGACGGCCCACGCGGGCGTGATCGAGAGAAAGAACATTGAGAGCAGAGCAAAAGCGGCGAAGCGAGATTGTGGTTTCATAGGCTAGATTCCTAGAGTTATTTTAGATGGATTGAGGGGGAAGTGGGTGGGGAAGATTTTGGTGGGGCATAGGGCTGGTTACCTCAGCGGCTAAAGCCCGGTTTCAAATGGTGGACTTATCGCAGCGGTGAACTGCTGCGCCAGCCAAAAGCAAGTGCAAGATCGAGAATCAGCGCAACGTCGTGAATTATACGCAGGTTGTTGAGCTGCGCACACAGCCGCCGGGACGGCGTCGCTACGTGGAACTGGGGCATCGCTTGCGCGATGCCCCGGACCCTGGCAAACACTACTTTTGATAGACGAAGTGGCCGCGGCGGTTTTGCTGCCAGCAGGCTTCGTTTTCTTCCATGCAGAACGGCTTTTCCTTGCCGTAGCTGATGGTCTTGATGCGGTTGGCGCTCACTCCGGCTGCGATTAAGGCATTTTTCACCGAACTGGCGCGCTGGTCGCCCAGAGCCAGGTTGTATTCGGTCGAGCCGCGAGAATCGCAGTGGCCTTCCACCGTGAAGTTAATGGCGGAATGCTGGTTGAGGAATTGAGCGTCAGCCTGGACGGCGGTTTGCTGGTCGCCACGAACGTCTGACTTGTCGTAATCGAAGTAGACGTCCTTGATGGTCTGGCCGAACAAGTCTTCATCCGTGGGCGAAGGCGTTGCAACCTGCGCGACAGGCGGAGGCGTGACGGTGAGACGCGTGGTTGCGTCCTGCGTGCCGCCGGCACCCTTGGCAGTAAGGTGATAGGTGGTGGAATCGGTTGGGTTCACCGTTTGCGATCCGCTGGGCTGAACCGCCCCGATGCCGCCGATGGAGACATCGGTGGCATTGGTGGTCTGCCAGCTCAGGGTTGCGCTTCCGCCCTGCTGAATGGTATCCGGGCTAACGGAAATGGAAGCCGTTGGCGATGGTGGTGGCGGCGGGGGTGGTGGCGGCGGTGGAGCGGCTTTCTTCTTGCAAGCGCCGAGCATGAGAATGGCGGCCAGAGCGATGCCGGTTCCAAGTACCTTCAAAGTTTGATGCTTCATGTTCTTCCTCTTCACGGTTGATCCTCCTGCGGAACGGAAAATCGAATTTAAGGTACGACGAAGTGCTGTTATTTCCAACTCCAATTTGGTTGAGAATTACGTCCGGTAAAAGTTAACTGATGAAGCTTGGTGCCGTCGGCGAGCATCTCCCAGATTTCTTCTTTGCCGGAACGGCTGGACTGAAAAACGATGTGGCGGCCGTCGGGCGACCACGAGGGAAAATCGTTGCGTCCACCATCGTGGGTGAGCTGAACCCATTGTTTGCTGGCGATATCCATCAGATAAATGTCGGAAGAGCCGGGCTCACCGGGGCCATACTTGCGGGTCCACGCCATGGTGAGGAACTGGCCGTTCGGCGACCAGTTGGGCGAGACGGCGTAGCCCTGGTCGGTCATGCGCTGCAGGTTGGTACCGTCGGCTTCCATGGTATAGACCTGAGGTAATCCGGTGCTGCCGCTGACGAATGCGATCTGGGAGCCGGTCTTACGATTCCACACAGGAGAAACGTCAGGGCCTTTGCCCGTGGTCATGCGATGCAAGTCGGAACCGGAGGCATCGCAGACATAAATTTGAGAATTGCCGCCGCGCGAGGAAGAGACGGCAAGCTTCGATCCATCCGGGGACCACGCGGGCGAAAGATTAGTGCCGCCGAAACGCGGGAAGCTGACCACACGGTTGAGGTCGGTGGAATACATAAGGATATCCCAACCGCTTTTGGTTAGAGCGCTGAAGGCCAGGCGGGAGCCGTCGGGTGAGATACGCGGCGAAAGAGCGATCGAACCCTGATGCGTGAGTTGATGCTGATTGGAGCCATCGTAATCCATAGCCCAGACTTCTTTGTGGCCGCTGCGATCGCTGACGAAAAATATTTTGCTTTCGGCAATGCCTTGAATGCCGCCGCCAAGGCGGTAGATGATTTCGTCGGCAAACTTGTGGGCGATGAGGCGAGTTGCGTCATCGGTGGCGACATCGGAATATTGTTTGCCGAGTACCTGAGGCGAAGCGGTGTTCTTAACGTCGTAGAGCCAACCCTGCACGGTAACTTTTCCGGCGGCGACGGCAAGATTGCCGAAGGCCAGCATGGCCGCATTGGGGGGAGGCGAATTCCAGATTCCGAAAGTGACTTCCGGTGGTTGGCCGGGAATTTGTAAGGGATAAAAACTTTTGGAGACGAGTTCGACTATGCCGGAGTTATCGAGATCGTTCCAGAAGGTGTCATTGAAAGTCTTGAGCAGAGCGGTGGTCTGAGGATCGGCGCTCGAGGGCTTGAAGTCGGGCACGGCGAGGCGGACCTTGTCGACGCCGAGGCCGGAGCCGGTGCGAACCCAGTCCTGGGCGAAGGAAACCGAGGCGAGTGTGATGAGGAGGAGCAGAAGGGAAGACAGACTCCCGAGATAGCGCGCGGTGTGAGATACGCTCGCGAAGGAGAACGCTGGGTTTTCGGAATTGATTTTTCTGTGACTGTCGAGCATCCGTTTGGATCTGCTACCCGGGTTCCGGAAAAAGGATACCCTGTACGACAATATCGTATGCCGATACGTTCTGTTTAGCAAGTTACGATTGCTCCTGTACGAAATTAGTGGAACCTTAAGAATAATCCGGCGGAGGGGTTAGCGGATTTTATTCCGCAAATTCCTGCTATTTGATTTCCGGATGATTCTTGTTTGGATCATGTAAAGCCGTCTCGGTGAAGCGCAGCAAGTCCCACAAGGGCTAAAGCCCGGTTTTCAGGTTTATGGACCTCGCGGCGCGGCTAAAAGCCGCGCCCTTTCAAAGCATTCATCGCAGCGCTGAAGCGCTGCGCCACCCAGAATCAAGCGCTGCTAACGGCACGACGAAAGTCGTGCCCTCCCGAGCCTTATCCCTCCTAGAAATCACCTTTCATGTATGGATGAGGTTCGATGTGCATAAGGCGACAAATTTATTTTCGGCTGTAATCAAACCAGTACTCGACGGAAATCTTGCTGCCGCTGTAGTCGGCAGGCAGGCTGCCGAAAGTGTCGATGCGCTGCAGGGCGCGGACGGCGGATTGATCGAGCGAGGGGACGCCACTGGACTGCTCGACCCGAACATTGAAAGGGTGTCCGTCACGTGCTACGTCGAAGGTGATGTATACGCGCTCGGCGGTAGTGATGCGGGGATCGACCTCGTATTTAAGCCAGTTTTCGGAAACTTTACGCTGGATGACCTGGACGTACCAGCCGTAGCGGGTACCAAAGTCGCCGCCACCGCCGGTGACGCCGAAGCCGCCTTTGGCGCCGCCGGCGGCGAAACTGCCATAGGGTCCGCTGACGGGGCCGCCTTCGCCGAAGGCGACCTGGTTGGTGTCCTCTTCAGGCGTAGGCTCCGGCTTGGCTTTAGTGGGGGTGGGAGGCTTCTTTTTTATTTTGGTGTTCTTGCCTTGAATCTCGATGGCGTCGGGTTCTTTTTCTTCAACCTTGGGTTCAGATTTGGTGATGCCTTTGGATTCGTTGGCCAAAACATTCTGAGTTTGTGCGGCGGGCTTGGGCAAGGGAACGGAACTGACCAGAGTGACGCCCATGGCTTCGCCTCCGCCACCGGCACCCCAGCCCTGGCCCGTGGCTCCGGTGAAGACGACGGTGTAGAGCAGAATGAAGGCGATGACGCCGGTGTGAAAACCGGCGGACCAGCCGAGGGCGCGCGGCCAGTTATCGTGCTCGAAAAATATCTCAGCGTTTCGCGCCATTTTCTTCCAGGGGCTGAGTAACGATGCTGACGTTGGTGATGCCGGATTGCTTTACTGCGTCCATGACGGTGGCGAAGGCGCCGAAGGGAACGTTTTCGTCGGCACGGATAAAGATGAACTGGTTGTGCGGATCGCGAATTTTCTGGCGCAGCTTGGCGGCGATCTGGTTGATGTTGACGGCGTCATTGCCAAGGAAGACGCGTTGATCTTTATTGATGGTGATGACGGTGCGTTCTTCGGTGATTTCCTTGACGGTGCGGGTCTTGGGCACATTCACTTCAATGCCGGATTGAAGGATGGGCGCGGTAACCATAAAGATGATGAGCAGGACGAGAACAACATCGACCAAGGGGGTGATGTTGATATCGGCGAGAGCGGTTTGGGTGCGGCCGCTGGAGGTGGTGAAAGCCATTTAGCGCCTGACCTCAGTTGGGAGTGCGGCCACGGGCTGCGGTTGAATGCTTTCGACGGCGTTGAGAACTTCAAGGGAGAAATCGTCACTGCGTGCGGCGAAGACTCGAATGGCATTGCCGATGAGGTT
>JBAPQU010000633.1:0-8750 GCA_049280795.1 Candidatus Sulfotelmatobacter sp.
GGCCAACACCGCGTTGGTTGTTCTCTACGACGACTCTGACGGCTGGTACGATCACCAGCTCGGCCAGATCGTGAATTCGTCGAGGACCGCCGCTGATGCTCTCACCGCCCCGGGACAATGCGGAAGCGGCACTCTGTCGCTGGCCGGCATTAATCCGGCCACCACTCACGCGCAGGGACGCTGCGGATACGGTCCGCGGCAGCCACTGCTCGTGATCTCGCCCTGGGCACAGCACAACTTCGTGGATAGCTCAGTCACCGATCAGACCTCGGTCATTCGTTTCATCGAAGACAACTGGCTGAACGGCGAGCGGATTGGGAACGGATCCTTTGATACGATCGCGAACTCGATCAGCTCTCTGTTTAACTTCCATCAGACAGTGACCAATGATCTGTTCATCCTCAACGAAAACACTGGTGAGCCTGTAAACACCGGTCGCTAAGCCCATTCTTAAGCGAATGGTCTAGTCGGAAACTGAAGTACGAACAACGGCAAGGCGGGTGGGACGCATCGGCGCTCACCAGTCTTGCCGTTGTTATATTCTTGTCTGAAAGGTGTGTGGTGATTACACGTCGAAAATTTCTGCAACGCTCGAGCCTGTTAGCGACAACACTGGCCGCAAGCAAGAGCCCGCTACTCCACGCGATGGCGCAAACGCACGGAGTGGCTACGATGGCTCCGGCGCTCGACGTCACCACCCTCGCGCAGTTTGTCGATCCACTATCCATACCTGGAATAGCGCAGCGGCAAGGCTCTCGGCCCAGTCCAGCCGACCCCAAGATGACGGTCCCGTTTTATCGAATCCAGGCCCAGCCCATTGCCAGTAAAGTTCATCGCGATCTGCCGCCCACTAAGTTCTGGAGCTTTGGTCCTTCCGCGCCCGGCCCCACATTCGAAACCCGCGCCGGTGAGCCACTATTGGTCGAATGGGTGAATGCACTTCCCGACAAACATTTCCTGCCCGTGGACCACACCATTCACGGTGCTGAGCCCGACAAGCCCGCGGTCCGCACCGTGGTGCACCTGCATGGAGCGAAAACCGCACCCGAAAGCGATGGCTATCCCGAAGACTGGATCGTGCCGGGAAAATCCTCGCTCTACTACTATCCCAACGACCAGGACGCGACCATGCTCTGGTACCACGACCACACGCTGGGGATTAATCGCTTAAATGTTTATGCAGGATTATTCGGAACGTTTTTTATTCGAGACAGCGTGGAGGATGCGCTCAATTTACCGAAGGGCAAATACGAGTTACCTCTCATCCTCTACGATCGCTTGTTGACACATGACGCGCAGCTTCTTTACCCGGTTTCGCCTGATCCAGAATCGCCGTGGATTCCTGAACTCTCGGGCAATGCGATTCTAGTGAATGGAAAACTGTTTCCTTATCTTGATGTCGAGCCCAGAAAATATCGTTTCCGCGTTCTCAATGCTTCCAACGCGCGTTCCTACCATTTATCTTTCGCGAACCGCGCACCGTTTCATCAAATCGGCACGGACCAGGGTTTGTTGTCTGCGCCGGTTCCGCTCACCAGCCTTGAAATTTCGCCCGGCGAGCGCGCCGACCTCGTCGTCGATTTCAGCGAGCATCGCGGCGCGCAACTGATTCTTAAGAGCGACGCTTTCGTGGTCATGCAATTTCGTGTCTCGGAGAAAAGAGTCACCGATACCAGCACGTTGCCTACTGCTCTAAGGCTGGTACCAAAGATTCCAGAATCGCAGGCTGTGAAGACTCGTCTGCTAACACTCGACGAATATGTCAACAAGGCTGGCAATCCAGTTGAGTTGCTGCTGAATGCTTCTCATTGGAGCATGCCGGTCACGGAAAACCCCGTGCTGGGGTCGACGGAAATCTGGACCCTGATCAATCCCACCAACGACACGCATCCTATTCATCTGCACCTGGTGCGCTTCCAAATCCTCGACCGCCAAACCTATGAGCCCTGGTTCTACCAGACCAAGCGTCAACTGCACTTCCTGAGCGATCCGCAACCACCTGATCCAAACGAGGCCGGCTGGAAAGACACAGTGCAAGCCCACTCCCACATGGTCACGCGAATCATCGTGCCCTTCACGGGCTTCACCGGACGCTACGTCTGGCACTGTCACATTCTCGAACACGAAGACAATGAAATGATGCGGCCGTACGACGTAGTAGCGCCGTGACGCCTGATTATGGGAGGGATAACAGCGAGGGCTAGACTAAGATTTTATCTATGTTGAGAGTCGCAGAAGGATCTAATTTGGCAGCTTGAAAATTACGGTGACCTGCGTTTGAATTTCAACCGGCTCACCGTTCAGCAGATACGGTTTGTACTTCCACTGCTTCACCGCTTCCGCTGCTGCATGCGCCAGACCCGCATCGCCGCTGAGAATCTTCACCGCGGAAATATCGCCGCTCTTGGTGATTGTCGCCATCAACTCAACCGGGCCTTCCGTGCGCATGCGCAACGCAATTGACGGATACGCAGGTTGCACCGTTTTCACCAACAGTCCTCGCGAAACTCCCTGCGAAACGTTCATGGTCTGCAGCACCGGAGTCGGCGCTTTGCTTTCTCCACCTATGAGATTGGGAAGCGTTCCACCGTTCCCTGCCGCAGCAATCCCCGTTATGCTGGGAACTGGCTCATCCATGCTGGCAGTTGTTTTGGCAACGGGCCGCGAATGGCCATTCTTAATGAGAATCGGCTGTTCCGCCTCAGACGTTGCTGGAGCTTTGTTGGCTGCTGCTACAGAAACCGCAGGCTTGGCCGAATCTGCTCCCGAACTTCCCTTGCTCGCGTGAGGCTGCAGATTCTCAGGAACATCGCTTGCTTCAACATCGGATGTACTTGTCGCCGAGCCGCTTGGTTGCGTAGGCATCGTGGAACTTGGAACGGCAGACATTGCGGAAGATGCATTGGAAGATGGCGCACTCGGCGCTGTTTGCGGAATCGCAGATGGCGTCGACGCCCGTTGGGTGACAGCACGCACAGGCGTAGTCGCGTACCCACCCGAGGTGTTCCACTGCAGCCACGCTTCATAGCCGCCGACTGCAACCAGCACAACCGCAACCACGGCCAGCAAAGCTTTCTTGCTTCCGCCAGAGGGCTTGCTTACATTCCCGCCGAATGTGAACGAGGAGGGCGCAGCAACTTCTTCCCCAGAAGCGCTGCTTGCGCTCGCTGTGACCTTCTCACTTGCGGTCTCCGGCTCCGAGATAATGGCGGATGGCTTGTCTTCGATGGTGACGTTTGGTTTCGCTTCACGAGCTGGAGCGGGAGCGCTGGCCGCGCCCGCCCCCAATCGCACCGAACTCATTGACTGGCTGGCCGCCGTCTCTATCTTGATTTTGGATTCAACCTTTGCAGGCGTCGAGACGATCGAATCGATTTCAGGTGCGGAGGCATGCGTTTCCGGCTTTGCAACAGAAGCAGTTTCCTCGCTGGCAATCGCGATAGGTTTTGAGCCAACTTCAGGGATTTCTGTGGGAGCCGAGGCCACAACTGTCGGCTGCGGCGCTGGCTTCCGAATTGTGATGCTTGCCGCTGCTGCCGTCGCCAAAGGTGCAATCGGCGTCGGACGCTTACTCACAGCCTGAATTGTGGCTTGCGGCGCGGGTTTCGGAGGCGAGAGAACGGGTGCCGATGGTTGCGCGGCCGCAGTCGCTGTCGGTGTTGCCGGTTTTGTCCCCTCTCCTTTGCGTAACAGTCCACGAGCAACGCGGAGCGTGCCTTTGGCTTGATCTACATTGATGGGCTTGGTCAGTACTAAGTTCGCCCCAATCCGGAAAGCCTTCGCGACCCCTGCTTGCCCTTCCACGACGGCCACGGCCAGGGCGGACTGATTGTTGGGTGCATTGCGTGCGCTTTTGAACAGCAGCGTGGCATTCTGCTCGTTATCGCAGTCCACTACTACCGCGTCGAAGTGCTCGCCCATCAGCTTCTTAACGGCGGCGAAGGGTTCCGTGCAGGGAGTAACCGCAAATTCCAACTCGGCGAGAACCTGCGTAACGGTGCGAGCCGTTCTTTCATCGGGGCAGAAGAGGAGCGCTTGATAACCCATACTTAAGTCATCGTAGGTACACCCGTAAGGCTCATCAAGTTACGCTGGTAATTGGACTAAAGCCGGTTTGGGCTTGCCCGAATGGGCTTTAGACGCATCTCCGCTTTCGTTCTGATCGCTGCGAATACAATACCGAGTCATGCGAATCCCGCTCTGGATTAAGGTACTTTGGACGCTAGCGGTGATTGTCTGGATACCGATCTACTGGCGGCAATATGGTCTGCAGAACTTTCTCTTTTTTTGCGATCTTGGCAATCTTTTCATCGCTGCGGGTCTCTGGCTTGAAAGTCCACTGATATTTTCCTGGCAGGCAACCGGGCTGTTGGTCTTTCAAACTTTATTCACTATCGACTTGGCGGGCGCCCTTGTAAGTGGACGGCACTGGGTCGGTGGCACGGAATTTATGTTTGACCCGCAGGTTGCGATTGCAATTCGGCTGTTTAGCCTGTTTCACGTGGTGGCACCACCATTGTTTCTGTGGGCGATTTGGCGGTTGGGTTACGACAGCCGTAGTTGGAAGTGCCAGACGGTCACTACATGGATTGTGGTTCCAATCAATTACTTCTGGTGCCCGGAATACGATATAAACTGGGCCCGTGGCCCGTTCCTCCGCGAGCAGCACGCAGTGCCCGGCCTCGTGTATCTTTTGGCGTATCTGATTATCGTGCCCGCCGTTGTCTATTATCCGACACACCGCTTTCTTCTCTGGCTGTCAAAGCGATGGCACGTTAAGCGCTAGTTGTTCTTCCCGGCATCCCGCTTCGGATTTTGCAATGCCGAGTCTGACTGTGCATGGTCGGTCGAGCCTTGCGAAGAGGAGGCATTTTCAGCGACCTTCTTAGCCGCGGCATCGAGTTTCTCTTTGGTGGAGACCGGATCGCCGCCCAGGTAAAGCGTTTGCGATGCCGAGGCGAGGTTGGTTCCTGACTCCTCGACGAACTTCATGACCCGCAATAACACATCTTCGCGGATTTCTGCGAATTCGTTAAAATCCCGCGTCAATACATAGCAGAAAAGTTCCACGTTAAGAGAACTCGAAGTGACCTCCGTGAGCCGCACGCGAACGGTGCTCGTTTCTATTTTCGGATGGCCGGATACGACGCGAAATATTTCCGAGAGCACGCGCTTGAGATCGCTGGCTGAAGTATCCGTGTGCAAGCCAAGCACCGTCTTGAAAAGGATCTTATCGCGTCGGCTAAGATTTTCGACATTGATGGTCGCAACCGTGCCGTTGGGGATGGCCAGCAGTGTTCTTTCCTCCGTACGAACACGCGTCGAGCGCAGGCCGATATCTTCGACCGTGCCGGTGCGATCTCCGAACTTGCAAACATCGCCCACGCGAATGACTTCATCGCCCAACACCGAGACGCCGCCGAATAAATTTGCGATCGTCTGCTGCGCGCCGAAGCCAACGGCCAGCGTGCCGATGCCAACCCCCGCGAGCGCCGTGCTCATATTGAAACCCAGCACGCTCATGATGAGGAACAGCGCCATGATGACCACGACGGCTTTGATCATGCGCTCGCCCAGCAACATCAGCGATCCGGTGCCGGAGTGGCCGCGGGCGAGAGCCCGGTTGCGCACGCGCTGTAGGAACCAGCGAATGATCCGCCACAGAATCCAAAAAAAACCAACGATCACACACACCGCGACCGTCTGGTTGTAGTAGTGGCGCGGGAGCAACGGGAGGCCGAGGTAGGTGGCTAGTATCCGGTGAATCACCGCGCCCACCAGAAGCCATGCCGGCCCGGAAACCGAACGCCATTGCGCAAGGTCAGCTTGCCCGTGCCTGCGCGCCCACCAGCGCAAAGGAATTTGCAGAACTACGAGCAGCAACCAGGCAGCCCCTGCAGCTAACGGAATCAGCAGCAGCAAAGCAAACCATTGCCACAACGGCATGCCCGCGAGTTGATGCTTCACCGTCCACTGCGGTAAGCGCGACTCTACCTGCCGCGCCTCGACTTGATCATAGAGTTCGGGAATTTTGACTAGAGTGTCGGAAGCGATCAACCAGATCTTCCCCGCAGTGGGGTCGGTGACTCGAACCAGGTTGAGGTCGGCATCCACGTCGCCCGCGGACATGGTTCCGAGCTTCTGCCGATCGAGCGGCACGTCTTCCTGCGGCGTGCCCTCGGGCTGCCGGCTTGGCCTAAGACTGCCGGCGAAGGCGCGATTCATCGCGACATTCAGCTTCATCGCCAGCGCATCGCCTTCGGCCTGACGACGTGCCGGACTCATCTGAAGATATTGCGCGGCGATGCTGTAGCTGCCCGATTGCGCCGCCTGCAAGAAACCAAAAACGGTCCCATACGGCGTGTCGCGCCCCAATTGGTCGGAGGGTTTCGAGGGGGCACCCGTGGCCGACGATCCCTGCAATATCTGGGTGAGCGGGCTCTGCGCGGAGAGCGGCAGACAGGCCGCAAGAGCGAGGGCAAGCGCAAGAGCAAGAAAGACGAATCCTTTGGAGAAAGTGGACATTGGCTTACTCGCCTATATTATCCGCGTTTGGGGCGATATATGTCCGTGCTGGTGCCAAAGAAAACTTCCGCAGCCTCCATCACAGTTTCCGACAGCGTGGGATGCGGATGGATGGTCATGGCAACGTCGTGCGCCAGCGCTGCCATTTCAATGGCGAGAACGCCTTCGGCAATCATGTCGCCCGCGCCGACCCCGACGATGCCGACGCCCAAAACGCGCTCGGTCTTAGGATCGATGAGCAGCTTCGTCATGCCTTCGGGGCGGTCGAGCGTGGCCGCACGTCCAGACGCAGCCCAGGGAAATTTCGCAACCTTGATTTCGCGGCCATCTTTTTCAGCCTGTGTTTCGGTGAGGCCAGCCCAGGCAACTTCAGGATCGGTGAAGACAACGGCAGGAATTGCCGCTGGTTCGAAGGCGACTTTATGTCCAGAGATGGCTTCGGCGGCGGTGCGGCCTTCATGCATAGCTTTGTGCGCGAGCATGGGCTCGCCGACCACGTCCCCGATCGCGTAGATGGATGGGTCGGCGGTTTGCAATTGCTTGTTCACTTCGATGAAGCCGCGCGAGTTGACGTGTACTTGAGTGGTCTCAAGTCCGGTAATTTCCGAATTCGGTTTGCGTCCCACCGAAACCAGCACGCGGTCAAAAGTTTGCTCGCGGTTGTTGTCCTGTATTGCTGCGCCTTCGAAGGTCGCGCGAATTCCGTTGCCATCTTCTTTAAGAGAGGAGACAGTGGTGTTCAGCAGAATCGCAGCGAACAGTTTTTCTAGACGCTTGTGCAGCGGGAGAACCAAGTCGCGGTCGGCGCCAGGAAGCAGCCCCGGCAGCATTTCAACCACGGTGACGCGCGTTCCCAGTGCGGCATAGACGGAGCCGAGTTCGAGACCGATGTATCCGCCGCCGACAACTAGAAGGCTGCCGGGAATATCTTCGAGATTGAGCGCGCCGGTGGAATCCATCAGGCGCGGCGAATCGAGTTTGAATGCGGGGATGATCGCGGGACGCGAGCCGGTTGCAAGAATGATGCGGTCGAAACTGAGAGACGCCTCAGTGCCATCTGTTTTGCTAACGCGTAACGTGGTTGAATTTTCGAACGCCGCGCGCCCCTGGATGTATTCCACATGGCGTTGTTTGGAAAGCACTCCCAGGCCGCCAGTGAGCTTTTTGACGACGCCTTCTTTCCAGGTGCGCAGACGCGCCAGATCGATCTTCGGCGTATCGAATTCGATTCCCCAGTTCTTCGACTGCTGCGACTCTTCAATCAGCTTGGCGACGTGCAGTAGCGCCTTCGAGGGAATGCAGCCGCGGTACAGGCACACGCCGCCGGGATTCGCCTCGGGATCGATCAGCGTAACTTGCATGCCGAGATCGGCCGCCAGGAAAGCGGCCGCGTAACCGCCCGGTCCGCCGCCGACTATGGCAACGTTTAGCATTGATTTCTCGATCGCTACGTTATTGGTCGACATATCAAAATTTATTCTTCCTGCTTTCGTACAAAGGGTATCTTGTACATTTCTAGCTGCTCATAGATGTATCCGTCTTCATTGGCATCCGGATCGTATTGACCAATGTACTCAAAGATGTCGCTCTTCCAGAAATCGTTGATCATCGGTTGCATAACTTGAAATGCAAATCCCAAGGTCTCTCGAGGGAGATCAACTTCTGGAGGGACGGCCAGATGCGTGAGCATATTTCTTCTTTTCCCAAAATCCTGAAAGCGTTTGAGATCTGGAATACGGTATCCCGTGGCGGCCCATAGAGCGTCGGGGAGTTCGTTATACATGAGTGTTCGCCCCTCATCTAGCAATTCATTGATGCTCAACAAATCATTTGATTCCGGGGTAGGCTTCGGCAGCTTCGCAAAAATAAGAAGAGGGTGTTCTTCTGCGATCCGCGCTTTAATGATTATTTCAGCTGCGTGAGCACATCTAATTGCACCCATTGCGTGACTATAAGGGTTCATTATTTCTGCAAAAGCTACATCCACGACAGATCGTCCAAGCAGGCACAAGCCGAAATCCTTCATGTGTTCGGCGATTTGTCTTGTGTCCGGGTGCATTGATCCGTTTCCGATTTCGGATGGTCTACCCTTGAACGGATAACAGAAAGGGCTGCTCGAATGCCTCGGCGACCCAGCGCAGGAAGCGCGCGGCATCGGCGCCGTCGATCAAGCGATGATCGTAGGAGAGCGAGAGCGGCAGAATGAGCCGCGGCTCGAACTTTCC
>JBAPQU010000634.1:0-13961 GCA_049280795.1 Candidatus Sulfotelmatobacter sp.
CTGCGGGAACTGCTGACTTGGTACGGCGTGGACATGAACAACATGGCCGCTGACCTCGGTATGATCGCTCCTCCGCGATCGCATATTTCTGAAACTCTTTCCGGATTATCTTCTGTACAGATGCCGATCCGCATGGATCCCGGCTTTGATGAGCACCGTACCAGCAATCTGGGCCGCATGGTGGAACAGTGGGGATTGGTGCCTTTGTCTTATCTGGCGCAATTCGCGCACAGCGATTTTACCTATGGCTATATCGGTCACCAGGATTTCACCATGTATCCGATACTTCCGCCCGGCAGCTTCATTCAGGTCGATGAGGCCAAGAATAAGGTAGTGGAGGGTTCGTGGCGGTCAGAGTACGAGAGACCCATTTATTTCATCGAAACCCGGGATGGATATACCTGCTGCTGGTGCAGTATGCGTCGCGATGACGTCATTTTGCAGCCGCATCCGTTGTCACCGGTTCAAGTTCGAGTTCTGCGCCATCCCCAAGAGGCGGAGATTATCGGCCAAGTTGTAGGAGTGGCTATGAAGTTGACGGAGTGGCACGCTTTCGGTTCTTCTCCAAGCTCGAAAGCGCAACCAGCACTGAATTAAGGTGCCTGGCGGAAACGGCGTCTTGCGGTGAAGGCAGAAGTTCGTTGAACTGCTCGCGCATACCTTCGACGTAAGTTCCCGTCGATTTCTCGCTGCCTTCGCTCGATTCCTGCAAATCCTCTATCAAATCAGATATCGGTGTGCGCAGTACTGTAGACAGCACTTCAGTATGTACCGCCTTCAACGCGCGCTCCGAGGGTTCCTCGCCGTGGACCAATGACATGCCCCAGTGCAAGTATCCACCTTCCTTGCGGCGTAGAGAGCCCAGATAGGCCAGCTTCGCCAGGAGCCCAGAAACAGCGACCAAGGTGGTTTCTCGTAGATCCTGCACGGCGGATTTCAGAGTCATTTTCCAGGAGTTCTTGTTACGAATTCCGAACAAGCCAAGGGCCGCATGTGATCTTTTCTGCGGCGCGAACGCCATGAAAGTATCACGGTTTGCTTTTCCAAAACAAGGAGAAAACAGCCGTGAAAAAAACGCTTCTCGTCGTTGCCGCAGCCCTGCTCTTCCTTAATACTCTGGTAGTTCCAACCGTTGCCCATGCTGATGGTGGACCCAACAGCGGCGGGAACTGTTCTGGCCAAACGGCATGTAAGCCGTAGTCTTCGGCCCGAAATTACAAAAAACGAACACGGCGCACTGCCCTATTGCCGACAGGCATTAGTGGGGCTAGAGTGGCCTATTAAGGTCATGCTGCAGCCCCATTCATTAGTGTGGCATTTTTTGTGGGTGGCGCCGTGCGTTCTCCTCGCGCTTCTTGCGGTGGTGATGTGGAGGCGGGGCCTGCACAGGGAATTTCCTGCCTTTTTTTGTTACGCCATTATTGAAGCCGTAGGGGGAGGACTCGTCTATGCGATGGATGTAAGTCCATCAGTCTCGGCAGCGGCCTACTGGCGAAGCTCGTTTTCTTTTTTCCTAGTTGAAGCCTTCATAAAATTTGTCATCATCGGCGAAGTATTCACGCACCTCCTGCGTCAGTACCCTCCTCTCGGAAAATTAGGAAAAGCTCTCATCAGCGGCGTTGGCGTCGTTCTCGTATTGGGTGCGACAGCGACCGCTGCGTACGCGAATCCCACAAGTTTCTGGCTCATCTCCGCCACACGAATTCTGGGCCGAAGCGTGAGCGTGGTGCAGTGTGGATTAATTCTTTTTCTTTTTGCTTTTGCGGCTCACTTTCACCTGAGGTGGCAACGCTCTATATTTGGAATTATCCTGGGTTTCGGTATCGTTGCATCTACCAATCTGGCTCATTGGGCTCTCATGGCTGAGTGGCTCTTCGGACAGAAGAGTATCCTCCTGGACTTCATTATGATGGCCATGTTCCAGGTTTGCGTTCTGATCTGGTTTTACTACCTCCTACTCCCCCAGAAAAGTGCCATTACGTCTGCGGCTCCTTTGCCTGAGAACAGTCTCGAGCTCTGGAACCGGGAACTGGAGCGTTTACTACAGCAATGAATCTGGCCGTGGTCCTCGTCATCTCCGCCGTAGTTGCGCTAAGCGTTATTCTGCGCATTGCCGTAAAGCAAACTCTGCAGTCCAAGAGCAGCACCAACTTGGCCGGGACGATTCGTCCGATCGATATTCACGCGTTCCGCAATTTGATTAACCCTGCCGAAGACGATTACCTGCGCTGCCGGTTGCCGCCCGCGCAGTTTCGTCTGGTCCGCCGCGAGCGCCTGCGTGCCATGGCCGCCTATGCGCAAGTGGCTGGACAAAACGCGGCGGCGTTGGTCCGCATCGGCGAAGCGGCCTTGGCCAGCGGGGATGTGCGCATTACCGAAGCGGCTCGCCAACTCGTGAACGATGCTCTGTTGCTCCGCCGCAATACCACTGTGGCGCTGGTTCGGATCTACGTGGCTTTGGCGTGGCCCAACTCCCGGTTCGCCGCCGTACGGGTGATCGACGGTTATGAGCAAGTGAGCGGCACGGCCATGCTGTTGGGGCGGCTGCAAAATCCCGCAGTTGCGGTTCGCCTGTCATCTCAGCGCTAGAATTGCGATGTATGTCACAGACGCGCCGCAGGTGTTTGGGCGAAACTTCCTGTCGGCATCGCTGTGCCTCACTGCAGGTTTCACGGTTAACTCCTGCACCACCCCAGATCATTCCTGCCTTGTTTTCGCTCATCTTTCTGGTGTAAAAACCAGCGGGACCTCTGGCCCTGGAAATCTTGGAGTGGTTTCGGCTCGGCACCTTGCGATGCCGGAGTTAGGGGATACTCTATGATCCGCATGATCACGATGCACCGCATGAGAAACTTCGCCCTTTCCGCGTTCATCCGGTCCTTGTTTGTCCGGTTCATGTTTATTGTGTTGCTTTCCTCGATTGCCCTCAGCCAGGGCGGCGTTGCAACCGGCGATCTGCACATTACGGTAAAGGATCCCAACGGCAGTTTTGTAGCCAACGCCAAGGTCACGGTGAGCGATGCCGCCAAAGGGTTAGAGCGCACGGCTACCGGAGACACCCAGGGCGGTTACAGCGCACGGCTGTTGCCACCCGGAACGTATACCGTCACCGTGGAAGCACCCGGCTTCGGCAAGGTGGAAGCTAAGGAAGTGAACATCACCGTCGGCGGACTCGCGGAGCTTCCGGTTGCGCTCGCTTTGGCGAGCGGCAAAGAAGTTGTCGAAGTCAGCTCCCAAGCGGAATTGGTTGAGACCTCGCGCACCTCAACTACGGACACAATCGGACAGCGCCGCATCGACAATTTACCCATAAACGGCCGCAACTACATTAACTTTACGTTGACCGATTCGCAGGTGGTTCGCGACAACGCCCCTAATACCGGCGCGGCGCCCACCTCCGGATTAAATATGAGCGGCCAGCGCGCCCGTTCGAACCTGGTGAATGTAGACGGCGCCGACGCCACCGACAACTCCACCAACGGCGTGCGCTCCACCGTTTCTCAGGAAGCCGTACAGGAATTCCAGATCATTACCAACAGCTACAGCGCGGAATATGGCCGTGCCGCCGGCGGAGTGGTGAACATCATCACGCGCTCCGGATCGAATGATTTTCACGGCGATGTTTTCGGATACCTGCGCAACCGGAATTTTCAGGCGGTGAACCCCTTCAGCACGGTTTCGAATCCCGCTTACACGCGAGTGCAGGCTGGCGCAGCTTTCGGAGGACCGATCAAGAAGGACAAAACGTACTACTACTTCTCGTACGAAATTACGCGACGGCATGAGACTGGGTTCTCCGATATCGGACAGGGCAACTTCGGCTTGGTGCCATTCGATGCGTCGCCGTTCTTCGGAGTTCCCGCAGGCTTCTTCCCCGATATCCAGGTAACGCAACCCCAGGCACAGTTCATGGGGAGCTTCCTGCCTAATCCTCCACCCTCGCTATTACCCACGCTGCAAACGTATGCTTTCATGGCGGGCGCTTCTTCCGGCATTGCAGTGAACGGGAGCTATCCGGCCTGGTTCGCGGGTCTTCCGGCGGCATTTGTTCCCGCGGGACTGCAACAATTCCCCTCGTCCTGCAACCCCGCATTTGCCTCGGTTGCGGCGTTCACGCCTTATTGCACCGGACTACCCGCGTCCTTTCAGACCTTACAATCCCAGGCAGGAAACTTCCCGGTCTTCGAGGGAACCAGTCTGTACTCATTACGCCTCGATCACAATGTCAACAACAACAATCGCCTGACGCTGCGGGCGAACGTCAGCCCGAGTACGGTGACCGGGATTGAAGTAAGCGGACAGGATCAGCCCTTCGGACAAAATGCTTACTCGCGCACGTCGCAACAGACCTACCGCGATGTGACCGGAGTGGTGAAAGATACCTGGACCATCGGCAACAACAAAGTGAATGAATTCACTTTTCAATATGCCCGGCGCGGTCTTTCTTATTTTTTCAATACGAAGATTCCCGGTGGGTCCGACCCAGCGGTAAATATTCCGGGCTTCGCTTATTTCGGGCGTGAGCCTTACTCCTACATTCAACGCGTGGAACAGCGCTACCAGTTCACCGACAACTTTACGTGGACCATTGGCCGCCACCAAACCAAGTTCGGCGTCGACTTCAACTACCTTCCGATCACGGCGATTTTCACGGTGAATTACGGCGGTGTGTACGATTTCGGCTCGCAAAGCCTCTTCCCGGCTCCATTCCCTTCTTTTAGCGCGGTGCAGGCGTATGGTCTCGGTATGCCGGGTGACTTCATCCAGGGCCTGGGCAGTCCCAGTGACAGTTTCAATAACAAACCGCTGGGAGCGTTTTGGCAGGATTCGTGGCGGGTTAATCCCAACCTGACCTTGAACTACGGAGTCCGTTACGACGTGGAGTTTGCCCCGCAATTCAAACCGCCCGACGCGCTCGCTCTGGCTGGATACAACTACCTGGGATTGCAGAAAGGGATTCAGACCGACACCAACAACATCCAACCGCGCTTTGGCCTGGCGTGGGATCCTAAAGGTGATGGCAAGACCGTGGTACGCGCCTCTTACGGCATCTTTTATGATCACCCGCTGCTCGGTCTTTACTTCCTCGGCGATGCTTCCGACGGTTCCACGAGCGGCCAGCTAGCCTTTGCGGGCACGGGTTTTTGTTCGACCGCGGGCAGCGCGAGCAACCTTAATGCAATCCCGATTTTCCAGGGCAACCTCATCAATGCTGCATCGCCGCAGTGTGCTCCGTCGTTATCGCCGACTGGCAACGCGAACCTTGGCTTCTCGCCGAATCAACAACAGTTTAAGGCGCTGAACTTTCCGCAATCGGAGTTCCTCAACCAGAATTACTTGAACTTAGCCGGGGGAACGTTTCTCCCGGTCGGATTCCAGCCGTTCGGTTATCCGCAATCCAAGAACTTTGTCTACGCCTACGCGCAGCAGGTCAACTTCAGCATCGAGCGCGATCTGGGCCACGGATACGCATTCAATCTCGCCTATAACTTCAATGGCGGACGCCATATCAATCGCCCCATCAACGCCAACACCATCCGCGGCGATTTGATGACCGCGAACTTTGAAGCGGCGTATTACGATGCGGCGTTGGCGGCCCAACCGACGCCGGCCAGTCCATTCACCGTGAGCGGATGCAATCCGGCGGGCGCGCCGTTTCCTTACGTTGACCCTGCGCTCATGAATTTCTTCCGGCCCGGTGGACTCAATCCCTCAATCGCAGCCGGATTTTATTTGAGTGGTCAGGGCAACTGTGTGGCCCAGGCCATGGCGTTGCTTGGAAATCTCCCCGGCTTCAACACCGCATGCAACCCCGCACCACCTACGTTCTCCTACAGCGGCTGCATTCCCTTCGGAGACATGGACGCCAATTACTCGAACGGCAGCTCCGTCTATCACGGGCTTACTGCCAATTTGCGCAAGCGCTTCGGCAACCACTACGAGTTCCTCGGTTCCTATACGTGGTCTCATTCCATCGATGACTCGACCGATCTGGAATCTACGCTGACGCCTCAGGATAGCTATTTTCCATCGCTTGATCGCTCCAGTTCTTTGTTCGATCAGCGCCACCGCTTCGTCTTCAGCGGCGTCTACCAGAGCGGCAAGCTCGACGGCAGCGGAATTGTGAGCAAGTTCTTCAGCAATTGGACCTTCGCGCCCATCATCGAAGTCGCTTCCGGCCGCCCGTTTAATATCATTACGGGGAACGACGACAACTTTCAGTTGTCTTCGCTTACGGGTAGACCAAACACAACCGTTAGCCCAGCTTGCGGTACGGTTTACCCGAGCAAGTTCTCGCCCTCGGGAACCTTTCAGGAGCCTTGCATCAACGGGTTCATTGCGACGCAAACGCTGCCTACGCTGCTGCAACTCGATGGCAACCTGGGCCGCAACGCCGGAATTCAGCCCTGGACGCTGTTCAACGACGTACGCTTTGCCAGGCGCATCTACTTCGGCGAGCGCTACAACATGGACTTGATCGCCGACATGTTCAACATCGCGAACCGTGACAACGTCGCCGCGGTCAGCCCGCTGTTCACCAATGCGGGCCAGGCCACGGCCGCCTACGATCCGCGGCAGTTCCAGTTTGCGCTGAAACTGAACTGGTAAGGCGGTGGACGGTAACCGCGGGGAGATGGAACTTCGCGCCGGTTTTTTGCGTAGATAATTGGCATGGCCGAACCCACAATCAATCTTCCACCAGAGCTTACGGTTCCTCAACCGGTCGTTCCACCACCGGCGACGAACAACGTCTTCCGCGGAGCAAATGGCATCCGCCGGCTGGCGAGCACTCATTTTTCTGGGAGTTGTGGTCGGGCTCGTGGCTGCGGTGAATCTTGTCGTCGCGTTTGTGATGCATTTTGTGCTGCACCGCCCGATTCGCTTCGGAGCTGTTGCATCGCTCACGCCCCTTACCGCCGTCCTCAGCGACGGATCGATTTTTGTCTTCACCGGTATCGCCGCGCTGATCATGGGCAGGATCGAGCACCGCAAGTGGGGACAATACGGCTTGCCGGCAAGATTCGCGTTTCGCAGCCATTTCTGGCTCGGAATCATTATTGGTTTCCTTGCCATCAGTACCAGTCTTTTTGCCGTCTTTGCTCTGCATGGGTTTCATCTCACCGGCATGGCGATTCACGGAAAGACTATTCTGACTGCCACCGCCGCTTGGAGTGCCGCCTTTGTGGTGGTTGGTTTGGGAGAGGAATTCGCCTTCCGGGGTTATCTTCAGTACACGCTTGCCACGGGCATGGGTTACTGGCCTGCCGCGTTTCTGCTCTCGGCGTTGTTCGCACTGGCTCATGCCGCTAACCCCGGCGAGAGCAAGTTCGGACTGTTGTCTGTCGTTTGCTTCGGATTGCTATTCTGCTTTATCGTGCGCCGCACCGGCAACCTCTGGTGGGTTGTGGGTTTCCACGCCGGATGGGATTGGGGGCAGACTTTTTTCTACGGCGTAACCGATAGCGGCCTCACTCCTTATCACAACCTATTCAACTCCAGTTTCAGCGGGCCGACTTGGCTGACTGGCGGGAGCGTAGGCCCGGAAGCCAGCATTTTCGCTCCCCTCATCCTGCTGACAGTTGGGATTCTCTTTAGCCGCGTCTATCGGGAAAATCACTATCAATTCGAATAGGCGCTCAGGCAGGTTCCGGCGCAGCGCGGCTTCGGGTGCTACACTCTTTTTTCACCCATCCTTGGCGCTTGCCCGGAGTTGTTCCTCCATGTCCCAACCCTATACGCCCACGCCGCAGACCCGTCTGGTCCGCGAAGCAGAGCGCGCTGTCTATGATCGCGAAGTTGCGTATCGCATTCTTGACGAAGGCTTTCTTTGCCACGTGGGATTCGTAGCCGACGGCCAACCTTTCGTCATTCCTACGTCTTATGGACGTAAGGATGACAGCCTGTACATTCACGGCTCCGCCGCCAGCCGTATGCTGCGAAACCTGAAAGAGAGCGTTCCGGTCTGCGTGACGGTGACCTTGCTACACGGACTTGTGCTCGCCCGCTCCATTTTCAATCACTCCATGAATTACGAGTCGGTGGTAATCCTCGGCAAGGCAACGCTGGTGGACGATCCAGTGGAAAAACTCGAGGCCTTACGCCTGCTTTCTGAGCACATCATTCCGGGGCGATGGGCTGACTCACGTCAGCCCAATGAGCGCGAGCTGAAGGCGACTTCGGTTCTGCGCGTACCTATCGAGGAATTCTCGGCGAAGGTGCGTAAAGGACCGGCCGTCGACGACGAGGAAGATTACTCTTTTCCGACATGGGCGGGAGTGGTGCCCCTGGAAATGAAGGCTGGAGAGCCGATCAATGATGCGCGGCTGCAACCGGGGCAGAGCGTGCCGGAATACGCGCGGCGCTATTCGCGTAGACGGTAGGCAATCCGCTTGCATTCATTGGTAAAGATTGTTATCCTTACAGTAAGGATAACTGGTAAAGATGGGACACTTTAGCACAATCAGCAGCAAAGGTCAGGTCACCGTTCCGCAAGAGATCCGTAAACGCCTCGGGTTGGAAACTGGCGACCGGATCGAGTTTGTCGTGGAAGAGGATCGCACCGTAATCCGGCCCGCCCGTTCGGAAGTCAATCCCTTCGAGAAGTACATCGGAATTGCGGGCCCGTTCCCAGGCGGGGATGAAGGAATCAAAGCCTGGATTGACGATATGCGAAGCGATAAAGATTACGAATGAGGACGGCCCTCGACACAAACATCCTGTCGCCAATCTGGTCGGCCGCACCTTCCGCGGTCGCTATTGCCGCTCAGTTGTCAAAAGTCCGCGCTGAGGGAGCCCTGGTAATCAGTGCGCCGGTCTTCATCGAGCTATCGGCAGTGCCCGGCTTGAATGTGCGGACGGTTCGGAAGGCTCTGGCGGCGACGGCCATTGCTATTGATTTCGACCTCGAAGAGGATGTCTGGATGCTGGCGGCTGCAAGCTTCGCCGCTTACGCCAGCCGCCGTCGCCGTTCTGGCGGAGGTTCGCCAAAGCGTTTGCTGCCAGACTTCGTAATTGCGGCGCATGCGCAACTGAAAGCCGACAGGCTTATGACTCTCGACGCCAGCCGCTATAGTTTGGACTTTCCAAATCTTCGTCTCGTATGACACTGCTACGGAATCAATAGCAGCTTTCCCGTAGTCTTGCGTCCTTCCAGATCCCGATGCGCCTGCTGCGCCTGCGCCAGCGGATAACTATGCTCGCTACGTAGCTTGAGCTTTCCCGCGGCAATCATGCCTAGCACAGCGCCGGACCGCGCCACTAGCTCCTCGCGGGTAACGATGTAGTTCGCCAACGTAGGCCGGGTCAAGTATAGCGATCCTTTTTGCGACAACGCGATGAGGTCAAACGGCGGCACCGCGCCGCTCGATCCGCCGAACAGTACCATGATGCCGCGCGGCCGCAAGACGTTCAGTCCCTTCTCGAATGTTGTCTTGCCCACCGAGTCGTACACTACATCCACGCCCTTGCCACCGGTCAGCCGTTTGGTTTCGGCTTCGAAATCAGACTGCGTGTAGAGGATTACCTCATCCGCGCCGGCCTCGCGCGCCAGCTTGGCCTTCTCCTCGGTGGAAACCGTGGCAATCACGCGCGCACCGATATTGTGAGCCATCTGCGTTAGCAGAAGTCCCACGCCGCCGGCGGCGGCGTGAACCAGCGCCGTCTCGCCCTTCTTTAATGGATGCGTATCGTACGCCAGGTAATGCGCCGTCATGCCTTGCAGCATCGCAGCCGCGGCATCGTCGTCGCTCACGCCCTGCGGGATAGTAACCAGCCGATCGGCAGGCACAGCGGCGTACTGCGCGTAAGATCCCTGCACGCCACACCAAGCCACGTGGTCTCCCACCTTCACCAGCTTCACATCGGCGCCCACGGCTGTCACTACACCCGCGCCCTCCTGACCGGGAGTAAAAGGCAGCGGCGTCTTGTACCGGCCTTCACGAAAGTAGACATCGATAAAGTTCACACCCGCAGCAGCCAGCTTCACCACCGCCTCGTTTGCCTTCGGCTGCGGGACCGGCAACTCAACCAGTTCCATTGCCTCGGGCCCACCGACTTGCCTGACTTGAATGGCTTTCATGGCTGTTTTGGATTCTCCTCTGGGATAAAAGATTCTCAGTTCTCAGAAAGCAAGCCCCCATATGCGCCGATTGTCAATATGGAATTTTACTGAGAACTGGAACCGAGAACTAAGAACTGTTCCTCTGCTACACTGGCACGATCCCTGCCCAGGAGCCTGTCATCATGGCTGAAAAAGAGCCGCAGACTTTTGCCAACCATGCGCGCTTTGATCCGTTGTTTCACTTCTTCGCGCTGCCTGTATTCCTGCTGTTGCCGTTTGTTGCGGCCGGCCATTTTATATGGCGTCCCAGTCTGCATGCGGGACTGCTCTTCGTTGTCGCCATGGCTGCGGCAATCGCGGTTGTCAAGATTCGCCTGTACACGCTCAAGGTGCAGGACCGTGAAATTCGTCTGGAAGAACGCATGCGTCTGGCTTCGCTGTTACCTGAGCCGCTGCGCGCTCGTATTCCCGAGTTGACCGTGCCGCAATTAGTCGCGTTGCGCTTTGCCTCGGATGCGGAACTGCCCAAGCTGGCCGAGCGGGCGCTTTCAGAAAAGTTATCCTCTTCGGATATCAAGAAGTCGATTCAAACCTGGCGTCCTGATTACTGGCGGGTGTGAATTGGAGCGTTAATGACGGAAGAAACCAACCCTGATCCGGCTTCTGCCGTCTGACTAATCGACGTTACGTAACTTGGGACCTGGTGCCGAAGGTAACCGCTGCGGTGCCTTTTCGGCGTTGACCCGAGGCTGGGTACAGGGTACGATTTTGGTAGAATCCAGTAGTTTGCGAGTTTGAGAGTAGTCCGTATCTCATAGCAAAATATGCGAGTTGCAAAACTTCAAGGGCGGATCGCTGTGCTGGCCATGGTGGCAATGGCTGGCTCAGCGTGCAAGACAGCGCAGAAGCCGGTTTCGTTATTGCCCGCCAGAACTGCTCCGGCTTTAACAGCGTCTAAAGCTCCCGCCTCTGCGCCCGCATTACCGCAGCAGATCCCGCAAGCAACTACTGAAAGCCAGCCACAGGCCCAGGCTCAAACTGCCACGGAAGCCAAGCCAGCATCTCCATCCCAACCACCCGCGTCGGATCCGGTCGCTGATCTTATTGCCAAAGTGGAAAACAACTATCAGGCGGGATTGCAAGCTTACCAAGGCGGCCAGACGGAGATCGCTAAAGAGGATTTCGACAACGCTTTTAACGCCTTGCTCGAAAGCAACCTTGATATCCGCTCCGATGACCGCCTGGGAAAAGAATTTGATCGCATCGTAGATGGAGTCAATCATCTCGACCTCGGAAGCCTGGCATCTGATTCTGAAGCGCAGAAATCCGAGCCTGCACCCATCGACGAAACCAACGGCATCACCCCGGCAGCCGACCCCAACCTCAAAGCTAAAGTTCAAGCCGAGATCAAATCGACTCACTCCGACCTGCCGCTCATGATGACCGACCAGGTCGCCGGATATATCAGCTACTTCTCCAACCGCGGACGCGGCAGCTTCGAGCGCGCCTTCGCCCGCTCCGGCCGCTACCACGACATGATGGTTAAGATCCTGAAGCAGGAAGGCGTTCCGCAGGATCTGATTTACCTGGCGCAGGCCGAATCCGGATTCCAGCCGCTGGCTGTTTCTCGCGCGGGCGCTCGCGGCATTTGGCAATTCATGGGCAGCCGCGCCAAGGGTTATGGCCTGCACCGCAGTCTGTGGGTGGACGATCGCCAGGATCCCGAGAAATCGACTCGCGCCGCCGCCCACCATTTGAAGGATCTTTATCAGCAGTTTGGCGACTGGTATCTCGCCATGGCGGCTTATAACTCCGGCCCTGGGACGGTGCAGGCCGCGGTTCGCCGCACCGGTTACGCCGATTTCTGGGAGCTTTACCGGCGCAATGTTCTCCCCAAGGAAACCCGGAACTACGTTCCCATCATCCTGGCCGTGACCATCCTGACCAAGAACCTATCGCACTATGGGTTTGATGATGTCTCGATGGACGAGCCAACGGCCTTTGATACCGTAACCATCAGCTACCCGGTGGATTTGCGTCTGGTGGCGGACTGCGTGGAAACGACTTCCGCGCAGTTGCAGCAATTGAACCCCAGTTTGCTGCGGCTCAGCACTCCTAAAGAAGGCGCCTTCGAACTCCATCTGCCCGCCGGGACGAAAGAGCAATATCAGACGGCAATCGCATCCATTCCGTCCGGTATGCGGCTGTGGTGGCGCTACCCCACCGTTCACTCCAGCGACACGCTGGCATCGCTGGCCCGGACCTACCACACCACGGCCAAATCCATCGCCGAGACCAACCATCTTGATGGCACTGAGCTTGAGGCCGATGCCAAGCTGATTATCCCGGTTGCGCCCGGCAAGCATCCGCTCAGTGACAATGCCACCTACGCCCGGCGCATTACTCGCTACAAGGTGCGTAAGGGAGATACCGTCCAGACGGTCGCCGACAACTTTGGAGTGCCCGCCCAGATGGTTCGCCGCTGGAACGGGCTGCATAACGGCGATAGCCTGCGCGGAAGGAAGGTACTTGCCATTCGCCTGCCGGTAACACCTAGCAGCGAAGCAGCTACGACCGCCTCCAGCAAGCCGACTGCACACCCACGAAAAACCGTACGAACCGCAACCGCCAGGTTTGCCGATGCCGAGTCCGAAAAAGACGCCGATTCAGATTCTTCCCCGGCCAGCGTGCTGCACAAGGTTAAGTCCGGCGAAACTCTTTACTCGATCGCCACCAGCTACAAGACCACGGTCGCCGCCCTCAAACGCTACAACGGCGACGTTGCCGTCATCCGCCCCGGCATGATCCTGGTCGTGCAGCAAAGCCGGTAGAAGTCTTTCCATAAACGCCCCCATCCTAAGACCTGTTTCTGAATTCTTCTTTCCTTTGCGCGCGCACTGTGATAACAGATAAACCAACCGTGCTGTTTACACGGCCCTTGCAGTCTGCACCAAACGTCGTGCTATAATCGCGCGCCGTTCCAGCACAGTATCTGGTGGTCTTTTAATTTCCCGTACCCGGCAGCCTTGCGAGGAAGCCAAATTAAGATCAGGAGGAGCAATGACGTTCTACGATCCCACGCTTTACGCTCGTGATGACGAAGAAGAATTCGGCGACAGCGGCGCCTACAGCGAGTCGCTCGAAGAAGATTTCGAAGAGGAAGAAGAGGAAGAGGAAGAAGCTGGCACGCCGGAACCGGCGATGAGTGAGCCGGTAGCGCCTCCGCCTCCCGCGCCCAAACCCAAACCTGCCGCGCCCTCCGGTGGAGGATCCAGGAAGCCGCCCGCCAAAAAGAAAGCACCAGCCAAGAAGAAGCCGGCCGCCAAGAAAAAAGCGGCAAAGAAGCCAGCCAAGAAAAAAGCCGCCAAGCCCGCAAAAAAGAAGGCCGCCAAAAAACCAGCGAAGAAGGCTAAGAAAAAAGCTAAGAAGGGCCGTCGCTAAGAAATACTGAACGTTGAAAAGGACCGCAGCCAACTGGCCGTGGTCCTTTTCTAATTTAAGGATTAAGTACTGCGGAAAGTAAACGGCCGCCCCAGAGCCGGCCGCGTGTCTTGGTACTAGGTATTCGCTACTTCTTCCCACCCACCGCGGCCCGGCACTTTCCATACAGCTCAAGCAGATGGGTAGCATACTCCTCGGGCTTTGATGCCGAACCTGTACCTTGAAAACCTACTCCCGATGAAGTAGTTCGGCCATACCCGGTGGTCATCGCGATAAACTTCATCAAATCGAGCGCGATATCTTCATCGCGGCGCGAGCCGCCGCGCAAACCTGGGCCTTCTTCCATGAGTCCCTCTCCTGAACCAGAAATATAAGGAATTTCTTCGTCGTCTTCCATGTCTTCCATGGGATTCACTCAACTCCGTCAACGATGATAGCAGGGTCGGCAGGGCCGCGTCCG
>JBAPQU010000635.1:0-8625 GCA_049280795.1 Candidatus Sulfotelmatobacter sp.
AAGGGCGTCGTCCTCGCCAAAGACACGCCCAACTTCATCGGCAACCGCATTGGCACGTTTTCGGTGTTGAACGTGATGCGCCTCATGCAAGAGATGGGCCTGACCATCGAAGATGTGGATGCGCTCACGGGACAGGCCGTGGGCTGGCCGAAATCCGCGACGTTCCGCACGATCGACTTGGTCGGACTGGACATTCTGGGACACGTGGTGAGCAATATGACCACGAACGTCCACGATGAACGCAGCGACCTGCGCCTGCCCGGCTTCTTCGCGCAGATGCTCGATCGCAAATGGTTGGGCGACAAAACCAAGGGTGGCTTTTATAAGAAAGTTAAAAGCAGTGAGGGCAAGGAAGACGAGCGCATGGCGCTCGACTGGAAGACGCTCGAATACCATCCCCGGCAAAAACCGAAGTTTGCCGCGCTCGACATGGCGAAGAACATTGAGGACACCGGTGCGCGCCTGCGCATGTTGCTTGGCCTTGAAGGCAGTCCGCAAAGAGGTGACAAAGCCGGAGCTTTCCTATGGGCGGCTCTCACCGATCTGTGGACTTATTCCGCAAACCGCATGCCGGAGATTTCCAATTCGATCGTGGAAATCGACCGCGCCATGCGTCTCGGCTTCAACTGGGAACTCGGACCGTTCGAGTTGTGGGATGCAGCTGGCGTGGAAGCCACTGTCTCGCGGATGAAGAAAGAAGGACGCCCGATCGCTACGAACGTCGAGAAGCTGCTCGCTTCAGCAAAAAAATCCTGGTACGCCGACGATCCTAAATCGCCCGCGGGACGAAAGTACTGGGAACTGAAGACTGAGAACTGGGAGCCAGTGCAGGTTCCCGGGGGCGTATGGTCGGTTACGGTCGCGAAGAAATCCAACGGTGTAGTAAAGAAAAATTCTGGAGCATCTCTCGTCGATCTCGGCGATGGCGTGGCCTGCATCGAGTTTCACAGCAAGATGAACTCGCTCGGCGCCGACATCATCAGTCTAATTAGTCAGACCCTAAAGCCTAGCGGCCCCGGCGATGCTTTCGATGCCTTCGTCATCACCAACGATGCCACGAATTTTTCCGTCGGCGCCAACCTGATGCTGTTGCTCATGAGCGTGCAGGAAGAAGAGTGGGACGATGTGGACCTCGCGATCCGCCAATTCCAGGGCATGACGCAGGCCATCAAATTTTCGCCGAAGCCGGTGGTGGTTTCGGCTTTCGGATTATGCCTGGGCGGCGGCACGGAAATCTCTCTGCACGCGGCAGCGCGACAACCTCATGCTGAGCTTTATACCGGCCTTGTCGAAGTCGGTGTTGGATTGCTTCCCGGCGGCGGAGGCTGCAAAGAGATGCTGCTACGCGCCGTAGACGGCGCTGCCGCGGCGCGTGGGGGGAAACCTTCGCCTGAGGCACTTGCAGGGTCGATTGAGATGCTCGAAGCCATGAAGCGTGCCTTCGAAACCATTGCCACAGCCAAGGTCGCAACCTCGGCGCATGAAGCGCGTGGCCTTGGCTTCCTATTAGAGAGTGACCGCATCACCATGAACCGAGAACGCGTGCTCTCCGACGCCAAAGCCCGCGCGCTCGAACTGGTTCGTGCTGGATATGAGCCTCCAGTGCCACGCACCGACATTCCGGCACCGGGTGAAAGCCTTTTGGCAACGCTGAGGATGGGCGTTCACCTGATGCGCCAGGGCGACTACATCACGGAATACGAAGTGAAGCTGGCGACCAAGATCGTCGAGGTTCTCTGCGGCGGAAATATCACTCCCGGCTCACTGGTAAGCGAGCAGTACATACTCGACCTCGAGCGCGAGGGGTTCAAATCGCTCTGCGGCGAGAGAAAGACGCGGGAGCGGATTCAGTACACGCTGAAGACGGGAAAGACGCTGAGGAATTGATGCATTGTGGGCCTCAAACTCGAAGAGCTTCTTAGTTGATGATTGCTCCCATTTATAGTATATATTTTTGATATATACTATTTTGGGCTTAAAATGCCAAAGACCAACATCGCCAAGCTCTTCCTGAATGGCCGCAGCCAGGCGGTGCGGCTGCCGCGCGAGTTTCGCTTTGAGGGCAACCGGGTACGCGTCCGGCGTATGGGCAAAGGCGTTCTTCTTGAGCCGATCATTCAGGATCCGGCGGAATTGTTCCGCAGGCTCGACGAATTAAATTCCGGGCCCTTCCCATCCAGAGGCAAGCAGCCTCCTGCAACGAAGCGTCCGGCTCTTAAGTGAATTACCTGCTTGACACCGACGCTTGCATAGCGCTGATGAACGGAGCGCCCGTTGCCGTACGAATCCGGTTTGATAAGGCGATCCGGGGGAATTCCCAAATCTATATTTCCTCCATCGTTTCCTTTGATCTTTGGTATGGAATTGCAAAGAGCGCACGCATTGAAATCAACACCCGGCGACTCGAAGCACTCCTGTCCAGTTCGGTCGTCTCACTTCCATTCGATAACGAGGATTCCCGCGCAGCGGGCTCGATTCGAGCCAGCCTGGAGGCCGCCGGCAGACCTATCGGCGCATACGACTACCTGATCGCCGGTCAAGCCTTGGCACGCCAACTTACCCTGGTAACAGCCAACGTCTCGGAGTTTTCACGGGTGAAGGGGCTTTCCTGGCAGGACTGGGCGAAATCGTAGATTTTTTGCGCGCGAAATTCGGAGTGGCACGCGCTACAATTTAAAATCATGCGAAAATTCGCGTCAGATGTCATCGCGGCAACCAGCCTCCTCCTACTCTTGACTATGTTCGGAGTCGCTCAAACACCCACGCCAAAGGATGCTCCGCCGGATGTTCCCGATGCCATTCAGGTTCCTGCGGGAGAAGACGTTGTTCTCTACACGCACGCGACTGGATCGCAAATCTATACCTGCACGGCTGGGGCTGACGGCAAATTCGGCTGGACGCTCAAAGCACCCGACGCCGAGTTGCATGACCGGAAAGACAAAGTAATCGGCCATCATTCCGCTGGGCCATCGTGGAAGTTGACTGATGGCAGCGAAGTCACAGGAAAAACCTCTGCCCACGTCGATGCCTTGGACCCAGATTCAATTTCGTGGTTGTTGATAAAGGTTGTAAGCCACTCTGGAAACGGTTTGCTCAGCAACGTCACCACAATTCAGCGGGTTCACACCAAAGGTGGCCAGCCTCCGGCTGAGGGCTGCGACGCATCTCACCGCGACGCCGAGACCAAGAGCAGTTACACAGCCGATTATTATTTCTACGCTCCGGCCAAGTGAAACGCGGCTTATCGCGCGAACCTCAGTCAGTAGACATTCCTCCCAGAAAGTTAAACAATACCTCTGGCAGGCGTGATTTATGGAGTACCTCGTGATCTACGAGAAGTTGGCCGTGGGTTGGAGTGCCTACTCTCCAGACCTGCCTGGGCTCACCGCGGAAGGAAAAACGCTGGATGAGGTGAAGGAACTCATTCGCGGAGCGATGGAACTCTACCTCGCAGGCAAGCGCGCGCATGGTGACCCGATCCCCAAGCCAAGCGCTACGATCGAATACATTAAAATAGACTCCCATGCGTGAAGTCGTCATTGCCTCGTCCGTTCGCACGCCTGTTGGACGTGCCTATAAAGGCACGCTCCGAGCCACTCGCCCCGACGAACTCGCCGCCATTGCCATTAAAGGCGCGCTGGAGCGGGTGCCACAGCTTGATACCAAAGAGATTGAAGATGTCATCCTTGGCTGCGCCATGCCCGAGGCCGAGCAAGGAATGAACGTGGCCCGCATCGCCTCGCTGCGCGCCGGACTGCCGGTCGAGGTTTCGGCGCTCACCATCAACCGCTTCTGTTCCTCGGGATTGCAGGCGATTGCCATGGCTGCCGAACGCATCATGAGCGGCGGCGCGGAGGCGATTGTCGCTGGCGGCACCGAGTCCATGACAATGATCCCCATGGGCGGCCACAAAATTTCGCCCAACCCCTGGCTCGTTGATCACTACCCTGACGCATATCTGAACATGGGCCTCACCGCGGAACGCGTGGTCCAGCGCTTCGGCATCACGCGCGAGGCGGCAGATGAGTTCTCGCTGCGCAGCCACCAGAAGGCGCTGGCGGCGATCGGCGCCGGTAAGTTTGATGAGGAAGTTGTGCCCGTGTCGGTGAGCTTCACTACTCCAAATGGCGCGAAGCCCAAGCGGCAGGAAATTATTTTCAAAGTGGATGAAGGCCCACGCGCCGATACTTCTCTCGAAGCGCTGCTCGCGCTGAAACCCGCATTCCATATGAAAGGCACCGTGACCGCCGGAAACTCCTCCCAAATGTCGGATGGAGCGGCCGCGGCGGTGGTCATGTCCGCCGAGCGCGCGAAAGCGCTGGGCATCAGGCCGCTGGCGCGCTACGTTTCATTCGCCACGTCAGGATACAAGCCCGAAGAAATGGGATTGGGCCCCGTCTTCGCGATTCCGAAGGCTTTGAAGATGGCTGGGCTGAAGCTTTCCGATATCGATGTAATCGAGTTGAACGAAGCCTTTGCCGCGCAGTCGCTTGCCGTAATCAAAGAAGCGGGCCTTGATCCGGAAAAAGTAAACCCCAACGGTGGCGCGATCGCTCTCGGGCATCCCCTGGGCTGTACAGGAGCCAAGTTGACCGCAACTATCATCCGCGAACTCAAGCACCGTAACGGGCGCTACGGCTTGGTGACCATGTGCGTCGGCGGCGGCATGGGCGCGGCAGGGATTTTCGAGAACCTGAACTAAAAGGGTAATCCTTCGATTTCGTCACCCTCACAATTCAGGGCAGCGCTATAATGTGTCGCAAGGAAGGATCCCCATGCTGATCTCCCGCCTCTTGCCTGTTTCGCTGCTCGTCGTGATCAGTGTCGCAACAGTGGCGGCACAGACGCCCTCTGCGAAAATTCCCACCGACGTTCTGCCTGGGAATTCCGAATGGCTGAATTCTCCGGCGACAACATTACTCCCTGAACCAAATCCGGAGACTGGACTGAACTCGGCAAACCCGCTGGATCGCATTCACATCGAAGAGTACAGTCCGCGGTCGGCTCAGTTCAGCGTGCCTCTGTTTCTGCTGAGGAACCAGGATCTGCAGCCGCTGGACGACAATAGCCTCTGCTATACGATGCGCAGCTACAAGGTTGCGCGCGATAATCCGCGGTCGGATTCCACGCATGCTGTCGGATCATCGACCTGCCAGCCCGCAGCCCGCTTTCACACGCGCAGCATCGAGTTGAGGACTTCGCAGCCTCTACCGTAGGAGCGGACGACTCCACTGGCTGATGTAGCCAATAAATCGGGTATGAAACCCTTAATAACACCCCGGTTTCACGCCTATCATTCCAACTCTGCCCGAATTAGAATGAGTTGTATTCTTCTCGGGCATTGCTACGCATTGTGCGATTGCGTTAGAGGATCAAGATATGGCTACAACCACTACAGTTCCCAAAAACAGAATTTCCGGCGGTAGCTTTCTTCTTGAAACCCGCAGCACCGGCGAAGTCTTCACACCTGAAGATTTCACTGAGCAACACAATCTCATCGGGCAGACCGCGGAAGAATTTACCGTCAACGAGATCCTGCCGAACGTGGAGAAGATCGAGCACAAAGATTTTTCCATTTCGCGCGGTCTACTGAAAAAAGCCGGTGAGCTGGGCTTAAGTGGCGTCGAAATCCCCGAGGCTTACGGCGGCCTCGAAATGGATAAAGTGACCGCAGCCGTTATCGCGGACCACATTGCGCAGTATGCCGGTTTTGCCACCACATGGGGTGCGCACAGCGGCATAGGCTTGCTTCCCATCGTTTACTTCGGCACCGAGGAGCAAAAGAAAAAATATCTGCCGCGCCTGGCTGCCGGAGAAATTGTTGGCGCGTACGCCTTATCGGAAGCCTCTTCCGGCTCTGATGCCATGAACTGCCGCGCCCGCGCACAGCTTTCCTCCGACGGCCAGCATTACATCCTGAACGGCGAAAAGATGTGGATCACCAACGCCGGATTCGCCGATCTGTTCACGGTTTTCGCCAAGGTGGATGGCGAAAAATTCTCGGCGTTTCTCGTGGAACGGAATTTCCCTGGCTTCTCCATCGGGGCCGAAGAACACAAGCTGGGCATTCGCGGCTCTTCGACCTGCCCCATCATCCTGAACGACTGCAAAGTACCTGCGGAAAATTTGCTCGGCGAAATCGGCAAGGGCCACATCATCGCCTTCAACATTCTGAACATCGGCCGCTTCAAGCTAGGCGCGATGTGCGTCGGCGGAGGCCGGGTGTCGCTCGAAAGCGCGATCTCATATGCCAAGCAACGCAAGGCATTCAACAAAGTCATCGCCGACTTTGGTCTGGTACGCGAAAAAATCGCTAACATGGCGACATTGCTCTACGTTGGCGAATCGCTCGTGTACCGAACCGTGGGCATGATGGATAGCGCGTTGAACGAAGTCGATAAGTCCGGCCCCGACGCGATAAAAGAGACTCGCAAGGCCATCGAGGAATACGCGGTCGAATGCTCCATCATCAAAGTTTGGGCTTCCGAGATGGTCGACTACGTCGTCGATGAGACCTTGCAAATTTATGGCGGATACGGCTTTGTCGAAGAGTACCCCGCCGAACGCGCTTATCGCGATGCCCGCATTAATCGCATTTTCGAAGGCACCAACGAAATCAATCGCCTCATCATTACCGGATTCCTGCTGAAGCGCGCCATGAGTGGCCAGTTGCCGCTCATGCCCGCCATCAAAAAGTTGATGGACGAAGTGCTCTCCGGGCCCTCGATGGGCGAAGACCTTGAAGGCCCGCTAGCCGATGAACGCAAACTTGTGGGGCAAGCCAAAAAGCTCGGCTTGTTCGCCGCCGGAGCGGCAACGCAAAAATATATGCAGGCGATCCAGGACCAGCAGGAGATCATGGGCGCTATTGCCGACATGACAATTGAAACTTACGCGATGGAATCGGCCGTGCTGCGCGCGCAGAAAATCGCGGAAACGAAAGGTGAAGCTGCCGCCGCTCTTCCCATAGCAATGACGCGCGTCTATCTCACGCAGGCGATGGAGAAGGTCGAGTCCGCAGCCAAGAGAGTGATCGCCGCAGTTGCCGATGGTGATATGCTGCGCACCCAGCTTGCGATTCTCCGCCGCCTGGCCAAATACGAGCCGTTCAATACCATCGAATTACGGCAGCAGATCGCGCAGAAGGTGATTGAGCACGGCAAGTACACGCCCGCATGAGGTACAAATAACGAGTTGTTGGGCGTACGGAGGCTTTCTCTCATCGTATTCTCCTCAGCCCCTTATGTTTCATTCTTGCTCTCCATTCTGTTACAAATATCCGCATGAAAATTAAGCTCGTATTCATCGTTGCTGCGGTTGGAATGTTTATCTGCTCACCTTTGCTCAGCCAGGACAAAGCTACCGTAGCGAGTACTCTAGCCCTCACTCCGCCCATGGGCTGGAACTCCTGGAACAAGTTCGCCTGCAACGTCAGCGAAGATATGATCCGCAGCATGGCTGATGCGGTGGTCAAATCCGGCATGAAAGACGCTGGATATGAATACGTAAACATCGACGACTGCTGGCAGGTGAGCCGCGACGCGCAAGGCAACATCGTCGCCGACCCACAACGCTTTCCGCACGGCATGAAAGCTGTCGGCGATTACATTCACTCGCTAGGACTGAAATTCGGCGTTTATTCGGATGCGGGCTCGAAGACCTGCGCCGGCCGCCCCGGCGGCCTCGGCCATGAATACCAGGATGCGATCCAGTACGCGGCGTGGGGCGTCGACTACCTGAAGTACGACTGGTGCAACACCACGACGCAGGATGCAAAAGCTGCCTACGCCAACATGCGGGCTGCACTCGACAGTTCCGGCCGCTCCATCGTGCTTAGCATTTGCGAGTGGGGCACGGCGAAGCCATGGCTTTGGGGAAAAGAAGTTGGCGGTAATTTGTGGCGCACCACTGATGACATCAACGACCGCTGGGGCGGACCGCAGAAATGGCCGAAGGGCGGCTGCTGCTCTTATGGCGTCACCGGCATCCTCGACCTGCAGGTGGGCCTCGCTTCCTACGCCGGGCCCGGCCATTGGAACGATCCTGACATGCTCGAAGTCGGAAACGGCGGCATGACGGATACGGAATATCGCTCGCACTTCAGCTTGTGGGCGATTCTCGCCGCGCCGCTGATCGCCGGCAACGACCTGCGCAACATGCGGACTGAGATTCACGACATTCTCACCAACAAAGAAGTGATTGCGGTCGATCAGGATCCGCTTGGGCACGAAGGCGAGCGCGTGTGGAAGAACGGCGATTTCGACGTCTGGGCGAAGCAGTTGAAAGATGGTGGCCGCGCCGTGGTGCTGTTAAATCGCGGCAGTGCGGAAGCGGAGATCGCAGCGAACTGGGAGGATCTCGGCTATCCCGATCACTTGAGCGCGTCTGTGCGAGACCTGTGGCAGCACAAAGACCTCGGAAAGTTCACTGGAAAGTTTTCCGCGACCGTTGCGTCGCACGGGGTCGTGATGGTAACGGTGACGCCATGACCGCGCACAGTTAGTTGGTCTTTCTTAACTCTTCCATCACGCTCTGGATCAGTTCTTTCGCGTCAGTCAAGCTCTTCATGATGATCTGAATGTCCATTACCGGCTTGCCCGGCCAGCGTTGGCTCTGGCAATAAAC
>JBAPQU010000636.1:0-2469 GCA_049280795.1 Candidatus Sulfotelmatobacter sp.
ATGGCCGTAGAACTGATCCGCCACCGGTCTCACAATTTTCATCCCAGCCTCGGTCGCGTGCTCAACGAACGAATCTACATCGTCGACCCGGAGCGTGAGCCATACCGGCGACTGGCCCAGGGTTTCAGCGCTGAAGCGGCCGCCCTCCGGCCATTCCTCGGACAGCATGATGGCCGAATCGCCGATCCTAATTTCGGCTGCGGGAATACCGTTTGGAGTCTCGAAGCGGAATGTTTCTTTTGCGCCGAGAGCTTTCTTGTAGAACTCGATCGCCTTGGCAACGTCCTTGAATGTCACGCGCGGAATCGCAACCGGTCGAACGGCGGCAGCAGGCTGAGTAGCAGTAGGTACAGTAAGAGTAGCCATTTTCTTTTTCCCTTCAAATTCGGATTTCAATCGTACCTTAAAACTCGCATTCGGCAGATTGCGCAATTCCGCCGCGATGCGTACCAGTGGCTCGATTGCAGCCGCTATCTTCGGAGCCTTGCCATCCTTTCGAGCCAGCATTGAATCAACAGCCTGATTCAGCTGCTCGATCTTCTTCAGTTCAATCTTCCCAGGATCGTTGCTTCCTGGACCCAGAGAGCGCTTAGGCATCTGCACCCTCCATTCTGGCGCGTAGCGTGGTCAATCCCCGGAATTGCAACTGCTTGACCGCGCCTTCCGTCTTACCGATCTCCCGCGCCACTTCTTTTAAGCTCTTCTCCTCCACAAATTGCAGCACCAGCACGCGTTTCTGTTCCGCTGGTAGCAACTCGACCAACCGGAATATCGTTGCCCTGCGTTCGCACGCCTCAATGTCCGCTGGACCGACCGCAACTTCGACCTCGGAACCGTCAGCAACTTCTCGTCCCGAACGCTGCCAGCGGTCCGAAATCAAATTCGCGGCAATCCGGAACAGCCACGCCGCAAACGGAATTCCGCGCCACTCAAACCGCTTCAAGTTGGCCAGCGCATGGTGAAACACCTCGGAGGTCACATCCTCGGTTTCCGCTCGATCTCCCACCCGCCGCGCCACATAAGCATAAACCCGCTCAAAATTGAGCTCATAAAGCTCCGCAAAGCGCGCAGGGTCCTGCTGCGCTTCTTCGATCAGAAGCCGCTCGTCCGCTTGGCGTTCTTTGTTCCCAGCTGTCAGAGCCTTCAACCAGTTCTCCGCGCGGAGTAGTGTTACATAAGGGATAACGGCAGGGAAAAAGAAAAGTTACGGTCGGATTTTACGAAGGGCAGACTGGGCCAATCAGCAGGAATTTTGAGATACAATTCGTGCGATATGTGGGTCTTGCGGAAAATAGCGCTTGTTGGACTCTTCGTCTGCGCTGCGGCGTGGGCCCAGTCTGCAGCACCGACCCCAGGCAATGATTCTGCCACCGCGCCCGCAGCACAGCTGGCCACATCATCAACCGTCGCGCCCGTCGGTGGGCAGGACAATCCGCTTCCGAAGGCGCCCGAATACACGCTTGAGCCAGTGGCGGTCACAAACGTGATTTATCCGCCACAGGCCCGCGAACAAAAGATTGAGGGCGAAGTTTTGGCATCCTTCTGGGTTTTGGACACTGGCGACGTAATGCATGTCCGAGCTTCCAAGGGTGACCCGCTCCTTGCCAAGGCTGTCGAGGAAACAGTCAGCAAGTGGAAATTCAAGCCGGTGATTAGCGGCGACAAGGCAATAGGCGTTAACGCAACTGCCTCTTTCAGATTCGTCCTGAGCGACGACAATCAGAGTGTAAACGGCGTCGTCCCCGAGATAGGTCCGGCTCGCCAACCTCAACGGGTCAGGGTATCTCAAGGCGTCTCGGCGGGACTCATAGTGCACAAGGTGCAACCGGATTACCCCCCGAAGCCAGGCGGGCGGGCGTTCAAGGCTCAGTAGTACTGCGAGCCATCATCGGCAAGGACGGTTCGATAGAAAAACTCACGCTAGTGAGCGGACATCCCATGCTGGTCCCTGCCGCCATCGACGCCGTTAAGCAGTGGCGCTATCGGCCCTACTTGCTCTTTGGCAGTCCAATAGAGGTTGATACGGAAATACTGGTGAATTTTCAACTCCGGTAGCTCGGGGCCAGATTGGAAAGAGCCTAGAGACGTTACGCGCGGTAATACAAATCCTCCATCGCCTTCCGCACTTGTGCTGACACCGTCTCCATATCCCGCATCTTCAGCCCCGTGGTCGAGATCGGCTCGCCCACGCGCATCTCCAGCGGACGGCACTTGAGGTGGTAGGTATTCATCGGCAGCAACTCGTAGGTGCCGACCAGCGCAATCGGAACGATATCCACCTGTGCTTTAATGGCGAGAAAAAAAGCTCCCGGCAAAAACGGCTTGATCTCGCCATCGGGCGTGCGCCCGCCCTCCGGATAAATCACCAGCGGCATACCGGCCTGCAGGCTCTTCACCGCCGATCGAATCGCCGCAATCGAATTAGCCGGCTTCTGCTGGTCGATGCAAACCTGCCCCGAACGTTTCAAC
>JBAPQU010000637.1:0-2278 GCA_049280795.1 Candidatus Sulfotelmatobacter sp.
GCTCGAGCAGCGGGTTGCCTTCGTCATAGGCTTCCTCGAGCACACGGCTGTTAAACGCGATCCAGGAGGTGTCGCGGTTGAGGTAATACTCAGGATTTTCCAGCGAAAGGCGAGCCATCTGCGCGGGTATTACACCTTCATTGGTACGACTTTATTCTTTGCCGACGGGGATTACTTATGGCTTAATGTATCCCATCCCGGACCGCATTCCGTGGAACTGCTGCGCGGAAACATCTGCGAATATCTAGTATAAAACATTCCCCCAGAGCGCGCAGAAACGGCAAATCAAGCCGGTAAAATAGCCTCGAATTCCGAAACTCCGCTCACCCGGAAAAAGAATGCGGCACACCGTAACAGCACTTCTGCCATTCGATGTGCCGGCAAAAATCGTGATGCGCCGCACTAATCTACCGCCCGCTTCCGGCGAGCTCTACTTAACCCCTTTGATCACCTCTTTCTCTTTTTGAACCACGCTGTCCGGCAACGCCGCATAAGAGAGCGCATTCGTCATCTTCTGTCCATCAGTGACCATCCAGTTCAAAAAGTCGGCCAGAATCTTTCCCTTCGCCGCATCCTGCGACTGCTGCGGAATCAGCAGCCAGGTAAAGCTGGAAATAGGATAAGCGTCCTTGCCTGGCGCGTTCGTAATCGAGACGCGAAAATCCGCCGGCATTTTCGGAGCCGACGCCGCTGCTGCCGTTACCCCCTCCAGCGATGCTTTCAGAAAAACACCAGCCGCATTTCGCACGCTGCCGTAAGGTATGTTGTTCTGTACCGCATAGATCAGCTCGACGTACCCAATAGCTCCCTGCAACTGCCGAATCGAACCCGCAACGCCTTCGTTCCCTTTTCCGCCCAGTCCAATCGGCCACTTCACACTCGTGTTGCTGCCCACCTCAGTCTTCCAATCCCCGCTTACCTTTGAGAGATAGTCCGTCCAGATGAAGGTAGTGCCGCTCCCATCGGAACGATGCACCACAATTATTTCTTTGTCGGGGAAATTGACCCCGGGATTCGCGCTGGTGATTGCTTTGTCATTCCATTTTGTAATCTTGCCCAGAAAAATTCCCGCCAGCGCCTCGGGCGTAAACTTCACCTCTCCATTGACTCCTGGAATGTTGTAAGCCGGCACCACTGCTCCCAGAACCGTGGGAAGGTTGAGAATTTTGGTCTTCCGCTTGCCTTGGGCTTCTGCCAGTTGGCCATCGGTCATCGGCATGTCACTGGCGCCAAAATCCACGGTGCCTTCCGTTACCTGCCGGATGCCGCCACCGCTTCCAATCGATTGATAGTTGATCTGAACATCGGAGTGAACCTTGTGGTACTCGCTAAACCATTTCGAATAAATCGGATTCGGGAACGTGGCTCCCGCACCAGTCAACGTGGTCTGGCCGATGGCCGGTAACGCTAGAAACGCGCATACCAAAAGCAACACGATTCGTCGCATCACTCGATGATTCCTCCTTTGATTGAACATTCTAGTTTCTATCGGCGCTCTGTTACAGGACAGTTACAACTGAGTGAATTTCTGATGAATGGGCTTGAATGAGGATTGTAGAGGAGATTTATAGATGAAGAGTTTGTAGATGGGAAGATTAAAGGATGCCGGGTCCGACCAACCCTGATGTTCGGTTGCAAGTGCGCAAATGGCGCCTGGTAATATTCGTGCCGCGCCGTTGCCTGCAAGTCGCTGATGCCGCTTCTTTTTGTCGCCAGACAATTCGCCCACGTGCAAAAAGCCATGGCATGTCAGCACCGGTGCGTCCACAAGGCTGCTACCATGATGAGGATCGAGCCTCTTCATTTGTCGTTCGTAGGACGAAAACTTCATGAGCGATTCTCCCGTGCGCTACGCCCCCGGCTGGCCCGGCATTCCACCCCGCTGGACCTCCAGCGCCAAGACTGGCGTTGGCACCGCCTTAAATCAGCACAGCAAGGTCTGGTTCACCATTAGCCACGGCATCGTGAATGAAGTCTATTTCCCCCGAGTCGACCAGGCCTGCACCCGCGACATGGGCTTCATCGTCACCAATGGACGCGACTTTTTCTCCGAGGAAAAACGCCATTGCACCTTTGAGAACAAGCCTTTCGAGCCCGGCGTCCCCGCCTTTGAACTCGTCAACACCGACAACAGTGGCCGCTACCGCATTTCCAAAGAAGTCCTCACCGACCCTTACCGTAACGTGGTTCTGCAAAAGATTCGCTTCGAAGCTCTGCAGGGTCAACTCTCCGACTATCGCCTTTATTGAATCCCCAGGGGATGGAGAGGCTGGCGATG
>JBAPQU010000638.1:0-14906 GCA_049280795.1 Candidatus Sulfotelmatobacter sp.
GCGTCAGCCCCACCGCGCCCACGCCGATCAGCTTGCCCGCCATTAATTCTGTCGACGTTGCGGAAGAAAGCAGAACTTCCATGACGCGCGAGTTTTTTTCCTCCAGCACGGCGCGCATCACGGAAACCCCGTAGAAGATAACGGCTGTATACAGCAGCATCACCATGGCGAAAACCGCGAAGAACATGGCCTGGCCATTGGATTTGGTTTCACGGCCCGCCTCCACGCGTATGGTCTCCAGTTTTACGGGCTTGAGCAATGCGTCGGCTTGCGCGCCGCTGATGCCGCGCTGCGAAAGTTCCTGCAGCAAAATGGCGTGGTCCAACTGGCTGGCCAGCCATGACTTCTCCATGAATCCGCCAGCCTGCCGGCCGTAGTACGTAACCTTGCGTGCCGCGACCGCATCATCGCTGAGCCAGAGATAACCATCAATGTCGCCGGCATCGACTCGATTTCGCAGAGCCGTTCGCTCAGCGTCGCTGGCGTTTGAGTCGACCTCAATCGCATAGTTGCGGCTGGATTCGTCCCCTTTGCCTAAGTCTTTATCGTCGTCTTTGTCTTTATCTTCTTTGTCGGCGACGGCCGTCGCACCATCCGGCTTAGTCACAAGTTGCTGGCGCACAATCTCGCCGAACTGTGGGGTCGAAGTCACCACCACCAGCCGCTCCGTTTGAGCACTCTTCATGCTGGAGAGTTTTGCGGGAATGATAAAAGCTCCGGCCATAATTGCCGGCAACAGCAGGGTGAGCACGAGGAAGGAACGGGTGCGCACACGCTCCAAATATTCGCGCTTGATGATCAGCCACGTGTTAATGAGTCCCAGATTACGCATTTAAGTCACGCATTGGCCTTACCCACTGCTTCGATAAAGATCTCTTCCAGCGAAGGCTCCATCAACTCGAACTTGCTGACCCGGGCGTGCGCTGCTGCTGCCCGTAATAAGTCCTGAGAATCGGCTCCTGCAGCAAGCCGCACTTCCACATAGTTTCCGTAATCGTTAAAAGATTGCACCAGCCTCGCATCGTGAAGGAACTGCGCATCGCCTTCATACTTGATCTGCACATTCCGCTTCCCATATCCAGTGCGGATCTTGCTCAAATCACCTTCGAGGACGGCTCTCCCACGATTGATCAGGCAGATGGAATCGCACAGCCGCTCCGCGGTGTCCATGCGATGCGTGGAAAAAAGAAGTGTCTTTCCCGCCGTCTTCAGTTCCAGAAACGCATCTTTAAGGACTAAGGCGCTCGATGGATCGAGACCTGAAAATGGTTCGTCCATGACCACGAATTGAGGATCGTGCACCAACGCGCCAATAAACTGCACCTTCTGCTGCATCCCCTTGGAAAGCTCTTCCACTTTCTTATCGGTCCAATCTTTCAAGCCCAGGCGCTCGCACCACTGCAGCGACCGCCGCGCTGCATCGTGCCCGGACAAACCTTTCAATTGCCCGAGAAACACGAGTTGATCCAGGACCTTCATCTTCTTATACAGGCCGCGCTCTTCCGGCAGGTAGCCGAGCCGTTGCATGTGTTCGCGCCGCAGCGGTTCGCCGAACAGTGAAACCACGCCGGAGTCGGGAAACGTGATGCCGATCATCATGCGCAGCGTGCTGGTTTTTCCCGCGCCATTCGGGCCCAGCAAACCGTAGACTTCTCCCGGCTGAATGATCAGCGACAAATCATCCACAGCCACGAATTCATCGTAGCTCTTGCGAATTTTGTTGAGCTCTACCGTATTCAAGAACACGTCCGGAGGGTTTCGATTCGGTTGCGAAATGTTTAAGGCTATCACAGCTAGGCCGATCCCAGCCGATTCTGAATGTGCAATCGAGCCAGCGCTCGACTCCATTTCGTCGTACCATTCCCCACAGGAGAATATGCCGATGCCAGCCAACCCCGTCTCTGCAATCTGCCGCAACGTTCTTGCTTGTTCGTTACTGCTGGCAGCTGTCTACGCCTCTGCGCAATTTGTCGGCAATGATCCTGCAGCTGTCGAGAAACGTGTGAATGAACTCGTCGGCGCAATGACGCTCGATGAGAAGATCGATCTAATCAGCGGCGACACGCCCTTTCGCACTCATTCCGTGCCGCGCCTAAAAATTCCCTTCTTCCAGATGGCGGATGGTCCGGTGGGAGCTCACATTCCGGCGCCGACGATTGCCTATGCGGCGGGAATTGGGTTGGCAGCTTCTTGGGATCGGCCACTCGCGCTCCGCATCGGCGAAGAACTGGGGCGCGACTGCCGTTCCCGCGGAGCTGTGTTTCTGCTTGGCCCCGGCGTCAACATCTACCGCGCCCCGATGAATGGCCGTAACTTCGAATACTTCGGTGAGGATCCGTTTCTTGCCAGCCAGATCGCCGTCGGCTACATACAAGGCGTGCAGAAGGAAGGTGTTTCTGCCACCGTCAAACATTATCTCGGCAATAATTCCGAATACCTGCGGCACGACGAGGACTCCATCATCGACGAGCGAACCTTGCGAGAGATTTACATGCCGGTCTTCGAAGCTGCCGTCAAGGTGGGCAAAGTCGGGGCGATCATGGATGCCTACAATCTCACCAACGGCGAGCACATGACGCAGAATCGCCGCCTCAACATTGAAGTCGCGAAAGAGCAGTGGCACTTTCCCGGCATCATCATGTCGGATTGGGTCTCAACCTACGACACCGCTGCGGATATAAAAGGTGGCCTCGATCTCGAAATGCCTTTCGGCGTTTACTACAACCGGGAGACGATTACCCCTTTGCTCGATGCCGGAACGATCACGCAAGCTGATCTTGATGAAAAGGTGCGCCGCATCCTGCGCGTTGCCGTCGACTTCGGCTGGCTGGGTCATCCTGCGCTCGACGCCAGCATTCCGCGCTACAACTTGCAAGGTCGCGAGGCTTCACTGCAGGCCGCAATCGAGGGTGCAGTCCTGCTGCAAAATACTAACAACGCACTGCCGCTCGACAAAAAAGCGATCAAAACAATTGCTGTGATCGGGCCTACAGCAGCTCAGACCGTAACCACGGGCGGAGGCAGCGGGCAGGTTGTTAGCTTTGCCAACACGAATCTGCTGGTTGGCATCAGCAACTATCTCGGCGAGGGAGCCAAAGTCCTCTACGCACGCGGCGTTCGCAGCATCAACCAGATGGCGCGGCTCACACAGTTCACAACGGATGCACAAGGCGCGACCGCTGGAGTGACGCACACCACCTTTGCCAAAGCTGATTTGCAAGGTGGAGAAACCGGAACGGTCGTTGAGAAACTTATTCTGATCCCTCCTTCGACCCGCCGCGAACCGGAAGAGCAGGAACTGAATGCTCTTACCACTCACAAGAATTCCAACCCGTACGTGCGAACGACGACGAGCGGTAAGTGGGTTGGCTACTATACGGCGGAAGCCGACGGCAAGTTTGCCGTGTTCGCCCAGACCGACGGAAGGTTTCGGCTTTTGGTCGATGATGCACTTATTATCGACAGTTCCGTTGTGCCGAAGGCGATTCTCAATCAGGCGGCTATCGAACTTTCCAAGGGGCCACACAAAATTGTGTTGGAGCAGCTTTCGACCCAGTTTGCTTCCGCGTCAGGTATGCGCGTGGGCATCGCTCCGCTTGGCGACATCGTCGAGAACGATGCGCTCGAGATGGCATCGCACGCCGACGCGGTCGTGCTCGCCGTCGGCTTCGACTCGTCCTCAGAATCTGAAGGCGGCGACAGAAGTTTTGAGCTTCCCGTCGGCCAGCAGCAACTCATCGAGGAAATCGCCGCGCTCGGCAAGAAAACCATCGTCGTCATTACTTCAGGCGGCAGTGTCGATGTCTCGCCCTGGAAGGATAAGGTGCAGGGCATTTTCGCAGCATGGTATGGCGGTGAAGAAGGCGGCAATGCCGTGGCTCGACTACTCTTCGGAGAAAGTAATCCTTCCGGACATCTGCCCATCAGCTGGGAAAAGAAGCTGATCGATAATCCCAGCTATAGCAATTACTATCCCGACACAGGCACGAATAAGGTTGTCTACCGCGAAGGAATCTTCATGGGCTATCGCGGTTATGAGCACGCCCATATCGAACCTCAGTTTCCCTTCGGCTTCGGGCTCTCCTATACGACGTTTGCATTCAAGAATCTTAAAAGTGCGCCTGCCGGTGACGGGCGCTTCTTCGTTAGCTTTGACGTTTCGAATACGGGCAAGCGCGCCGGAGCTACTGTCGCTCAGCTCTATGTGGGTGAGGCGTCGCCGACCGTGCCGCGCCCCGCCAAGGAATTGAAACAATTTGAGCGGGTTATGCTGCAACCAGGAGAGACCAAGCATGTCTCTGTCGAACTCGATCCACGGAGCTTTAGCTTTTACGATGTGGCCACGGCATCCTGGCATGCAAATGCCGGATCTTACAACTTGATGCTGGGCGATTCTTCGGCGAACATTCAGCAGCGGACTTCGCTCCAACTGCCGAAGGCGATCATTACAGCTGTAGGCGCCCGATGAGGCAAAATCTGGCATCACTCCGGCGACCTCATTGACAGTTCTCGCCGGTTCCGATTCAATGAAGTTAGTGGCTACGAGGTGGCCCGGCGAACCCGGCCTCCGAGCGCGGCTAATGTAAATCCATTTTCTCAATTCACTCAGGAGCACACCGAATGTCAGCACCCAGCCGCCGGCCGGAAATTCGCCGGCGCCGCGCCCGCCAGCACAAGATCACCACTCTCCGCAAACGTCTCGCTTCCGCCCAGACCGATGCCGACCGCAACCGCGTCACCGCCAAGTTGCACAAGCTCTCCATCGCTTCGCCGGGACAGCCTCTGCTGAAATAATCTCCGCCGAGATTCAACCGATGCGCGGAGCCGGCGAATAACCCGCCCCGATCATATCTAGATCACGCCACGCCTGCCGTTGTCTTGCGACCGGAGGCCGTTGCCTGGTCGGGCGATCCCGTGTCACCTTTGCCGCTCAGAACTTCCTGGTAAACGTCCCTGATCCTGCGCACCGATTTTTCCCAGGAGAATTTCGTCGCTTGCCGCAAACTGCGCTCCTTCATTTTCTCGCGTAATGGCTGGTCCATAAGAACCCGATGCAGCGCCCGCATGATCTCGAAAACATTTTCCGGGTGCACCAGCACCGCGGCATTGCCCACCACCTCAGGCAACGACGTCACGTTTGAAGTCACCACCGGAGTGCCGTGCGCCATCGCCTCCAGCGGAGGCAGGCCAAAGCCCTCGTACAACGACGGAAAGATAAAAATCTTGGCGGCATCGTAAAACGTGCGTAGCACTTCGATGGGCACAAAGCCCAGAAAGCGCACATCGTTCTGCATGCCGCTGCGGATCACCGTCCGCCGCAGGTCGGGATTGCCGGAAAGATCGTCTCCAATAATGATGAGCTTCAGGTCGGGATATACCTGGTCTTTCTCCAGTTCGGTTTTCAACGCGGAGAATGCCTCGATCATGCGCACGACGTTCTTGTGCGGGCTGATCCTTCCCGCATAAAGCAAGAAGGGATACGTAACCTGATAGCGCTCGACAATCAACTGACGGTCGGCCGCGCTCGCGTGGCCATGCAGCAACCTCTCATCGATTGCGTTGTGGACTACCTCGATGCGTCCGGCGGGAATGTTAAATAGCTTTTCGATTTCCAACTTGGTGAAATTGGAAACTGCAAAGATGCGCGCCGCACCCCGCAAAACCCGCTTGGTCAGTTGGAAGTGCATGGACCTCCAAAACCCCGTTTGCTCTCGCGCACGCGACATGTGTTCGAGGATATCGTGCACCGTCATCACATAAGGACAGGGCAGTGCGCGTGGGATGGAGAACAAGTTGGGAATGTGTACCAGATCGCATTTCAGCCGCTTCACGATCGTGCGGAACTCCCGGTACCCCTTGAGAGAACGTTCGGGTTGGACTAAAGGAACCATATGAAAGTTCGGCGGTAGCGAACCGATTTCCTTAATTTTCTTAGGGGTGCCAATGAGGAAATACGTGGTTTCGTGGTCCAGTCGGCCGAGAGTCCGCACGACATTGCGGATGTATGTGCCCACGCCAAACTCAGTCATCCGCCGGATGTCGATTGCGATCTTCACCTGAGGCATTTAACCACAGCGAGTGTAGCCCGCACAGCGGAATTACGAGAGTGCGCGCTTACGCCCGCACTTCCGCCTGCGCCGCGGCCCGGCGATCAGCATAGAGCGGGAACGCCTCACAGAGATTGAGCACGTCCTTGCGGATTTTCGCCAGTACTGCGGCATCATTTCGTTGCAGTAACGCTTCCGCGATCCAGAGTCCGACCTGCCGCATCTCCGCCTCTTTCATTCCGCGCGTGGTTAGGGCTGGCGTGCCGATGCGGATTCCGCTCGGTTTCATGGGCGGGTTGGTATCGAAGGGAATGGCGTTCTTATTGACTGTGATTCCAGCTTCGCCAAGCGCCTTTTCAGCCTCACTGCCTAGCATGCCCTTCGAAAAGACATCGACCAGCATCAGGTGCGTATCCGTGCCACCGGAAATGATGCGGAAGCCTTCTGCCGCCAGCGTTTCCGCCAGCACCTTCGCGTTGGTTACGACTTGCCTGGCATAATCCCGGAATTCCGGCTGCATCGCTTCCTGAAAACAAATCGCCTTGGCTGCGATGATGTGCATCAACGGCCCGCCTTGCATCCCCGGAAAAACAACTTTATCGATCGCGGCCGCGAACTCCGCCTTGGAAAGAATCATGCCCGCGCGAGGTCCGCGCAGGGTCTTGTGCGTGGTGGAGGTGACAATGTGCGCATGCGGCACCGGTGAAGGATGAGCCCCACCCGCCACAAGTCCGGCAAAATGTGCCATGTCGACCAGGAAGAGTGCACCGACTTTATCGGCGATCTGGCGCATACGGGCGAAGTCGATGATGCGAGGGTAAGCGCTGCCGCCGCCGATGATCAGCTTCGGGCGTTCCTGCTCCGCCAGCTTCTCCAGTGAGTCGTAGTCGATCGTCTCGGTTTCTTTGGTCACGCCGTAAGGAACGATCTTGTAAGTTTTCCCAGAAAAATTCAGGTGAAAACCATGCGTCAGGTGGCCGCCATGCGCCAGGTTTAATCCAAGAATCGTATCGCCCGGCTGCAGCACTGCCGCATAGGCTTCCATGTTCGCCTGTGAACCGGCATGCGGCTGAACGTTCGCGTGTTCCGCGCCGAATAATTGCTTGGCTCGGTCACGCGCCAGATTCTCGACCACGTCGGCGAATTCGCATCCGCCGTAATAGCGCTTGCCGGGATACCCTTCGGCATACTTATTCGTGAACACCGAGCCCGCGGCTTCGAGCACGGCTTCGCTGACGAAATTCTCCGACGCAATCAGCTCCAGACCCTCGTGCTGGCGCCGGGTTTCGTTGTCGATGGCAGCGGCAATCTGCGGATCGGATTCGTAGAGTGGGCGGTACATCTTCGATGTTGCTGCGGAATTCTTCATGTATTTTTCCTAGGGCGTATCGTATACGTTGGGATCGTGACGCTCCATGAATCGCTCCGGAGCCTTGACCGGAGTGAAGCCAAACTGTGAATAAAGTCCATGCGCGTCGCGAGTGGTCAGAATCCAGCGCCGCAAATTCTGCAATGCCGGATGCTGAACAATGCACTCCATCAGCCACTTGCTTAACCCACGCCCGCGATGCGTTTCAAGCACGAACACGTCGCCGATATAAGCGATGGTGGCGAAATCGCTGATCACTCGCGCAAAGCCAACTTGCGCGCCCTCGCCATCATAAATACCAAAGCAGAGCGCGCCGTCGATTGACCACGCTACGACTTCCCGCGGAATGCCTTTGGACCAATAGCAATTGGTCAGAAAGCCATACACTACATCCAAATCCAAGCGTTCGCGCGCGGTGCTGATCAAAAACTCGCCGCGCCGGTATTCGACGGCTGCTTTGGGGTCACCGATGTGCTGTGTCGCCATGACACATTCTACCGCCTTCATCTTTATGCCGCGCCGCAGCGTCGGCAATCCTTGCAATTATTCCGCTAACCCTCAAACGCCGTCCGCAGGAATGAAGCCAGGTACCAACCATCCATGTAATTGTAGGGCGCCTCGCCCATGGTGTAATGACCGCAAGGCAGTATGACGACTTTATGGTCTAGTCCGTGACGCTCGAACTCTTGCACCACGTCGCGAGAAAGCTCCGGCAGAAAAGTCAGATCGTACTTGGCATAAATAATCAGCGACTTCCGCCGCCAGCGCGAGAATTGATTGAAATACGCCATCGGACTCACCGCCAGCCACGATTTCCGCAACGTCTCCAGCGTGATCTGAGATTCCATGCCCCGCCGAATGTGCCGCGTAGACTGTCCATGCCACACCACATCGGCAACGTAAGTGGACGCATGATTAAACGCCGCCACACGAATGCGCGGATCATGGGCCGCTGCGATGAATGCATAACACGAGCCCAGGCTCGTGCCCACGATCCCAAGCTTGCTGTAACCTTGCTGCTCCAGCCAATCGAGACAGCAGCGGACATCCACCACGCCCTGCCGCACCGCATCGAGCGTGCGCCCGATGTTGGCGGAGACGGCATAATCTGCACGGCTGATTTCGGCGGGCATGCGAATGTCGTGATACGGCATGCTCAGCCGCAGCACCGCGATGCCCAGCATGTTCAGAAGTTTGCAAAGGCTAACGTAAGCAAGCGCGTCCGCATTCCAGTGCGGCAAAAGTACGATGGCACGCCGGCCCTGCGCGGGAAACCAGCGCGCGTTCACCAGGTTGTTTTCCGCGTAAGGCGTTTTCACTGGCGCCGTAAACCGCAGAAACTCTCCAAACGTTCCTTTTACTTTCGCCTCAAGCTTTGGGTCAGGAACTTCACGCGTGGAGAAAACTTTCACTTCGCGCTTCTCCAACCGGAAATCGGCGGGGGTGCTGTAGGAATAAAATTCATCGCTCGCGGCGAGAATGCGCCGGTTGAAATCGATGAAGAACTTCGCCGGATCATCGACAGTCTGCCCCGGTCGCGTACCATTGCGGCAAGGCCAGTCCCGCGCCCACTCCACGCCCCAGTCCAGTGGACGTACCACGCGGTTATTGTCCACTGAAGTGAGCTTGTGCTCCCAGTCATACATCCATTGTGCGTAGCGCGAAGGCATGTACTTTAAGAATAACAAACGGCCGGGAGGACAATCAGTCCAGTACAGTGAGCCGCGAGAACCGGCATTCGATGGGAGCGGAGAAGGGTTGGAACTCATCCTGCGTGAAGGCCGTTATCCCATCCTGCTATGATTTTTGAATACAGTTTGAGCATGAATCGCAACGTGAAGAGAATCGATTCGACCGGAACAGTCATCGTTAAGCAAGGTCCCTTCGAACGTTTTTCTCATGCATGGCGAGCGCTCCGGCATCGCAATTTCCGACTGTTCTTTACCGGCCAGAGTATCTCTCTGATCGGCACCTGGATGACCCGCGTCGCAACTAGTTGGCTGGTGTACCGACTCACAGGGTCCGCATTGCTGCTGGGCGTGGTGGGCTTTGCCGGGCAGATTCCAACCTTCTTGCTGGCGCCTTTTGCCGGAGTTTGGGTCGACCGGCTCGACCGTCGGAAGCTGCTGGTTTGGACGCAGGTATTGGCGGGTATGCAATCGCTGGCGCTTGCAGGCCTGACGCTCGCCAAGGTCATCAACATTCACGAGATTATCTGGCTCAGCGCACTGCAGGGTCTGATCAACGCGTTCGATATGCCGGGGCGGCAGGCTTTCCTGGTGCAGATGGTTGAAGACAAGCAAGACCTCGGCAATGCGATCGCGCTTAATTCTTCCATAGTCAACCTGGCTCGTTTAGTTGGGCCGGCCTTGGCGGGATTGGTGATAGCGGCGGCAGGTGAAGGATATTGTTTCACGATTGACGGCATCAGCTATCTCGCCGTTATCGCGTCATTGTTGATGATGCGCGTGAGAGTTGCGCCGGCAAAGCGCGCGGCGGCTTCGATGCTCGAGCAACTCAAAGAAGGCTGGGTTTACGTATCCGGTTTTCGGCCGGTACGAACTATTCTGTTGCTCTTCGCGTTAGTTAGCCTGATGGGAATGCCGTTCATGGTGCTCATGCCTATCTTCGCATCGAAGGTGCTGCATGGTGGCCCGCATACGTTCGGGTTTCTGTTGGGAGCTTCCGGTGTGGGAGCGCTGATCTCCGCGATATCTCTTGCGCTGCGCAAAACGGTTCGCGGACTGACGACGATGATTCAGGTCTCGGCTGCGCTCTTCGGCTTTGGTTTGATCTGTTTTGGTCTATCGCGATTCTTTCTGCTATCGATGTTTCTCATGCTGATCGTAGGCTTCGGCATGATGCAGGGTCTGGCGGCAAGCAATACCGTGATTCAGACTTTGGTGCCGGAAGATAAGCGCGGCCGAGTGATGAGTTACTACACGATGGCTTTTGTAGGCATGGCGCCCTTCGGCAGCCTGCTTGCCGGTGGCCTTGCGCACAGGCTGGGGGCGCCGCATGCGATCATGATTACGGGAGCATTTTGCGTTGCCGGTTCGATCTGGTTTACGACGCAACTGAAGTCAATCCGGAAGATCATGCGTCCCATCTATGTGGAGATGGGTATTATCCGAAGCGAGATGGAACCGGCGCTCGAAGACCAGGTGGGACGGTGAAGTGAGCCGGTCTTACTGCTTTGCGGGCTGCGCCGTGCTTGAGGAAGCCTTGGGATTTCGCTGCTCAATCATGGCAATCAACTGGCGAACCTGCGGCGCCGACGCCGTATCAGGTGAGTTCTGCAAATAGGTATTGAGCGCCTCGATTGCTTCCTTGTCGCGGCCCAATGCTGCAAGCGACTCTCCTCGAATGATCTGGGCGTTCCCGCCCACACTCTTGCCTTTATCAATGGATAGCTCAGCCTGGGCCAGAGCATCCTTAAAATTGCGCTGACTCAAGTAGGCATTGGCGAGCATGCTGTGTGCCGCCGCGTTTTCATGGTCTGCGGCAATAGCCTGCTGCAATGTGGTTGTAGCCGCAGCATAATCCCGCTTCGTCAGGTACAGTCGACCGAGGGTGTCAAGCGCCTGAACGTCATGCGGATCTAGTGTCGTAGCTTTCTGCAGGTAAGTTTGCGCATGGTCCAAGTCATTTTGCAGGAAACACAAGTAGCCGAGCAGGAAGTTCACGTGAGCGTTGGTAGGCGCTGCCTTGTATGCGGCATCCAGGTCTTTCTGCGCGTCTTTGATTTTCCCGGCTTCCAACTCCGAAACTCCGCGCTTTGCTTCCTTATTTCCCTTGCCGGTCACGGATGCGATGCCAGCATCCAAATCAACCGCATCAGGATCGGGACGAAGAACGACTTTTACCTGGGTCGCATTATATTGACTGAGAACCTCCGGCTCGGAATGACCGGGAAGATATCCAATAGCGCTCACTTCAAGCTCGTACTTGCCAAGATTCAAGCCTGCAAAGGCCACGGATGAGTCTACTGTGGTCAAAAACTGGATCGGCTTTTTGTTCGCATCGTAGAGCCTAACAACCGCCGGACGGGGAAGATGGGCGTCGTTTGGAGTGACGACCGTCACCACCATGCTCGCGCCGCCCGTTCCCGTATGAACGGGAACGCCAGTCATCGGCGCACCCCCACCAGCTTGAGTCTGTCCAGCAGCCATGCTGGCGGTTAGCGCGAGAAACAAATATACGGCGGAGAGAATCTTACTGCGGCAAACCATAGCGCCGACGATTTTCTCACGGCGCAGCGGTTGCGTCAATTTTGTATTTATAGAGAAAGATAAGATTTTCGTAGATTTTGTTTTTGAAAAAAACGCGGCCGGGTCTCTAATTCCCGTACCTTCTCGGTACGCGTTTGGAAATATTGCAGAGGATCTCGTAAGGCGAGCTGTTGGCCAGTCTTGCATGTTCGAGCGCATCGACGCTCAGCCCGTCTACGGTTCCGAGAAGGATTACTTCGTCGCCCACGGAGATGCCGGGAATGCCGGTAACGTCAACGAGAGTGAGGTCCATCGAGATGCTGCCGATGATCGGAGCATAGTGATCGCGGACGATCACGCGGCCACGATTCGATAGTTGCCGGTTGTATCCGTCGGCGTATCCCACGGGCAGCACGGCGACGTGCGCGGGCTCCTTGGTCATGTAAGTTCCGCCATAGCCCAGCGCCTGGTTGGCGGCGAAGTGCCGCATGGAGAGAATGCGTGTCTTCCAGGTTAAAACCGGCTTTACCGGAAGTCGCAGCGTTCCACCGCTCACCTCCCTGCCGGCGCGCTGGAACGGCAAATAATAACCGTAGAGCGCGATGCCGGGACGCACCATGTTGTTCCACGTCTCGCGCCGCGAGATCAGGGCACTGGTGTTCGCCATGTGCACCAAGTCCGGATTGAATCCAGCCGCGCGCACCATACGCTGCGCCTCTTCGAAACGGCGCTCCTGCTCCGCCACGGATGGCGCGTCCATAATTTCGGACGAAGCCAGATGCGTCGATAGACCTTCGAGAACCAGATGTGGGGCCACGCTGAGAGCTTTCAGAACCACAGGAAGCCCATCGAGCGCCACACCCAGACGGCCCATCCCCGTATCTACCTTCAAATGCACAGCGTGCCGCACCGCACCGTTTGCGGCCGCGTGCTCCAGAAGTTCGATGTGCCAGGGTTCCCATACTGTTGGAGTGAGCCGCAAGCGAACGATCTCACTCTCTTCGCCGCGCCAAAAACCCGTCATCAACAGAATTCGCGATTCGATGCCGGATTCGCGCAGCGGAATCGCCTCATCGAGGGACGTGACGCCCAGCCACTTCGCGCCTTCCGCCTGCAGAGCGCGAGAACATTCCACGGCGCCGTGGCCGTAGGCATCGGCCTTCACCACCGCGCACACGGTCACACCCGCGCCGGCATGCTTCGCAACCGCGCGGAAGTTTTGCCGCAGAGTGGTCAGGGAAACTTCCGCCCAAGTGGGGCGGGTGGCCACGCGGCTCAGAGTTTCTACAGTAGTCGCCACAGGGCTCGATTATAGCGGCAGCGGCACGCGCGCTCAGGTTACGCTTGGGCTACTCCCGCCTGATTTCTCTGTTAACGTCGTCAGACGTATTGCCGGACATTTGATGGGCCTCCGCCCAAATCAGTTCCCTCCCAGCGAAAAGTTCACTGTGATCTGGGTCTCTACTTCGACGGGCTCATTGTTAAGGATGTATGGCCGGTACCGCCACTGGCGTACCGCTTCAATTGCCGCGGGCACCAACATGGGATGTCCGGTCAGGACCTTGAGATTTTCGATTGTCCCTTGTTTGCTGATCACCGCCTGCAGCACAACTTGACCTTGAATTCGCGCACTACGGGCAAGCGCAGGATACGTCGGCAGGATCTTGCGAACCAGATTTCCCTCGCTAATATGGGAGACGCGAAGCGGAGCAATTCTTGCGGCTGGCGTGGCTATCGGCAAAACCGGCTGTGAACCACCAAACAGGTTAGGCATGCCGCGCGGATCTCCGGTAACGGCGCCCCCGGCATTTGGCCCGCCAAATTCGGCAACTGAAGGTAGACTATCGTCGCCAGCGGATGGGATCTCATTGGGTATTCGTGTCGGCATTCTAAGAGTGATCGCGGGATTATTCGGCGCTGCCGCCGGGTTCTCACCGGCGCGCGTTCTAACTGCAGGGGGCTCTCCCATGGGTTGGCCTAAGCTAACCGGCGTGGAGAGCGAATGGAATGAAGGCAAGCCTGCCGGCCGGAATAGAGAGAAGAGAAGCAGTGTTCCGGCAGCGAGGCCCTGCAATGCGAACGAGGTCAAAGCTGAGAATCCGCGCCGCGAACGCTCGCCCCAGGACGAGTGAAGCGTGTCATCAAACATGGTGTCCTCCCAAGTGGAATGCGGTTAGTACTAAGGACACCGAGCGCGATTAGTGCGGCACAGGCCAACACAAATAAAAAAGGCCGCGCTGGACGCGGCCTTGTGGAACTTTTCCGAAACAAACGGTGTCGCGAAAAAACTACTTGCTGGGTGGCGCGGCTGGCTTGGCAGCCGCCGGCCTTGGGGCCGCGGGCTTCACTCCAGCACCTGGCGTGGCTGGAGCAGGAACGCCCGACTGCGTGTTGTAGATTTCTACGACCGTCTTGGTAATATCCGCGCCTTCGCCGTACCATAGGATCGGACTTTGCGGCCACGGATTCGAAGTGTCCACGATCATGCTGAAGCCGGCTTCCTGCGCATGTTTCACGATCACAGGCGCCATCTTTTGCAGAATACGCTGAAAAACTTCCTTGGACTGATTCTGATAATCTTCTTGAGCATCCTGCACGGCGCGATCGAAAACTTTCTTCTTGCTCTCGATCTGCTTCTGGAGATTGGCACGAGCGTCGTCGTTCAGCTTATCGCTCTGAGTCTGAAACTGCTTTTGCAGAGCTTCAAGTTCGTCGTTCTGAGACTTCAACTCGTTTTGCTTCGGCTCCAGCTTCTTCTTCAACGCATCGAAATCGCGCTGGCCTTCATTGCTGCCGATCACGGCCTGTTCGATGTTGATCGTACCGATCTTGGTGGTGCCGTTGCCAGTGACGGTGGAGGTGGAGGTTGCCGGGGCTGCGAGCGAACTCATGCCACCCGCTGGAGCAGCCGCGCTACCGGTTTGGGCCCAGGCGGAAATCATGGAGAGAACCGCAATGGCCAGGACAGACCGCAAGAACTTGCTTGTCATTGGATCGCTTAAACTCCTTGGAACATTGTTCCGGTGAATCTGATTCCGGTGAATCGGTGAGGATTTTCCGGGAATGAACTCAGGTTGCCCTTCTAATTACGCTGGGCCGTACTCGCGAAGTCTGTTCGTCTTCGTTTTGTGCTTCTTCTTGCGTTCCTACGAACGGCCGCCGTCAGATGTCATCCGATAAGGCGCACTGGAATGCCAGCGTTACACGCCGGGGTTGCGGACGTGTCGTCCACCCTAGATCTGCTTTCTGCAATGGCGTGGATCAACGCCATTATAGAGA
>JBAPQU010000639.1:0-4105 GCA_049280795.1 Candidatus Sulfotelmatobacter sp.
CGGTTGAAGACATTAAAAATCTCAGCGCGGAATTGGATGTATTTCGCTTCGCTCAGAGAAATCTTTTTATGAACTGAGAAGTCCCAGTCGGCGAGTCCCGGGCCGCAGCAGATGGTGCGTTGCGTGCCGTTGTTGAACTGTCCCGGCGGTGGATCAGAGAACTGGTTGTAGTTGAGGTAAAAGCCTCCGTTTGTCTTGGGATTCAGAATCTGCAAGCGACCGTTCAAGCTGGGCGCCTCGGTACCCAGGAAGAACAAGCTGTTGATCAGTTCAGTATCGTCTTCGGTATTCAGACGGATTGGAAATCCGCTCTGGAACTGAGTTATGCCGGAGACCTCCCAGTCGTCAAAAACCTTGCCGGCAAAGCCCTGATATTTACGAATCGGCAATTCCCAATCGTAGCTGACTACGAAGCGCTGTTTCGAGTTGAAGATCGAAAGAGCGCGGCTGGCGCCGAAGTTGAAGGGGTTCAGCGTTTCTTCGAACGTGGAGCCGTCATCGAGTGACTTGCTGAGAGTGTAAGCCGCCTGGAACTGCAGTCCGTGAGAGAAGCGCTTCTGCAGCATCATCTCCAGCGCGTTGTAAGTGGAATTGGCGATGGTGTCTTCGGCGAAGACGTCGGTGAAAACGGGAACGCCATCGACCGGGCAACCGGTACCCGTGTAGGGGTTGCAGTTCGGCGATGAATACGGGCGCAGACCGACGAGGTTTATGCCGTTGGGCGCGACGGAGCCGATCGTTGTGCCGCCGGGTATGACGGTTGGGCCGTTTGGTCCGTACGGGACGTGGAAGCTCGTGCCCGCAGGCACCGTCGCAGTCGGAGAAATGATGTATTGCGTGTCTTCAGCAGTCGGTCCGCAAGTTGCGGGCGAGCCGAAGGAGCTGACGTTGTTCGCATTTGCGTTGGCGAGGGTTTGAATGTCGAGACAAGTCTGGGGCGTGGAGGGATTGATGTCGTGAGAAGCCAACAGACGATGCCCTTCAGATCCCACGTAGCCAATCTGGAACATCATGCTGCCGCTCAACTCGCGCTGAATCGTCAGATTGTATTGACTGGTGTACTGCGAGCGCAGATGAGGCTGGAATTCGCCGTAAAGAAGGATTGGTCGAAACAGAGAAAGATCGGTAGCCTGGCCTTTTGCCGGGGTAATAATGCCGCCGAAAGGATTGGGGGTCTGGAAGTCACCCTGATTCACATACGGAGTATTGAAGAAGACATCCGAGAGTGAGGAACTGCCGCCGAAAGGAGGCTCGGCGCCGAACTGGGCCAGAACCAATTCTTCGATCGGGTTATAGAAAAGACCCCAACCCGCGCGGATGCTGGTTTTGCCATCGCGCCCGGGGCTGTAGGCTATGCCGATACGTGGAGCAAACGCCTTGTAATAGGTAGAGGTCATTCCGGCAGGAACACCGGGGTCGCCAGGAACTACCAAACCAGTGGGTTCAGTGCCGGTGTTAGCGCAGGTTGGCGTGCCTATTTGAGGGTAGTTCGTCTCCCAGTAGTTCGTGCTGGTGGTGATTCCGCACGGGTAGACTGTAGAGTTTTGCCCGGGCCGGAAGGTTTCCACGTGACCGCTGATATCGGTCGGTGGCGGCGTGAATTCCCAGCGCAAGCCGTAATTCAGAGTGAAGTTGGGCTTGATCTTCCAACTGTCCTGGACAAACGGATAAATGGAGGTGCTGCGAACATCCTCACGCTGACCGGAGCCTTGGGTATAGCCATCTGCCAACCCCAGCAGAAATTCAGCGTATTGGTCGCCATCGCCGGGGATGATTCCGTTGGGGCCACTATTGTCGAATGTGTATTCGCCGTCGACGTCGAAGTAGTAAAACTGGTCGAAGCGGGCGCGGCGAACGTCCGCGCCGAACTTGATGGTGTGATTGCCCTTCACCCAGCTAAGTTCGTCAGTCCACTGAAAGCTGTTTCCCACCTGCGGCAGGAAGCCTTCAAAATTATTGCCGAATGATGCGCCGCCGGAAATATTGACGTACGGAACACCTGTGAGGTTGGACGGAAGTCCCGGCGTGATGCCAAGATTCGCGGCCGTGCCGAACGAACTCTGGATGGCCGAAGAATCGGAAAGACCAGTAAAGCAGAAAGGAGCGGCTGATCCCGTGCAGGAGGAGGTGACGGCGTTGGACGTTTGGTTTTTCAAATATCCGAGTTCGCCTTCACGCATGTAGGTGAAGTGTGCCTCGTTCACTAAAGCGTTGCTGATGGTCCAGGTATGAGAGAAGTTCCATTGTTGGTCACGGGAATTGTTGTAGCTGCCGAAACCTGGGGTGTTGGCGCCCGCCGCCTCAAAGGTGTTATAGGGGTCGAGCTCGCGGCCGTCGTTGAAGTAGTAATAGGCGGTGAAGCTCTGATGGTCGTTGATTCTGTGATCGATACGGGCGGTAAACTGATCGGCATTGATGGTACCAACGGGGACGACCTGGTACAGGCCAGGCCCGCTATTGGACGCCGGAACATAACGTTGAAGCAGATTGGCAGCCACAGGATCCTGGCATGCAGTCGGGATCACTCCGGACGGAAAAACCGAGGACCAGTCCGTAAGGCCGCTGCTTGGATCGACCGGAAGGTTGGCGATTCCATTGGCGGGCAAACCCAAAGCGGCGTCACAGCCGGTGCGACCGTCCAGCGCCTGCGCGACAAAACTGTTGGAAATGCCCCCTCCAAAAGGTCCCTGCGCAGAGAAATCCCCGCCGAATTCCGCAGCCGTAGGAACATTCAGTAACTGTCCGGGCACGCCATCGCGAATCCGTCGTCCTTCATAGGAAAGGAAAAAGAAGGTGCGATCCTTCTTAATGGGTCCGCCAAATGTACCGCCGAATTGGTTTTGATTGAGCTGAGGCTTGGTGGTATCGGGATATCCGCGCGCATCGAGGACAGTATTGCGGAAGTATTCGTATATGTTTCCGTGAAAAGTGTTGCCACCTGACTTGGTGATTACGTTAACGACCGAACCGGAGTTGCGGCCGTATTCCGCGTCGAATGTATTGGTAATAACGCGGAACTCCTCGACGGCGTCGGGAGTGGGCTGGATTGTAGGAGTATTTACGAATTGATCGTTGGCGTCCCCACCGTTAACGCTGAAATTGTTAGCGCGAGTTCGCCCGCCGTTGACCGACACTGATCCGGCATCGCTGCTCCCGGCGAACAACGTGCCGCTGGATCCAAGCTGGGCCTGCACACCGGGCTGAAGTTGCAGGAACTGATAAGTGTCGCGAGTATTCAGTGGTAGTTCGTTTACGGATCGGTCGTTGATGACGGCGCCAAGCTGAGTGCTGGTGGTATCGACCTGAGGGGCCTCAGAAGTGACTTCTACCGTCTCCTGCGATCCGCCGATCTGGAGGGTAGAGTTGAGGGTCACCACCTGATTGAGGTCGACGATTACCCCCTTCTGAACGTTTCTCTTGAATCCGGTTAGTTCAAATTGGACGGTATAGGTGCCTGGAACAACCTCGACGAAAGTGTAGTCGCCACTGTCGTTGGCTTTAGCGTCACGGCTGATGCCGGTCGCGTCATTGACCAGAGTGATCTTCGCGCCTGCGAGGACCGCGCCGGTGGGATCGGCAATTCGGCCCACGATGCGGCCATTAGCGCCCTGCGCGGAGAGCAGTGTGGGAATGATGAAAGAGATTGCGATGACGAGGCAAACCGTTTGCAGACACATCGTGGTCCAGCGGGCTCGCAATGACGGCATGGAACCTCCAGGCATTTCGGCAGAAGTTTTTTCTTGAAAACGACAGCTTGTGTGCAGCCGCAACCTTGCTATAATCCCGCAAGGTTAGAGAAGTAGGTAGCGCGCTGTCAAGGATAAAAAAAGCGCTGCCTTGCATAGAAAATTCTTATCCAGCGTTCTTATCGAGCGACCGCAGGTCATGAATTCGAGCAGCTCGGAAGGTTACCTGAAGATCGGAGATGTGGCGCGGCGGGTGGGAGTGTCCCCATCGGTGATCCGCTCGTGGGAGAACCTGGGGCTGGGGCGGCCGCGGCGCACCGAGAGCAAGTACCGGCTCTACACGGCGGACGACGTCACGCTGCTGAAGCGGGCGCGATTCCTGCGCAAAGAACGCGGAATGAACGCACCGGCGATTGTGG
>JBAPQU010000640.1:0-1611 GCA_049280795.1 Candidatus Sulfotelmatobacter sp.
TTCCCGCTTGTTCCTTCGCTCGCAGCCACACGGCTCCTGTTCCACCGACGAGCGCAAAAGGGTTGTCTCCAATGACTTCCGCCGGACCTTCGACGTTCAGCTGAATCGCATCATTGGCGAACGAGCGAATCACACCAAATTCGTCGGCGACGCGCAGTACGATCCGCGTTGTATCCGCACCGTCGGCGACCAGCTTTGTGTCATCGGGCAAAATCGAAAACTGCTGGTCAATCCCCCTGCCTGAGCATCGTTTCACAATTACTTGTTTGCCGCGAATGTAGCCCTCGATCCGCAGATCTCCCCACGCATCGCGGAACGGCCGCGTGTGAAGAACGAAGGGTGGATAACGCAGGTTGCCGAACTCGCTCCGGTCCGGATCAATCTCCGCAATCAGCTTGTCATCGATATAGAACTTGAGATGGTCACAGTTGGAGCAGATTACGGCGTTGCTGAATCCGATCGATTCATCCCCTCGCGCCCAGCGGAAGGCGGGTTCCAGCACAATTTCTTCCTCCGGGTCGCACTGCGATTTATAGAAGCCTGCGGCTGGTTTGGGCTCGCGGAAAATATCGGCCACGCCGTGATAACAAATCCGGTCGCCGGAGCCGAAATCAAAATGCGTGTTGTAGTCGAAGGCGCACCAGCCAATGCCACCGGCGTACTGAGGATTAGAGGCCAGTTGGTTGTGGACGCGGGCGTGGCGCAGCGTGTGTTCGGTAAGCCGTTCCGTGTTATCGAAGCTCTTGGTTGGATAGGTGTGGCCAATGAATTCCGTATTCAGGTATAGGGGATGGTTCGGCGCGCGGAGTGGAAATCCGAAATCGTTGATGGTAAACACGTCCTCGAGAAGCTCTGAGTTCTCAAAATTCCGGATGCCTCCTGTTTGCCGTGTCGGATCGAGTTGATGGGCCAGCGCATTGGTGCGTGTATAGAAGTCGTGGTCATCGCGGGATTCGTTGATGCGCACCCCCCAGAGAATAATCGAAGGATGATTCCAGTCGCGGCGAATCATGCGGCGCACGTTGTCTACGGCGAGATCCTTCCACCCTGCGTCGCCAATGTGCTGCCAGCCAGGAATTTCTTCCAGCACCAGAAGGCCCAGTTCGTCGCATGCATCCAGAAAATGCCGCGATTGCGGATAGTGCGAGGTTCGCACGATGTTGCATTTGAAATTGTTGCGCAGTATTTGCGCATCGCGCCGCTGCACGCGTCCGGGCATGGCTTGACCTACAAACGGGAAGGTTTGATGACGGTCGAGCCCGCGCAGTTTCACGACATTGCCGTTTAGTTCGAAGCCGTGTTCGGTAAACCGCGCTTCGCGAAAACCGACGGTGCGGGAATCTTCATCGATCACCCGCGATCCATTCAGCAGCCGAACATGCACAGAGTACAGCTTCGTCTGCGCCAGATCCCAGAGTACGACGGGCCCAAGATTCTTCACGCCCACGGAGTACTGTACGGGATCACTTGAGCCCGAGGCTGGCACCACTCGTTGTGCACCGGTGGCAAGCTCACGATCTCCATCGCGCAACGTGACTTCAAGCGAAAGCGCGTCGCGCGACGGTTCCAGATGCTGCAGGAAGCACTGCACCTCAAGGCTGGGATTTGACG
>JBAPQU010000641.1:0-1865 GCA_049280795.1 Candidatus Sulfotelmatobacter sp.
GAGCTGAAGGACTTGCTGAGCAGCGAAATTCCGTTGGACGAAGGCTGGGAATTTGAGAACTGGCCAAACTCCGGCTGGTATTTTCCGCGAAAGCCCTCGAGCAGTGCGAGCTGGCCGGCTTCGTTCAAGTCGACCCCGACCATACTGGAGGGGTGCTTCCAATACTCCTCCGAGATGCCGTGGGTATCCGGAACCGGTGCGTAGAAATGGTTCGGAACTACGTGAACCCCCATTTTTTGGAGCACGCGGAAGGCGCTTTTACGACAGTTGCGCAGCAATGTCATTCCTTGACTTTCTAAATTTTGAGAAGCGGCCGGGGTGTCCGGCCGCGCGTGGCTAACCGATGGATAACTCTAGGATAAACCGAGGATGCAGCTTACTTTCTTGGGACTCTCAGATCGAGCGGTTATTGAACCTGCGCCGAAAGACCGGTCGGCGGTGTGGGCAACGAAGCGCCGAATTGGTAAGCGCCCGCGTCCCATGAACTCTGGCGCGGAATCATGGTGATGGCTGGGAAGTTCGCTGCTTCTCCGCCGTCGCTGTCCTGTATGACCACACCGTCGCTGGTGCCGCCGCAAAGCTCGGAGTCGGTCGAGAATGTGGTGCACGAAGTTGACAGATCGGCTCCCGCTCCGACCGTCGCGCCGCTGGCCGAGGTGGGCGAATACTCATTGGTGGCTGTGTAGCCTTGTGTGCTGGCCACCGCGGTTGTCTGGAAGATCTCGTCTCCGTTGTCTTTGATGGACGCAGTTACTCCCGAATTGATGATATAGATGCTGGCAAGCGCAGCTGGCGCAAATCCGATGAAGTGATTATTCTCAAAATTGCCCGTACCGTTGAAGGTAGTAAGCGGGGCGTTGGCATTCGCGAAGATAAACTGGCAGCTCGCGTCGCCCATGGTGTTGTTGTAGATGTAAACGTTCTGCGAAGCCGCGCTGTTCGAAACCGCGTTGATCCGGAAGCAACCCGCCGCCAAAACGCCGAACACCGAATTCATGTTGTCGTACATCACGTTGTTGAAGATGTAAGCGTTGGTTCGCACCGGCAGGTAAAAGTTTTCGTTGATGTAAGTATGCCGGATGACGTTGTTGTAAAAATACAGCGGATCGCCCGTGACTCCGCCCAGACAGTTCATCAGGTTCGGATGCTGCGGGTTCGGCACCCCGGAGTAAGTGTTGTAGATGTACTCCCAAAGATTGTCGTGGACGGTGTGACAGTTGCCGGTAACGACAGCATTTCCAAGGTAGCGAAAGACGTTGCCGTGCATATCCCAGGAGTGGCTTCCGTTGATTCCCTGGCCGCTGGCGCAGCCTGCTGTATTAAGCCCAGCGTACTGGCAGTCCGTCGTGTCGCCAACCGGGAAGTGCGGACTGTCCGAGCCGTCAAAAACGTTGTAGGCAAACTGCCATGCGTCGTTCAGGTTGCCGCCGCCGAATGTAATTACGCAGGGAAAATTGTCCGCCGCCGTGCTGGGCATCGTCCAGCCATGGCAATAATTGTTGGAAAAGATAATGTTGGTATTAGTGCCGCCCGGAATATCCCACATTGCGGCAATGTTCGCCGCCGTCGAGGTCCAGCAGATGCCCTTCATTTCAAAATTATCGAAGGTGATATAGCTGGCATTAAGCATCACCAGGTCGCTGGCACGGGCGTAGGCGCAATTGGAAACAAATGACGTGCTCAAGGGGTTGTCGCCGTTCAGAATCGGACGTTCCCACGACGACCCCGAGTACCAGCTCTGATCGACGCCAATATAGATCGGGCTACCGCTGCTGCCGCTCTTCGTCCAACTCCAGGTTCCGCCCACCAGCGGAGATCCAGTTCCGTAATGCCAGGTATCGCCGCCCCGAAAGATGATCTGGTCG
>JBAPQU010000642.1:0-3655 GCA_049280795.1 Candidatus Sulfotelmatobacter sp.
CCTTCGACTACGGACTTGCTTCGCTGCGCGAAGCAGGTCCTCCGCTCAGGATGACAGGGCTTAGGAGCTGACGCCAGGCGCTCTGGATGACAGATTATGAGAGATCACGAGTATTTCGTTTACATCATGTGCAGCAGGTCGGGGACGCTTTACATTGGGATGACGAGCATCTACCGGCGTACGCTTCAACATAAGCGTGGCGAGACGGAGGGCTTTAGCAGCAAGTACCATTGCGACCGGCTTGCGTACTACGAAAGCTTCGACGACGTGCATAAGGCGATCGGCCGCGAGAAGCAATTGAAGGGCTGGAGCCGGGCGAAGAAAATCGTATTGATCGAATCGAGGAATGCTCGCTGGCAAGATCTGGCTGAGAAGTGGGGAGCGGAAATGCTTTTTGCGGGGGAGTCGATTAAGAAGTTGTCATCGTGAGCGGATGAAAGACTCGGCGTAGGCAGTTAGCAACCGAGATACGCCGCGATACTCTCATGCGGCCGCAGGCTCGGAGGGAGAACTGCCTGCAGGGCCGCAGGAACTTCTGGCATGTATGGGGTCCTTCGACTGCGCGAGCCATTGGCTTCGCCAACCCACTTCGCTCAGGATGACAAACTGGATAAAGGTGTGGAGAGCTACGTGCGCCAGATGCGCTGTTGGGTGTCGAGGGAGGAGAACATTACGGGTTCGTGGTGGACGCTGGTGGCGTGGCGGTTGATGGCGGTGGCGGCCTGGGTGCGGAGGTTGCCGTCGCGGGGGTCGAAGTCGAGAGTGCTGACGTGGTGGGCGCAGTGGGAGCAGGTGAACCTCATGCCTCCCTTGACGCGTGCCATGGTGTAGAGACGTTTCACAGATTCGAGTGTAGTCTTTTGGCGCGGGAGTGCTAGGCACGGGGGTTGGGCGGCGAAGGTAATGAGGGGGTTCGGACAGCGTCAGTTCCAAAGTAGGAACGGGCCGTGGATCGTGCGAATTCTAATGTTTGGGCAAAATTCAGACTGGGACGGATGGTTGGCAACCATACGAATTGCAGACTTCTCTTAATTGTGGCAATCGAGTGATGCAGACAAGAGAGAGGAGCAAGTCAGGATGGAATTCCGCACGATTGAGCCGAAGATTTTGTATTTTGGAAACCCGGTGGCGTTGATCAGCTCGTTAAATGAAGACGGGAGCACGAATTTGGCGCCCATTTCGTCATTCTGGGCATTGGGATGGACTGCGGTGTTGGGGTTACTGGACGAAACAAAAACAGCGGAGAACATGGAAAATCACGCCGAGTGTGTGGTGAATGTTCCCTCGCCCGACATGTGGCCGGCGGTGGAGAAGCTGGCGCCCTTGACGGGAAAAGATCCGGTTCCGCAGATCAAAGCGAAACAATTTCGTTTTGTCGGAGACAAATTTGGAGCTGCTGGGCTGACGCCCATGGCGAGCGAAACGGTACGGCCAGCGCGGATCGCGGAGTGTCCGGTGCAGATGGAGGCAAGAGTGACCCGCCTGCATAAAATGGCTGGTGAGAAACTGCGGCAGCTCGGCGGCGGAGTGGCGGCTGAAGTGGAAATTGTTCGCGTGCATGTGGCCAGTGAGTTTGTGCTGGGTGATAACTATGTAGATCCGGGGAAGTGGTCGCCGTTGATTTACAACTTCCGGCATTATTTCCGCCTAGCGCCGAAGGAGCTAGGAAAGACATTTCGGGCCGAGAAGTAGGCGGTTTGAGTTCCGAAATTTCAGCGATCTTTGCTTCGTTGATTTTTGTTTCCGCGATTTCCCAATCGCTATTTCGCCAGGCGATTGTACTTTTTTAGCACTTCGCGGAGGCGGTCGTGGGGTAGGGCGATTACTTCGCGGTCGTCGATGCCTTTCATGGTTTCGGCGGCGACCATGGCGTTGATTACGGCTTCTTCGGTGGCCTGGACGGTGGCGAGGAAGAGTGGGTCGAGGGAGTCGTTGGGGAGCATGGTGAGCTGGTGAACGTTGTTGGGCTGCGGACTTTTGGGGCTGACGGCACCGGGGTTGGCGGTGGAGAAGGCGAGGAAGATGTCTCCGGAGCCATCGCCGGAGTAGCTGCCGTCACGGCCGAGGCCGAGAGAGATTTTTTTGGCGATGCGCTTGAGTTGGGTGGGGATGAGCGGCGCGTCGGTGGCGACGATGACGATGATGGAGCCGACGTCTTCGTTGAAGACGGTGTGGTCGGGGATTTCGCGGCCGACGTTGATGCCGGCGATGCGGAGTTGATCGCGGGCTCCGTAGTTGCATTGGACGAGGACGCCGACGGTGTAGCCTCCGGCTTTGGCGTCGAGCACGCGGGAAGAGGTGCCGATGCCGCCTTTGAATTCGTTACAGATCATTCCTGTTCCGCCGCCCACGTTGCCTTCTTCGACGGGGCCGGAGTGGGCGGTATCGAGGGCGTGCCAGGCGTCTTCGGGACGGACATGGAAGCCGTTGATGTCGTTGAGATAGCCATCCCAGGTTTCCGCGACTACGGGAAGCGACCACCAATAGCCTTCCATGTCAGGCTCGCCGCGTTTGACCTTCCAGGCGATGACGGCGTCGCGGACTACGCCGACGCTGTGCGTGTTGGTGATCATCACGGGACCGTTGAGGAAGCCGGAGTCGTCGACCCAGGTGGTGCCGGTCATTTCGCCGTTGCCGTTGAGGGTGAACCACGCGGCGAAGACGGCGTCGTTGGAATTTTTGCCGCGGGGATGGATGGCGGTGACTCCGGTGCGCACGGGGCCTTTGCCGACTACTAATTTTCCGCTGCCGGAGATGAGCGTGGTGTGGCCGACCTCAACGCCTTTCACATCCGTGATGGCGTTGTTGGGGCCGGGAGTTCCGTCGAAGGGAACGCCGAGATCGCGGGCGCGGGGCTTGGATTGGGCGTGAGCGGAAACCGCGAGCGCGAGCAGTGCAACTGGAATGATGCGCTTGGCAACATATAGGAACATGACCGGCCTCCGGGGAACGAGGAAGTATAATCGTTCGCTGAGGAAAATGTTTTTCGCGGGGGAAATATGGACGGATGGAAGAGGGCGGTGGTCGCGGGATCGGTTGGGGCGGCGACGGTTTTGTTTTTGAAGAAGAAGTATGCGGGCGGCGTGCTGGCAACAGGATTGGGATTGGCGGTGCTGGCGTCGGAGTATCCGGAGAAATTTGAGAAGGTGCGGAGGTCGTTGCCGGATTATTTTGACCGCGGCATGCAAGTGATGGAAATGGCGGCACGGGCGGGCAAGCGGATTACGCAGGCGGCGGGACAGACCGCGATGGATGCCTGGGAAGAGGTTGGAGGGTGAGGAAAGGCGGCTTCGGGCTTTGGCTATCGGGCTTCAGCCAAGCTAAACCTTTAGATTCTTTAGATTTCGCCGAAGCCCGAAGCCTGTTCTATTCGATGCCCAGTTGCTTCCTGGCTTCGGGACTGAGGCGTTCGGGGCTCCAAGGCGGAGTCCAGACTACATTGACGGCGGCGTTGCGGATGCCGGGTAGTTGTTCGAGGCGAGATTTTACCTGGGCGCTGATGTTGACGTGCTCGGGGCAGCCTTGCGAGGTTAGCGTCATGTCGACGGTGACGTCCTGCTTAGCGTCCTCTGAACTTTCTGCTGGCGCGAAGTTCACTTTGTAGATCAGGCCCATGTCGACGATGTTGACTGGGATCTCGGGATCGTAGCAACTC
>JBAPQU010000643.1:0-3950 GCA_049280795.1 Candidatus Sulfotelmatobacter sp.
TCGTTGTCCCGGCGAGCCGGGACGCCCCCTCAGGAAAACCAGTGGAACTCGGCTGCGTCTTTCAGCGTCGGGGAAATTGGCGCAAAGCAAAAGACTCCTCGGTGCGCCACCGCATAAAGAAAATGCGGCGCGAACTTTCGGAGCCCTGGACCTTCGACGCTGATTTCTACGGCGGTACTCAAGACGTCAACCTGCCTTACGAACTCACTGCCCGGCACAAGGTCGGGAATGAGCCCCCGATAATAAGGAGTATTAAATCGATTCGCAAGCAAAATTAGTGAGTCAAAGCTGAACATAACCACAGGTCATGGTGGAATCCTTTAACAAGGTATAAGAAACGATGGTGTATCCGGGTTGGACCTTCGTTCCGGGGAGAAGCCGGAACTGGCCGCAAGCCTTTGATAGGATTAGGCAAACGACCGTGCCCGAGCCAACCATAGCTACCGTTCCACTGCAGCCGAAGGAGCCACCCACGCGCCCGCGGCGTCCGTACCGGGCGCGATCCTCGGGAATGGCCATTTCCACTGTGCGATATTTGCTGCGCACCGACGTGCACACTTTTGCATTTTCTGTGGCGGCGAATGCGATTCTCTCGTTCTTCCCTTTTGTCGTGTTGCTGATGACGCTGATCCGGCGCGTTTTTCATTCGCGCGTGATGTATGACGTAGTGGTGGAGCTGTTGCGCGACTATCTTCCCGCCGGGCAGGATTTCGTGATTCGCAACCTGACCGCGATGGTAAATACGCGGCAACGCGTGCAGGTGGTTTCGCTGGCGATTCTGCTGGTGACTTCTTCCGGAATATTTATGCCTCTGGAAGTTGCGCTGAATCGCATTTGGAGATTTCCCAACAACCGCTCGTACTTTGGCAATCAGCTGATCTCGCTGGGGCTGGCCTTTGGTTGCGGCGTGCTGGCGCTGCTTTCGGTGGCCCTGACTGCGGGCAATGTGTCGCTGATGGGATCTCTGCTGCGCGGCCACGGTGCTGGATTTATTACGCTGGTGGGATTTGTAGTGATGAAGGTGTCGGCTCTTGTCGCGAGCATCGCCATCTTCTTTCTGATTTACTGGGTGCTGCCGAATGGCAAAGTTCCGGTGCGCGCCGTGCTGCCTACTGCGATCATCATGGGATTGCTTTCCGAGGCGCTGAAGTACGGATATATCCTGGCGTTGCCGTGGCTGAACTTCGCCGAAGTTTACGGGCCCTTCGCGCTTTCGGTCAGCATGATGTTCTGGGCGTTTCTCTCTGGATTGCTGCTGCTGGCGGGGGCAAACCTCAGCGCCGAAGAGCATCAGCGGCAGGTGGACTAGCGGGATTTTGGTTCCGCGAATGGGCAGAGTCATAGAATCGAGTCCCAGAAATCCACAGGGGCTTGGTGACATCCGTCACAGCGTTGCGCTGGACCGCCGACTAGGATGGCTTCGGTTTCCCGGATTCCTCTGAGCAGACAATCGATTCCAGGTGATTGGCTATGGCCAAGAGTTGCTGGCGTCTGCTCGCCATTTTCTTGTTGATGTTCGGAGTGATGTTCGTCGCGCCAGGAGTTCTGCCAGGACAGAATGCTGCCGCGGATCGCTTCTCCGGAGGTCGTTTCCCCGCAGATCGTCCCCCCGCAGATCGTCCCTTGGTGGTTGCGCCGGTGCTCGCTCCGACATTAGGGCCGGTGCGCGGCCCGGTCTCAACTCCGATCTGGATTCCGCCTCCCAACCTGCCCCGGCATTATCCGGATGTTCCTTCTGTTTTCCAGCAACTTGTCCGCAGCGCAGGGATTATCTTCTCCGGTCGCGTCACCTATGTTGGAAACGCGCTCACGGCATCCGGACAATATCCCGCATCTAGTATCGTCACGTTCCGGGTGGACCAAGCCGTGCGCGGCGCCTCAACCGGCCAGAGTTTGACGATCCGCGAGTGGTCTGGCCTTCGCAGCAGCGGAGAGCGTTACTACGTGGGTGAGCGCGTGTTTCTGTTTCTCTATTCTCCCGGGAAGTTGGGGCTTACCAGTCCGGTGGGCGGGGGCATGGGCCGTTTTGCGATGAATTCCCAGGGCAACGTTGTGATGAGCCCGCAGCATGTCGTTAATTTCGCGAAGGATCCTACTCTTGGCGGAAAAACTGTTATCTCTTCAGCCGAGTTTGCCCAGGCAGTGCTTCGCTCAAGCGAGGAAGAATGAGCCGGACGTGAAAATGGGAAAAAACAAAAGCGTGCGCTCATTCTTCTTGCGACTGGCCACAGCCTTGGCGGTCATTTTTTTCTTTGTCGTCATTGCCCGCGCAGGCGGACCTCAGTATGTAGCCGGCTCCAGCTACTTCAATTCCTCAACTATGGGCCAGCCTGTCACCTGGTCGTTGGGACAGGTGAACTACTACACGGATCAAGGCGACCTGAGCCCGATTCTGGTTAACGCCGCCGCGAATTCCTTCGTGGCTAATGCCTTCAGCCAGTGGACTGAGGTTTCTACGGCGGCTCTCACGGTGACCGCCGCCGGCCAACTTGCCGAGGACGTTAACGGCAGCAATATCGCCGTCAACTCGATCGGGATCATTACTGCGCCCGCCGACATTACGGCTTCAGCTACGCAGACGCCTGTCGGCATCGTCTACGACTATGACGGCTCAGTAACCGACGCTTTGCTCGGTTCGGGGGCGGGCGATTCGTCACAATGTTTTTGGAACGCCGTCTATGGAGGCACGGATAACTTCGGAGCAAACGCAAATTTTCTCCACGCTCTGGTGGTCATCAATGGCCAGTGTGCGCTGCAAACCTCGCAACTCACTGACGTGGAATACCGGTTGGTGCGTGTGTTGGGCAGCGTGCTTGGCGTGGGGTGGTCGCAGATGAATCTGAACGTGATCACCGGCAATCCTCCTCCGACGCCCGCTGCCTTTGCCGGCTTTCCCGTTATGCATTACATGGACCCGGTGACGTGTGTCCCGATCACCCGTTGCTATGCCAACCCCTACCAACTCGTACCAGACGACATAGCAGCGCTCTCCCGTCTGTATCCCCCGGAAACACCCAGCCCTACCGCTGCCCGCGTTTACGGCTCGGTTTACTTCGTGAATCACACCGGCGGCGAAGCTCAACCCATGCAGGGCGTGAACGTGGTCGCCCGCTGGATCGATCCTTCTACAGGGCAGCCCTCGCTCCAGTACGCGGCCTCCTCGGTATCCGGTTTTCTCTTCACCGGCAACGCCGGCAATCCCATCACCGGCTTAGATGATCCGCTGGGGAATCCCTATAGCCAGTTTGGATCGAACGATCAGGCGGTGGAGGGATTCTTTGATCTGGGTGGACTGCCTATTCCGAACGGTGCAAGCACGGCGCAATACCAGCTAACGGTAGAGGCTCTGGATCCGGTTTGGTCGGAGGGCGTGTGCCCCTACGACGGTTTTCAGGTTGCGCCCTCCGGAGTTTCTCAGCCGATCGTAGTAACCGTAAGCGCGGGCGGAGAGTTCGAGCAGGACCTCCTGATGGCTGGCAGCGCGCAGCCCGTTCCGCAATGGGCCGCGAGCGAGACCTGGAGCGCTCCCGCAACAGTTCTGTCTCCGGGTGATTGGGTGGGCTCGTTGAGCGGCTACGGTGATTCAGCTTACTTTTTGATCAATGCGCAGGCGAACCGCACCTTGTCAATTGCCGTGACCGCGCTCGATGAAACGGGAACGCCGAGTGAATCCAAGCTCCAGCCGGTGGTTGGCATCTGGACTCTCGGCGATCCGCAAGGTACGCCTCCGCCTTCTTTTACGCTGGCTCCGTTCAATTCAGGGACGTTTGCGATGAGCCGACTCGATGCACAAATCCTGAATTCAAACAGTTTCATCCTCGGCATCGCTGACGTGCGCGGCGACGGCCGTCCCGATTACCACTATCACGCGCATGTGCTCTACGGAGATTCGGTGAACCCGCCGCGGCTGCCAGTGAGCGGCGGCGCAGTCACTTTGCAGGGCACCGGCT
>JBAPQU010000644.1:0-13093 GCA_049280795.1 Candidatus Sulfotelmatobacter sp.
GTATGTGATCCTCGAAGGACTTCTTCAGGTCAAGGGCGAACTCAATGGTGAAAACGTGTCTTTCGACATTGAGACCGGCGACGTCACCGGAGTGCTGCCTTTTTCCAGGATGAAAATCTTCAGCGTAGGCGGGCGCGCAATAACCGATAGCCACGCCCTGAAATTTTCCGCTTCGAAGTTTCCCGAGCTTGTGCAGAAAATGCCGGAGCTGACGCAGCGCCTCGTGGGCTTGATGTCTGACCGGATTCGCGAAACCACTCGCATGGAACAACAGAGAGACCGATTGGCTTCTCTGGGAAAACTTTCGGCAGGGCTGGCACATGAACTCAACAATCCAGCTTCCGCTGCGCAACGCGCCACCAGCCAGTTGCGCCACATGCTGACGAAAATCAGAAATGCCAGCCAGGAGCTGGGCAGGCGCGATCTCACGCCAGAACAGAAATCAGAGATCGAAAAACTCGAAATTTCATTCACTCAAACAGACATCGTTCCCCCGGATCCCTTGACCATCAGCGACCTGGAAGACCAGATCGATTCTTTGTTGCGCAGTCATGGGCAGAACGACTTGTGGATGCTCGCGGCCGGGCTGGCGCGAAGGAACATTAAACCGGAAGTTGTCGAATCTCTATTTTCAAAGCTCGATGGAGACACCGCGCGGGCCGCGCTGGTCAGGATCGCCGCTTCGGTGGAGGTTGCGAGCTTGCTGCACGAGATCGAGAGCAGCACCTCGCGCATATCGGATTTGGTCGGCGCCATCAAGGAATACACCCACATGGACCAGTCGCCGGTGCAAAACGTCGATGTGGTGAAAAGCTTAGAAACCACGCTTACGATCTTGAATCACAAGCTGAAACAAGGAGTGGTGGTGCAACGCGATTACCAGCGCGTTCCACTCCTCGTGAATTCGTTCGGCAGCGAGCTCAACCAGGTTTGGACCAACGTCATCGATAACGCGATTGACGCGATGCATGGCAAGGGCGAACTTCGCGTGCGAACCTACCGCGACGATGGTTGCGTAGTCGTAGAGATTGGCGATAACGGTCCAGGAATTCCCGCAGAGGTGGAATCCCACATCTTTGAGCCTTTTTTCACCACCAAAGGAGTTGGGCAAGGCACCGGCCTCGGCCTGGATACTGTTCAGCGAATCGTTAAAAAACACCGGGGAAACATTCAGGTAAATTCCAAACCCGGCGACACTCGCTTTCAGATCTGGCTGCCGTTATCTGAGTCCCAAAGCTAGCTTCGCCATGAAAAAGATTCGCTATGACAGTCAATAAGGCTAATCCTGGGGTTTACTGGAGGCGAGGAGCGTAAGAGTGTTTGAGAGCATTCTCTGCCAGGTAACGGAATACGATCCGGAAGTGCTTGAGTCGCTGATTGGGCTCTCTGTCGAAATCGCTCGCGAGGGTCGAGAGGGAAGGCGCGTCGGGACGCTGTTCACGCTGGGAGATGAAGATGCCGTGCTTTCCAGATCCCGAGCGCTGATTCTGGATCCCTTGTTAGGGCATCCGGAATCTTCGCGGCACATCACCAATCTCAATCTGCGCGGGACCATCAAGGAATTGGCACAGTTGGATGGCGCCTTCGTGGTGAGTCACGGTGGAATTGTTCTCTCCGCATGCCGCTACCTCGATGCCGTGGCCACGCAGCTGGACGTCCCGCTCGGCCTCGGCAGCCGTCACATTGCCGCCGCCAACATGAGCGCTGTAACCAAAGCGGTGGGCATCGTGGTTTCTGAAAGTTCCGTGGTGCGTCTTTTCTGTCATGGACAACTAGTCGCCGAAATCATTCCCGAGCTTTGGATGATGGAACATGCCGCCCACCTCCGCGGCACCGGCAAGCGCGAACAAATCGGCGAGTTGACAGTACTGACGCCAGCTTTCCCGCAAGCAACCCGGCCTTGATTCGGCAGGTTTGTCATCCTGAGCGCAGCCGTTCTTCAGGGGGAGCGAAGGATCTCAAGCTAAACCGGCCCAACGCGTGAGCCAGATCACACCACCGAAGTCAAGAACCTGTGTAAAGCTGAAATGGCGCCCAATAAAAAGGCTTCCGGAAGGCCGCGCCCGAGTGAAGCAAACTGAGTTTTGCATTGCGCAAAGCCGCGTCGGGCGTCTCTCCTTTTTTCAATTCCGCATACAGTTCGTCCATGAGCTGAGGGGTCGTGTCATCGCTCACATCCCACAACGCTCCAATCACATTATGAGCGCCGGCGCGAACGAATGCCCAGGACAGCCCCACCAGTCCTTCGCCCGAGTACGCGCGCGCCCCAGCGCTGCGGCAGGTGGACACCGTGACCAGCTCAGCCCGCAATGGATGTTGAATGATGTCTCGGGCATAGAGCTTGTAAGAATCGCCTTCGGCACTCGCCTTGGAGAGCACAATCGCAGAATCGAGCGGACTCAACCGGCTCGCCGTTCCATGCGCAACAAAATGAATATAAGCAAAACGCTCCGGCTCACTCGCCAAATAAGCCGCAGGATTAGCATGATCGCGCGCAAATACCTTTTCATGTGCGACCGAAAAATGTTTCTCAATGCTCTCCATCTCGATAGCGGCTTTCGGCAATTGCGGAAAATCTTCACTAGGCGCGATAGCGTCGCCGAAGAGCAGCAGGTCGCCCGTGCCTTTGCGGCGCGCGGCGTGAAAGGCCTGCAGTATGCGCAGCGAACTTGCGCTCGAAAGCGTTACGTCCTCGATCCAGTAATGCGGCTTCGGAGCAGGCGCCAGCAGCGTTTCAAAATTCAAGCTGTTCAGGCTGCCGTCGGGAATGATAAAAACTTTCCCATTCTTCGGTAGAAGATCTTTTGCCGGTTCCACCAGCATGCTATAGAGCGCGGCCCCATCGTCGTTGGCGGTTTGCGACGACTCTCGCTGATCGATGATGGCCTTGCGATAGCGCTCCACTCTCGCCTTGATCTCCGCCGCCGGAGGCAATCGGAACAAACTGATTTTCTGCGGCGTGATCGCCCATAGGTAAGATTGCTCTTCGCCCATCCAGTAGAACAAAACTGTACCTCCCGCCTGGCGCGCAATCTGCTGAGCATTCACCGCGTACGGAGCAAACGAGGTCCCTTTGGACAACAATCCCAACCCTTCCGATAAAGTTCGCGCCCGGCTGAAGTCCGCGACCTGCAAAGCTTCGGCGGTCTTTCCCCGAGCCACAAGGAAGTGGATGTAATCGTCATAGATGCGCGCCGCATTGCTGAGAAACGGCAGCCGGGAATCTTCATGCTGCAGTTCAGAACGCGCAATTTCAAAAGTGGTGAGCGCGACGCGATACTCGCGGTCGGCAGAATCGAACTGGCTCTCATCTTCATAAAGCCGCGCCAGCGACCGCTCCGCCTCCCACTTCAAGAACACCGGACTATCCTGCGACAGCGCAACCTCGCGAAATGCACTCTCCGCGGTCGCAGAATTGTGCAGCCGCGCCGCAACTCGCCCCTGCACCAGCAGCGGATACAGCTGATTCGGCTTGTTGTTATCCTCTCGGGCTTTCGCTAACATCTCTTCGGCGTAACGCTTGGCATCGTCGAGCTTTCCGGTCTGTTCGGAGACGAAGGCCAGAGCGCTGAGGGAATCGATAATGTCTTCTCTGCTGTTGATTTTGCGCGCTAGTTGAAGCGACTGCTGGAATGACTGCTCCGCGACAGAGAGCTTGCCGTCATCAATATAGGTGTACCCAGTGTCTGTAAGCCACCCGACCTGGCTAGACACGTCACCTAGTTTCTCTGCCTGGTTTCTGGCCTCGATAAACATCTCTTGGGCCTTGTCCGGATCGCCAAGTTTGTAATAGGCCCAACCCATATTTCCTAGCGCGGTCTGCGAAATGTCAGCGTAACCATGAGCGACAGAAATCTGCCGGGCGGCACTAGACCAATCGAGCGCCTCATCAAGATGCTCTTGTTTTAGCGCTGACCAACTAACATCCAACAGAGCATCAGCCTGCCAGGCCTGGTTGCCGCTTTCGCGCGCGAAAGCAAGAACGCGCTCAAACAGGATCTGCGCTTGAGCGTAGCGGCCCCGTTGCATTTCCATTGTTCCTTGCGCACTCACAACGTTGCCGCAAGTATTGGAATTCGAGTTCGCGCAGATGCTCTCCGCCTGCCCGAACTTTTGCTCCGCCTCCGTGAAACGGCCTAGAGATGTATAGGACAGACCCTCCAACCATAGCTTTTTGACGGCCAGCTCTCCGGAGGAAGGTGCGCCAGGCTCGGAAGCCAGGAGACTCAGCGCTTTGTCGTACATGGCCTGCCGATACAATGCGGTTGCCCTGAGAATGGTGAACTTCCAGGCCCACTCGGGGCTGATACGGTGGAAATCTCTATACGCTTTTTCTGCCTCCGAGGACGCAGCCGCCATATCGCCCTTACGGAGGGTTTCCTTCACATGGTCGAAGGCAGTTTGAGGATCGCCCCATCGCGAGCAACACAGCGACATGGCGAGAGCCAGGGCGAGCAGTATTACACTCAGTACTCGAGCAAGAACGCACCTACGCCATTCCAGACGGTTGCTATTCTGGCGTTGTGCTCGCGGAGTCATAGCGGACATAGTCGCCGCTAGATTGTAACTTCAAAGTCAGAAGAAGTCCGACCCTCTGATCATCCCGGGTAGAATCTACCAGCATGGCTAACCGCCGCCACCCTTTGTACCTCCGCCACTGCCCTGACCGTTCGACGCCACAGTTCCGGCGCTGGCGCTCCCCTCTCCAATACATCCCATCTTCGTTCGAATCATCGTCAAGTGGAACCTGTACTTGTCGTAAATTCCCTCGCTAGGATTCCCGCGCTCTCGTTCCACTCTCAACTCACCCAGAAATATCTTCCCAAAATGCGGCACATCAATCACGTGCCCAAAGGAAAGCCCGGGAGCGCCCGCCACGCGGTTGACCAACGAACATTTCAGCGTTCCGTTTCCGCCGAGCACAGGCCGGCCCCTGGGATACTCTTCGCTGGCCCAGTCAGGCAGCTCAGCCGCAGTCGCAATCTGGTCGTATTGCTGCGAAATTCGCCCGAGAACGCCGCCATTCTCAAAGTACGATTCATCGTCCGCCAGCTTCGGTCCGAGAATATCGAGACAACGGTCCACCTCAACCTTGTGTCCGGCAATCCGCAGATTGTCGAAGCGCGTTCCCAGGAACGTAACCTCCGGCACCTGCCCCGTGCCATAGGCCGGATGCACCGTGGAGATCTGCGCCACCACGCGGTCGGCGGTAACTACGTCGAGCACGTTCAGCCCTTCGATTACAGACGTTGCCAGCGTGGAGAAGCCGGCAATCTTCGAACTCGGATGCCCGGCCACCTGCGTGTATCCGCCTTCGTAGGAAAGAATGCCATCCAGGCGGAAGGGATCCGCCTTCTTATAGTGATAGTGCCCCTTGTCCTCGCAACGACCTCTCTTGGAGAGCTCCACAAACGCCCGCGGCTTAATCACATCTTGCACCGGTTGCTGAATGTCCGCACTCAGAACGTCGGCTTCCGCAAAATATTGGTGAACTGCATCCGGGTCTGGCTCAACTATCGACAAATCGTTCGGCAGCGCTGCCATAAATTTTCCTCCGCACACGTGAATTCACATCTGATCTTGCTGCTGATTGGACTTCTATTTCTGATTTCTATTTCGAATCTTGCAGGTCAATCTCGTACCGGCCGAGGTCTACGCTTTCACCGCCGGTGGTAATGCCCTGCACTGCGAGCGCGCTGGGGGACGCATGATCGCTTCCCGGAACATGCCGCCCCGGAATATAGAGCGAAACCGTACCGCTCCCCGAAGCCGGGATCGTGCGCGTCCATTCTAGCCTTCCCGGCGCACTATACAAGTCCAATTTGTAGGAGGCATAGCGGCTATCGGGCGGCACATTCAGAGACAGTTCAAACGGCTGCCCCGCACGCGCTGGAACCGCGATCCCCTCGCCGCCTCTGGTGCCCAGGTTCACCACGACAGATGCAAGAAATTGCGGGCTATTCGCCTTTTGCTGCAATCGAGAGTAAACCTGATTTTGATAGACGATAACGGCGAGCAACAGGGCAAAGACAGGTACAGCAAATGTAGGCCGCAGCCAGGCAAACCAGCCAGATTTCGCCGGCAGCGGAACTCGCACTCTCTCTACAACAGGAACCAGCTCCTCAGCCAGAATCACCTTACTCTGCTCGACCAGCATAGCGGCGGCGCGAAGATCGAGCGCGCACTCCTGGCAATCGAACAAGTGCTCCTCGAACTGGTCGCGAAGCGCGGGATCGAGCTCGTCGAGCATGTATTTTTCCGTGGCTTTTTGCCGGACCGCCTCATCATGGTCCATTGTCGATCCCCCTCAATTGGAATAGTGCATTGCAGCCGCAAATCGTTTCACATCTTTCCGGCTGTCAGAACTCCCGGCGGGCGCGCATTTAACTGCTTCAAATACAGCGACTTAAACGCCAGCTTGGCGCGGTGGAGCAGCACTCGCAGGTAATCGCGGTCCACGCCAAAATCGCGGCAAACCGCATCTTTATCCTGTTCCTCCAGAAAAATCGCGCGCAGCAAACGCCGGTCCCGCTCCGGCATCTCCTCCAGAATTTCGCGAACCTTCTCTTGCATTTGTTTCGCAGCAATGGCTCCTACAAAGTCGATCGTATTATCCGGCAGCTCCTGATCCTCTTCCTCTTCGAGCACCGTGTCGCGTTGCGACGACCGGTAATACTCGAGCAACACGTTGTTGCAGATCGAATTTACGTAGGATCCGAGCCGTTCCGGCTGGCGAATCTTGCCCTCGGCACGCAGCGCTGCAAACACACGCGCAAAAGTTTCCTGCCGCACATCCTCAATAGCTTGCGGCGATTGCACGCGCGACCGCAGTTTCAACTGAATCAGCTCGCTGAAATAGGCAACAAAATGCTCTTGCGTCCGAAAGTCTCCCGCACGAAGACGTTCGAGATAGGGTTCGTCAAAGGACTGGAATTGCAAGGACTTCCCTCGGGCCCGAAGTGGCAGCTAGTTTAGCACTTCACGCGCGAAGGATGTGTCAGCGGCAGACGGTGTAACGAAAGAGTTACGAACCGCACCATTCCCTTTGGAAGTTGATCCAAACCCAGCAAAGTCGGAGGAGATTTCTTGACTCGCCACTCTTTACCACCACGCCGGGCTGTCGATGGAATGCGGGAACCGGGTGCATTTCAGCGCGCCTTGCTGCGGGCATTTGAACTGCCGAAGGCCTACCGCGACGTTTTCGTGCTCACAGATATCCAGGGTTACACGCTGCCCGAAATTGCATCCATGCTCAGGATCAGCACCCGCACCGCGCAGTCCCGCCTGGAACGAGCCCGCCGCGAAATCGGCTCTGTCATGGACCACGCCAGCATGGAGCGTGCGCAATGACGGCTCATGCGAATTCTTCTGTGCACATGCAGTCGGCAAGAATGTCGGGAGAAGCAGGAAAGACAGTCGGTCACCATGCCGCGAATGAACGCTATATCCGTAAAGTCTCGCGAACGGGTGAGATGCTTATTGAACTCATCGGACTCGCCAGACGATCGGCTCCGACCGTCCTCGTAATAGCGCTGCGAATTTTTCGCTAAAAGAAAAGGAACGAAAAGAATTGAGCCTTGGGGTTTGTAGGCGCGGCACTTGATACTTTCATTCGGCCAAGTGCGAATCTTGGAAAACACGTGACGGTGGTATTATTTGCACCGAGAAATGCCAGGGTGCCGGAATCACCTTGAAGCAGCAATAATGACGGAGCCCACCATGGGATCGCCGAGCCTTGATCCGAACGCTAACCGTCAATCTCCCGCGAGAAACAATCCTACTCCGCTTGACGCGATTTTCATTCTGTTCGCATCGGTTGCGTTGGTAGTTCTTATCCTTTCTTTTTCGCCTGTACGCGGGGCTCAACCATTTCAAAACCTGCCGGGCTGGCTGATCTCGGCAGTCTCCAATTTTTGGAGCAGGCTTTTCGTAGGAGCGGGAACCCTGGGCACTCTTGGTTTGCGAAAATGGCTTGACCGCAACCCCGCACCCAACTATCTCGTTTGGATACCGGTGTTCACCGTGGGGCTATTGGCCGCCGTATTATTTAGTACAGCGATTATCATTCCGCCTCCGCCGGTCCTTCTAAATGGGAGCATTGACGCACCGAAAGCTGGCCAGACCGTCTCTCGCCGAACCTTCGAATGTAGCGGGAAGGTTTCCGGCGTCGGGACGGATATGCATCTTTGGCTGGCGGTTGAAGTAAACAATCATATTTGGCCCAAAGAGCGCGAGATTCACATGTTGGCGGACGGATCCTGGAAAACTGTGGTGTACGAGGACGGTGCCACCGATAAGTTCTCCCTATCTCTTCTAAGTGCCAACGCCGAAGCGGAGAAACAAATCAACCAATGGATCGAAGCCGGCAAGAAAACCGGACAATATACGGACTTAGTCGGAATACCCGGCACGGAACGGCTCGATAGGATAGACGGCCTGCGACTCAAATCGAATTGATTCTGCGGGACTAAGATTGGTCATCAGCCAAGAATCAAAGTGGCATTCCCCGTCCAGCATCGTTCAGCAGTTTTTCGCCGATATCTTTCGCGACATACAAATAGATTTTTCTCGCCGGCAGATCGAACCAGATGCACTCCTTCAACAACACTTTTCCCGAGCGATAACCCATATCCGTCCACGGAATGAAAAGTGATTTCTTGAAAACCTGGTGCCGGCTGCCATTCCCCAAATAACTCCAGAGCGATCGAGTCAGCTTCGCATGCGGCAAAAGATAAAGCCCGTTCGCATCCGCGCCCATGAGGCAAAGCAGGCCAGGCGCTTCGCCGAGGCCGCCTATTCTGCATTCATAGCGCTTACCCGCAAAATTGCCGTCGAACTTGTAGTCCCTTTGGAACCCAAACAACCGCCGAATGTTCCATACAAGAAGACAAACCACCGCCGCAATGACGATCGCAATCCGCATAGTTCCGGGCTCTCCCCTGGCTCACACAATAAAGCCCACTACGAACAGATTCAACGTTACCAATGGTTCTGCGCGCTTAAGCCTTCAAGATGGAACGTCCGAAACGGTTTCCAACGCCGAGTCGGAAGCGCAGTCTCCAGCATCCAAACCAGAATAAGGAGGTAACTTTATGCACGTAATACTTGGAGCAAGTGGTAATACTGGACATGTAGTGGCGACCAAACTTCTCACGAGCGGTCAGAAAGTTCGTGTCGTCGGCAGAAACGCAGCCCATTTACAATCTCTCATGGCGAAAGGCGCCGAGACTTTTATCGCCGATGCCACCAACGCTGGCGATCTCGCCAAAGCCTTCCAGCAAGCGGAATCGGCTTACGTGATGATTCCACCTAATCCCAGCAGCAACGATCCGCTCGGTTATTCCAGCCGGGTAAGCGACGCGATCGCCGCCGCCGTTCAAAAAGCCGGCGTCAAGAACGTGGTCGCACTCAGCAGCATCGGAGCCGACAAGCCCACCGGCACCGGCCCCGTTGTCGGTCTCTACAATCTCGAACAAAAACTCAACCACGTCAGCGGCGCGAATGTTCTCTATCTGCGCGCCGGCTACTTCATGGAAAATACGCTCCCGCAAGTAAACGCAATCCGTCAGATGGGAGCCGTCACAACGCCACTGCATGGCGATCTAAAACTTCCCATGATCGCCACGCGCGACATCGGAAGCGCTGCCGCCCAGGCGCTCTTGCATCCATCCAATGGCAAGCAAATCCGCGAACTGTTGGGACAGCGCGATCTGAGCTACACCGAGGCAGCCGCGATTATTGGCAAGGCCATCGGCAAAACAGATCTCAAATATGTGCAAGCATCCGACGATCAATTTCGTACTGTCCTGGTTCAAATGGGAATGTCCGAGCAATTCGCTCGCCTGCTTCTGGAGATGATCGGCGCAGTCAACTCCGGACACATGCGCGCCCTCGAAGCTCGCACATCCCAAAACACCACCCCAACCGGTTTCGAAACTTTCGTAGCTGACTCTTTCGTCCCGTCATACAAACAACAAGCCGCAGCCTAAGGCGTTTAGGAGGCGTCAACACGCAGTTTGCGAGCGAAAGCCTCCGGGCGAGTACCCCATCCTTGCCGCGTTCCTCGTTAGTAGAAATCTGAGTAGCGCGCAAACGGCAAGGGTGGGGTTAACTTTCTACACGTCCTCATCCTCTCTTAATAAAAACGTGAGTCGCATTTTCTCCGCGGACGGTTCGGAAGACCGTGTATCCAAGCTGCGCGAGATTGATTCCGTAAAATAAATTTTCCCCTTCGCCCAGCAGGATCGGCGCAATGGCTAAATGCATTTCGTCGATCTCGCCGGCGACCAAATACTGCCGAATGACGGACACTCCGCCGCCAATTCGCACGTCCTTGCCTTGTGCCGCCTTTTTTGCCTGCTTGAGCGCAGACTCGAATCCATCGGTGACGAAATGAAACGTAGTACCGCCTTCCATCGCGAGCACGGGCCGCGCGTGATGCGTGAGCACAAACACCGGCGTATGGTACGGCGGATTCTCGCCCCACCACCCTTTCCACGCGTCGTCTTTCCACGGACCACGAACCGGCCCGAACATATTGCGTCCTAAGATCCACGCGCCCACATTTTCAAAACTTTCCGCGGCAACATCGTTGTCGACGCCTTTGCTTCCGGCGCTTTCACCATGCATCTTCTTGAATGTGTCAGTCGGGAAAAACCATGAGTGCAATTCGAGCCCACGCACTCCGAGAGGATTCTGCAAATCCTGCCGGGGCCCGGCGCCAAATCCATCGATGGAAATCGAAAAGGCAGCGACTTTAACTTTGCTCATTTTGCAATTGTATTAAAAACTGAGCCGTGAAGTTCGGTAAGGAAGCGAGCCCAACGCGCGATTATTGCGTCGCAAAGGCGCGACGCACCGCGCGGCTCGCCCAGATCCTTCGCCGCGCAAAGAACGCTTGCTCAGGATGACAACGTTATCCTCTGCGGTTGCCATTTTCTCTGGCCGCTTGGGCGGCGGCAATTTCGGGGAGCGCTTTTATGATTTGGGCGGTCACTTTTTTTCTTACCTCATCCAGGCTGACGTTGGCTGGGGGACGCTTGGCCAGTGGGGGTGTGATTACGGCGCGTTCTTCTGCTGCTTGTTTGCGCTCGGCTTGGCGTTCGGCTTCGCGCTGACGGATTCCGATTGCAGACAGTCGATTGGCTTCGGCTTCGGCCCAGCGATCGAGTTCGGCTTTCTTTCTGGCTTTGCGCTGGGCTTCTTCGAGGGCTTGGGCGCGTCGCGCTGCTTCATTCTTTGCTTCGTCTTCGGCGGTAATGAAGTCGGAATCGTCCCAGATGTATGCGCCGAGCGGAGTTTTATCCACGGTTGTCGGGTCTAGAACCATGCTGCGCATGTAGGGAGTGAAGAGGATGCCGCGGATATTGGCGCTGGCGGTTTGCAGAGCGTAGAGCAGAAGGCCGGCGGTTTTGCCGTCGATGTGGCCGGCGATGATCAGGCGCATGATCTGCATGAGCGAAACCTGGATGGAGTTGGCATCCTCGAGTAAGGGGAGTTCCACGATGACTTTGTGCCGACGGGCGCGGGCGTTCTTGAGGCGATCAAGATTCAGTTCGACGCGCTCTTCGTGGTTACGATTGTGGAAGTAGCAGAGTTTGTGGTGGCGCAGGGCGGGAGATCCGCACTGAGTGCCGTCGACCTTGATGTGCTGGAATCTTGGGGTTGGCGGGATTTTGCGAATCGATCTCTTGGTTGCAATCAGTTGGGGGCAAAATACTGAGCCTTCACGAGTACGGGGAGTGGGGGTGCATTTTGGGCTATACAGCTACTATGTGATATTGCTGAGAGATAGTAAAGGTTGGATGAACAGGGGTGGTGTGGAAATTGTCAAAAGCGCAGCCTTTGCTACAATCGCGCCATGCCGACGGTATTGAGGTCGGGTCCGTATCGTTTCCTATTTCTACAGTCATGAGCCGAATGAGCCGCGACATGTTTATTCGGTTGCTCGTGGGGTGGAATGAGTTCTTCGGCGATAGCGGCAGATGAGCGGGTGCTGGACGTTGCATTCAACGACGATGCGCTGAGCGTCTCCTTGCGCGACGGACGCGTGATCAGTGTGCCTCTCGTCTGGTATCCACGCCTGCTGAACGCTACATCCGCACAGCGGAAGAACTGGAAAATTGCCGGCGGTGGTTACGGCATCCACTGGCCTGAGCTTGACGAAGACCTCAGCACGGAAGGTTTGCTGCGTGGCGCCCCAGCGCCAAAGACGGCGGCTGGGAAGACAAAATCCGTGGCAGCCGAGCGCCGCACAATTGCACAAAGGAAAAGGCCAATCTGATTTCTCAGATTTGCCTTTATTTATGACGGGTGCTCCATTTTTCGCGTCTTTTGCGAGAAGCCTGCCCTGAGCGAAGCCGAAGGGTGGGATTTTTCCCCTAACGCCGTTCCGCTCACCGCCGCCTCCGCACCGCCTTCCGAAAAACCTCCCACCCCTCCCTCCACCTCTCAAACCGCGACCGCCTCCCCCGGCTCTCCGGATACAGCATCAACGACTTCAACTCCTCCACCACCCGCACCGGCATCACATACCACGCATTCATCGGACGCGCATAAGCCACCAGCGCATCAATATTCTCCGCCGTATACGACCTCTGATTATGATCATGCGCCCGAAAGCTGCACCCACCATCCGCTCCCACCGTATGCGCCGACTTCACCTGCACCCTCCAGAAATAAAAACTCTTCTTCGGATTCACAATAAAGTCATAAGGCTCGCTGTCTCCCCAGGGCCGAGCCACCACAAACCCCATCCCAACCGCCTTAGCAATAAACTCCGCCTCCGCAATCTCCCCCAACTGCTTCGGAGTAAGTGCCTGTGTAGAACCTGCTTGTGTGGAACGGACACTCCTGTCCGTTGCCTTTGACTTAGATTTTGATTTTGATCCTGACTTTGACCCCGACTCCTCAGCCGCAGCCCACAAAACGATCCCATCCATTTCGATGATCCTCATTTATCAAATTGTCATCCTGAAGCGACGGCCTTATCGTCGCCTTTGTCATCCTGAGGCGACAGCTCTATCGTCGCTGAAGGATCTCTACCTCCACCGCCCCCGTTTGAGTCTGGGGTGCCCCATGTCTCGCTGCCTTT
>JBAPQU010000645.1:0-2094 GCA_049280795.1 Candidatus Sulfotelmatobacter sp.
GCTCGCACCGGCGGCCCGGTGAAGTCAGAGAGAAAATTTCGATAGCGACAGCATGTTTGTCGTTTATGGATTGATAATTGGAACGCGACGCTAAATCAGAGCGTGCAGCCGGTGGCGACTCATTGCACTATGCGAAGATTATTTGACGATGCTCGTGTACGGTGAGCCGCTGGGCAAAGTGGAATGAATCGTTCCGGACTCCACCGACAGCGTATAGGAAACGCCAACGCTGCCCGACCATTGCCGCACATTGAATTGCTCGCCGGCGTGTAGGCTCCGCACCGTTACTCCCCGGAAGGTGAGAGGGGTATTCGTTTTGCACGTTTCTGGAGGCTGAGTAGCTGCGAGGAAATAGGCCGCACCCGCTCCGACGACCGTCGCGATTCCATCCAGTTCAAGAAGAACCGCGGTGCGTTGATCGACGGCGATATCGCGGATCCGATGCGCCCTGCCATCCTGCAGAATCCTCGCCATGAATACCAGCGTCCGGCCCATTCGATCACGCGCTGAAAAATGCGTGTCGGTAATCACATCTTTCAAAAGCGCATTGTCCAGGAACGCATGCACAATAGTGACGCGCGGATTAAGCGGATTGGATAGCGTTTCTGGAGAGCTTAGGTCAGGTCCATCCGGAAGATCGCCCTGCGACGAGTACACAAATTCGCCCTGCACCGCTAAACCCGCGCTCGTTCCTCCGATTGGAATTTTGCGCGCAATGGCTTTATTCAGGGCCTGTTGCACCGGCGTTCCCATCCAGAAGTTGACGTAGTTTGCCTGATCCCCGCCGGCAATGAATACGGCGCTGGCCTTGCGAATGGCCGCGGCTACAAATGGATCGGTGGCAGCTACGCGATCTGGAATCACGAGGGTCGCGACTGAGTTGACGTGACACAGCTCTTGAACATAGGGATTGTAAGCATCGTCGCCAGTGGCGCGAAGCACAAGGAAATCGCCGCCGCCGGAACGCTCGCACATCCACTTAAAAGCTTGATCAAGGTCTTTTCCTCCGCCCATCAGGGCGAAGCCAGCTTGAGTTTTAGTTTGTACGTCTGCGGAATTCCCAATACGAAAATATTTATAGTGCGGGCTGTCCGCGAAGGCAGGGCACAGCAGCAGGCCTGGCTGAAGCAATAACCCAATTAGCGCAACCCAAACGAAAAGGCGGAAACGTTTCATTCGAACTCCGAAGAATCTAAACTTTTTTTCTTAAATAGGGCATGCTCGCCAGGCCGCTCCTACCAGATCACTTTCGCTCCCAGTTGAATGTGACGAGAGCCGCCCGTCCCGAGCACCGGGTTCGAAGCTAAGCCCAGATCCGGTGTGAAGATTGCAGTACCCACGGAGTTGGACTCAGAAAGATCGTTATTCAACGAGAACGTGTCGAAATTGGGATGGTTCAAGATATTGAAAAATTCACCGCGGAATTGCATTTTCACCCGTTCGTTGAATTTCCAGATCTTCGCGATAGAGAAATCCCATTCGCGTAGTCCGGGCCCGCGAAAAATGTTGCGTCCCGCGTTGCCGAAAGCTCCGGGTGCGGGAGCCGTGAGGGAAGTGTTGCCGGAAACATAGCATCCACCGCTGGTACTGGGAAAGCCCGCTTCTGCGTCACTCGCGAAGTTAGGATTTCCGTTGAGCTGATTCGCAGCGGCCTGCCCGCCCGCGGCCAGGGCTGCGGTTACGCATTGTTGCGCTTGAGGCGTGGTTCCACTGATCACGTTTTGGTTGGCATCGGCGTTGAATGCCGAGGGCTGAATGTAGTTGAGGGGAGTGGTAGGCGACCAGTGAATGTTGCCCGGCGATCCGGAGATATTCCATCGATCCTCGAATTCGCCTGTGAGACTCACATCATCGCCGTAATCGTAAAGCGTGTAAGGCTCGCTCCCCTCAAGGGTTACGATGCTCGCTACCTGCCAGCCTTGCAACATCTGCAATGGAGATTTTCTCGATGGCAAGTCATACGAAAGCGAGAGCGTCAAACGATTGCGAATGTCGAAATCGGAATTGCCGCGTTCGGCCGCATAGTCCAGGCTGTTTTGCGGAGTATTCGAAGGAGTGTTGCTGGTCGCGGTATCGATGGCATGAGCATAGGTG
>JBAPQU010000646.1:0-3827 GCA_049280795.1 Candidatus Sulfotelmatobacter sp.
ATAATCGCCTTGGCTGCGTTTTCCAGCTCCCGTACATTCCCCGGCCAGGAATATTCCTCAAACAAACGTTGCGTTTCTTCACTCAGCACCGGGACTGTGCGTTGAAAATCGCGCCCGTATTTCCGCAAAAAGTGTTCCATCAGTACGGGAATATCTTCCCGGCGCTGGCGCAGCGGAGGCAACCGCAAACACACTCCACTGATCCGGTAATACAAATCCTCGCGGAGATTCCCCGCCCTTACTTCCGCCTCCAGGTCGCGGGCACTTCCGCAGATGAGCCGGACCAGCCCATGCGCGCGCCCTCCATTCTTATTCCCCGGAGTCAGCGCCTGCAGCAACTGTGCCTGACCCTGTGCACCAAGATCCGCCAACTCCTCCAGATAAACCGTACCTTCGCCAAACAGATCTCGTGTGCCGGCCAGGTCTTCAAATTTGCCCGATGCCAGCGTAGAGCAATGAACCACACGAAATGTTTGCCCTCTCCGGCGCGAGAGTTCGTGAACTCGCAGTGCAGTCGCTTTCTTACCCGCGCCGCGTTCCGCCAGCAGCAGCACTGGGACTTCGCTCTGCGCGACCTCCAGCATCACGGCTTCCACGCTTCGCATGCTCGGACTCACACCTTCAACGAATTCAAGCTTCTGAGTCACTGCGAACGGTATGTTTTCCACGCTTTGGCTTAAATCTGATTCCATCTTACGACCTTTTCCCGGCAGAGGACTATGCTTGTAACGTCCACCTTGGATGGCTGAGTACGAGCAATGCAAGTACCATCCCTGCTGCCTTTCGGGAAACATCGCCCTACGGACTTAGCGCATTGCTTTCAATAGTTTATCAGCCAGAACAAGGCTCAAGTGGGGGAAACGATTACCTATTTACCCCAAGCTGTTCCGCACAAAAGAGAAAGTCTTTGCTCAATCAATGGTAACGAATTGCGTCACATCGCCGCACTGCGACCGGAAATAATGCCCAGTCCGCATCCTTCTTTAAGGCCCTCGATAACTTAGGAACCGCCTACATTTTCCGGGACATTGATCTCCGGCGCCCCGGTTTTGATTGCGGGGCTCGTGCCGGTTCGCTTATGCTGCACAGTACCCCCCCATCACATCTTGTAAGATTTAGGATAGAGGCTGTTTTCTTGAGCGACCTCGTGCAACTCGAGCAGCCATCTCCGCTAGCGCCGGTTGGCGAGGCGGCAGGCCCCTCCGTGTGGCAAACGGCTGTACTGGCCGGACTTTTGCTCTGGCTATACCTGCCCACGCTCATTCACTTGACTGGCCAATGGTGGAACGACCCAAACTTCTCTCACGGTTTTTTCGTCCCTCTGTTCTCTGCCTTTATCATCTGGCAGGAGCGGTCCAAACTCGCCAGACTTAGAATCCAACCCTCATGGTGGGGGTTGCTGCCTTTAGCGCTGGGACTATGCGTGCTCGTTCTCGGTCAGATGGGCGCGGAGCTTTTCCTTTCCCGTCTGTCATTACTGATCGTGCTCGGGGGCTGGATCGTGCTCTTCCTCGGCTGGAATGTTTTCCGCGCCGTGCTCTTTCCCTGGGCGTTCCTGTTGCTGATGATCCCCATTCCATCCATCGTCTTCAACCAAATCACGCTTCCTCTGCAATTGCTGGCCTCCAAGATTGCGAGCACCATTTTGCCCTGGCTGGGCGTACCCGTTTTACGGGAAGGCAACGTCATCAATCTTCCTGCCATGGCCTTGGAGGTGGCGGACGCCTGCAGCGGCATTCGCTCTCTAATGTCTCTGGCGACGCTGGCCGTAATCTACGGCTATCTCATGGAGCGGAAAGTCGCGGTGCGCGTTCTGTTGGCGCTGGCTGCGCTTCCGATCGCCGTCGCCGCCAACAGCCTGCGTGTCGTGGTTACAGGACTGCTGGTGCAATACTGGGACCCGGATAAAGCGCGCGGCTTCTTTCATGAGTTTCAGGGCTGGCTCATGTTTGTCGCCTCGCTGGTCATGCTCTATCTTCTGCATCGAATTATTCGCTTGTTCTGGCGGGAGGACGGCATGGAATCATGAGCCGATTGGGCACATTGCGTTTCGCTCTTGCCGCCGGCTTGATCGCTTTTACGGCTGTTCTCCTGCAGGCGCGCGGCCGCACTGAGATCATTCCCTCGCGCCTGCCGCTTTCGTCTTTCCCCGAGCAACTGGGAGACTGGAAAGGTAGAGATATCCCGCTGGATAAAGACACGCTCGATGTACTGGGACCGGGCGACTTCCTGGTGCGCGACTATTACGCTCCGAATCAGCCGGAGCCCACAAACCTGTATATCGCGTACTTTCCCAGCCAGCGAACTGGAGACACGATTCACTCCCCCAAAAACTGCCTGCCCGGCGCCGGCTGGGCTCCCGTGGAGAATAGCCGCATCACTCTTGTCTTGCCGGGCCATGCCTCGTTTCCAGCGAATCGCTATGTCATTGCGAAAGGTGACGCGCGCCAGTTGGTCTTGTATTGGTATTGGGCCCACGATCGCGGCGTAGCCAGCGAATACTGGGCCAAGTTTTATCTTGTCAAAGATTCGATTCGGATGAACCGCACTGATGGCGCTCTGGTACGCATCGTCACTCCCATAGCCTCGGTCGAAACGCCGGACGCAGCCTTGAAGCGCCTTCTTCCTTTTGCTTCCCACGTAGTCCCGCTCCTCGATGACTACATCCCGCGCTGAAGATCTCTCGACGCAACCGGAGGACGCGAATCGCCCGAAGCGCGTCCTCGGCTTCCGCGATCTGGTTTTGTTTTACGTGGTCACCGGCATCAGCCTGCGCTGGATCGCTACCGCTGCAGCCGCCGGTCCCAGTTCCATCGTCATCTGGATCGGCGCGTGGCTCTGCTTTTACACTCCGCTCGCACTCTCCGTGCTCGAACTCTCATCGCGCTATCCCAGCGAAGGCGGCCTCTACGTCTGGAGCAAGCGCGCCTTCGGAGATTTCTCCGGCTTCATGTCGGGCTGGACTTACTGGACCAGCAACCTCCCTTACTTCCCCGCTGTCCTCTACTTCGCCGCCAGCAACATTCTCTTCATGCGCCAAAGCGCATGGGAACATCTCTCAAACAACGCCACCTTCTACATTGTCTTCTCTCTGCTCACGCTAGGCGCTGCCACGCTGTTGAACATCATTGGCCTCGACATCGGCAAGTGGCTGCATAACGTCGGCGCACTCGCCATGTGGATTCCGGTCGGCATCGTCATCGTAATGGGATTGATCGCCTGGCATCGTTACGGTTCGGCCACTCAGTTCACCGTGCATTCGATGACGCCCAGCACTCACCTCAACGACGTAATTTTCTGGTCGGTGCTGACTTTCGCCTTCGGCGGTTCCGAGACCGCCTCCTTCATGGGGGAAGAGATCAAGAATCCCCGCCGCTCGATTCCATTTGCGTTGCTCTTCGGCGGAGTGACCGTGGCCTTCTGTTACATCATAGGCACCGCGGCCATATTGCTGGCGTTGCCCTCGGGCGAAGTCAGCAACCTGCAAGGATTGGTACAAGCCATCTCAATAACCGCATCCCGCGTGGGTTTTCCCGGAGTCCTGCCGGTCGCCGCATTCCTAATCGCACTCAGCAACATCGGCGCAGCCAGTGCTTACCTGGCAGCCGTAGCCCGCCTGCCCTTCGTAGCCGGCATCGACCGCTTCCTCCCGCCGTCTTTTGGCGCGCTTCATCCGCGTTGGAAAACTCCCTGGGTAGCTCTACTTACCCAGTTCGTTCTAGGCGCGCTCTTCATTTTCCTGGGACAGGCCGGAACCAGCGTCAAAGGCGCGTACGACGTGCTAGTCAGCATGGGCGTAATCGTCTACTTCATTCCCTACCTCTATC
>JBAPQU010000647.1:0-3083 GCA_049280795.1 Candidatus Sulfotelmatobacter sp.
GCCCCATGGGCGTCCCCAGCCATACCACGGGCCGGCGCCGATGAATAATCCACCCGAGAACCAGCTAGGTCCGTAGTAACCGTAAGGAGCGCAAGCGTAAGGCGCATATCCGTAGTAGCCGTAAGCGCATGCTGGGGGTCCGCCAACTCCCACGCCCACCGCAACCTGCGCCTGAGAAGGCTGTGCAAACGCCAGCGGCAGCATCAGAGCCGCAACCAAAGCCAAATATTTCATGTACCGCATGTGATCCCCCTTGTCTCAGATCCGCCTTCAGCTACAAACCCACCGGACCTGCAGGTCTTCAAGATATTGACTCTATCCGAAGCGCCTATGTATTTGAACTCAGACGGCGCGGAAAAGTTGCAGTCACTTGCTGGCTGATTTCAGCCACCCCGCCTGAATTCAGCCACTTGCAGGGGGAGGGTATTTAACCACCGGGTCCGCTGCAAAGCCGCTTGACGAGGGGAGTCTACCACGCTTGGTGCCGCAGACATAGCGGGGTAGAATGGTTGTTCGCAGGAGGAATTCTATGGCTACGTCGGCTCACCCATCTGAGAATTCAGTATCTCGGGGCAAAGACCTCATCAGCTTCGACGAGGCCATGGAGAAGCTTTCACGCGAGGAACGCTTTCGGGCCACAGTCTATTCGATGAACACACTGCTGGTGCAAAAGGGAATTTATTCGCCGGAAGAATTCGAATTTCAGTTCCGGCAGTTTGCCCAGAAGAGCCTGCGCTAGCGGTCCCGCAGCGGAGGCTTGTTCTTCACGTCCTTCCACTTTGGCATGTGGCATTTGGAAGAGTGGCAGCGCTCGTGGGCTCCAATCTCGCAGTTGGCACAGTCGCACTCACACCACAAGTGATCTTTCCGGCCTTCTGGTTTCTCGCCTGACTTCGTCATCGTTATCCGCCTCGCCGTAAATCGCTACAGTTATATTTAAACTGTCGAAGCGGAAAATAGCCTCATACTAACCGGCGCCTAGACTCCCACCAATGCCCCACTCGGCTCATACTCCACAATGTACCCCGCCACCGCGCTAGCCGCGACCGTAAACGGCGAAGCTAAATACATCTGTCCCGGACCGCTGCGTCCGGGAAAGTTCCGGTTCTGTGCGCTGATCACGACCTGATCGGGACGCGAGGAAACTCCCGGCCCCGCATTAATGCAAGCGCCACAACTCGGCTCGATCACAATCGCACCAGCCCTCTGAAACACATCCAGATAGCCTTTGCGCAGACAGTACTCGCGCGTCTCCTGCGACCCAAACTGGATGTAGAACTTCACCGAATCCGCCACGCACTTGCCGTGCTTCAGCGCATCAGCGAGCACAGCCGCATACATGTCCATGTCTTCATTCTTGCCCGCCGTGCAGGTGCCGCCGTATGCGATTTCGACCGGAACTGGCGTGTTCAGCTCGCGCACATATTTCCCGTTGCCCGGATCGCCCGGTGTCGCAACCATCGGAGTGATTTCCGCCGCATCGAGTTCGATCACGTGCGCGTACTGCGCATCGGGATCGCTGTACAGGCCCTCGGTCATAGCTTGAGCCTTGGTGCGATCCATACCGCGACGCTCGACCAGGAAGTCGACCGCCTTCCGGTCCGGCGCAACAATGCCGGTAAATCCGCCAATCTCGGCTGCCATGTTGGTCATGGTGGCGCGTTCGTCCACGCTAAGCTCTTCGATGGCTTCGCCCGCATACTCCATCACCTTGGCCAGCGCCTTGCCGCTACGCACATAGTCGAGGCTCAGAATCTTCAGGATGAAATCCTTCGCGGTGACGTTCGCATGCTTCTTGCCGCGAATCACGATCCTCACCGACTCTGGAACTTTCACTCGAACATCTTTCGTAATCCAGGAATTGAATACATCCGTCGTACCGATGCCGAAAGCCACGCAGCCGATCGCGCCCACGTGCGGCGTGTGCGAATCCGAACCAATGTTCAACTGCCCCGGCAGCGCGTAGCTTTCGAGCACGATGGAATGGCAGATGCCTTCCGAGCCCTTACGATCCTTCAATTCGCCATGCAGCTTAATTTCCTGCTTGGCCGCGAAACCTTGCTGCTTGAGCTTGAGCTGCGTCGCCAGGTCGAGCAGGCCGAGCTTCTTCTTTTCTTCGGAAATTACTTCGTCGAGAAACGTAAGGTGGTCGCGGAAAAATAAAATGCTCGAGGCATCGTTGACCTTTGCATCCTTACCAACGTAGTGTTCGAAAAAAATCGCCGCCATCGGCGTGACGTACTCGTGGCTGAAGCGCAGATCGGCGCGAGCAAATCCGGTATCGCCGGGCTTCACAGCCGTAACGCCTACTTCGCCCTTTTCGTTGAGCATGTGCCGGGCGAAGATTTTTTCGGCGAGCGTCATGCCGCGCTTCGGAGTCTGAATCGGCGGCAGAAACGCTTTCCCCTGCATCCGCGCCACATTAAAAGGAAACAGCCCGCCGTATTCGATCACCTGCCGCGTGATCTCATCTTCCCCGGCGGTGAACTCGGCAAGCGCAATCTCTTCGCCGCCGCGAATCTTGTCGATCAACGAAAAGTCAGTCGAAGTCAGCACGCCCAGGTTCTGGCAATTCTGCTTGTAGATACGCTCAATATTTTCCGCAATCACCACGCGAATGCCGGCGCACATCTCGGCATAAGGCGACTGCTCGCGGCTTGAGCCTTTACCACGCCGCTTGCCGCTCACCGCACACACAAAACCGCCACGCTTCACATCGCCGCGCCCAATCGGCGTCACGCTGCCGCACTTCAGCCCGAGATACGGAATCTCGCCTAGCGTTTCATCGAAATAAAAACAATAGTGCGCCGGAGTAATCTCGTCGGTGGAAATGTCGTCGCGCAGCTTGGGATTATTTGCCGGATTCTTCGTATCCCATGGCAGATCTTCGCCCGCAAGTTGCCGCTTGATGAGTTCCGGATCTTCGGTGAGGAAAAGAATTCGACCTTGCAGTCGAACTTTGTCCGGCCGCTTTTCGATTTTGCGTTCCAGAAGAGAGTTGATCACATTGAACCTGAGAAGTTAAAAATTCGATTAGGGCATAGCAGGATGCGATGACCCCATGTCCTTAATCATTGTAACTC
>JBAPQU010000648.1:0-13815 GCA_049280795.1 Candidatus Sulfotelmatobacter sp.
TCCCTCCCCACGCTAACGCTGCCAATCCCGACGCCCTAGAAGTTGCTCCCGGCACCGCCCACGAACAACTCGAAGGTTGGATTCCGCAACTAGCTACCGAAGAAGAAATCCGCACTGCGCTGGAGAAAGCCTTCGACTACCGCGGCGACGTAACCATCACCCGCAAAGACGGATCGAAGATCGAAGGCTATCTATTCGACCGCCGTACCGCGCCCACGCTGAAAGATTCCGTGGTCCGCCTGCTCCCGAAAAACGCCAACCAGAAAGTCTCTATCTCCAACGCCGACATCGCCGCGCTTGCCTTCACCGGACGCGACACCGCTGCCGGCAAAAGTTGGGAAGCCTGGATGAAAAAATACGCGCAGAAAAAAGCCGCCGGCGAAACCAACATCGCCCTCGAGCCCGAATCGCTGAACGAAGACTGATTCTTACCGCTCCCACGGCAGAGGCACTTTCACAGAAGCCATCCCCGCCGCCTTCGCCGCCTGAATTCCCATCTCCGCATCTTCAAAAACCAGGCAGTCTTCCGGCGCCGCACCCAGCCGAGCCGCCGCCAGCAGAAGCGCTTCCGGGTCCGGCTTGCCCTTCGCATATTCTCCCGCGCAAACCATTGTGTCGAATCGATCGAGCAGGTTCAACGCAACCAGAGACGCCGTCACCGATTCCCTCGTGCTGCCCGACACAACGGCAAACGGAATCCCGTTGGGCTTGGCCTCGATGTGTTCCAAAACACCAGCCACCGGCTTTAGCTCTGGCAGCAATTCGTAATAAAGACTTTCCTTCCGTCGTCCTACAACCTCGACCGGCATATTGAGTCCGCGCCTTTCGTTCAATGTCGCGATGATCTTTGCCACCGGCATGCCGCCCCACGAGTAGAAGAGCTCTTCCTCAAACTCACAATTCCATTCCCCAAGCGCCTGCTTCCACGCGCGGTAATGCAGTGGCATCGAATCGGCAATCGTGCCGTCACAGTCGAATAAATAAGCTTTGAACGATCCTTCAGGCAATTTAAGTTTCATGCAGCTGGATATCTCACGATTCGTATCAGGATATGCCTTCAGAGCCTGCCCTGAGCGAAGCCGAAGGGCATACCGCAAACGCCGCCCTACAATCGCGCCTTTTGGCGCTGCGAAGCCTAATGTGGCCGCGCTTTCGCTCCCGCACCAAAACTCAACCCCTGCACCAACTCGTCCATTTCATCTTCCGTGCCGCCGATAAACGTAAAAGACAACGCGTACCCGCGCGCCAGCACAACCAGCGTCGACTGCCGCATCACCCGCGTTCCCACATCCTTCTGAAAATCTCCCCGCACCACAGTTCTGGCGCCCAGCACAAATTCATACGGCTCGTTGACGATTTTGAACCCCTGCGCCTCCGCAATTTCCGTCACCGGACCGAAATACTGCGCCGCCTCTTTCAGCCCCGGATAGGCCGCCGCACTCTCGACCGCAATCAAAATCGACGAATTCACATCCTCCGCCCGAGCCTCCGGAGGCCGCGAAAATGCGGATAGCAGAACGCGCCCACAACCACCGGTGTGGGGACAGCCGCCCTCGGCTGTCCGGTCGAGCGCAGCTCGACTTTCTTTCGTCGATGCTGTGGCATCATCCTCCCGCGCATTCATCTCCTCCGTTCGCAACACCCAAGCTTCCGGAATCTTGCAGGTGAATCCAAATCCCTGATTGCGATAAACGCCATTGCTAACCGATCCCACATCCAGCCGGGACGCGGCACCGGACGCAGCTTTCCCCACATGCTGTGCGGAAGAAGAACTGCTGGAAGAACTGGAGGGACTCGATTGCCCGGGAGAAGCTTGTTGCGCCAAGCCAAACGGAACAAGCAACAGTGCAGCTACGAAAACCTGCGGGAAAAAACTGAGGCGGGAATCCATTTCTCCAATGTTACAGCTCTACGGCAGCGTGCGCCGCGCGGGTCTTCCACCGGCTGTCTTATAGTCCGCGGGATAGAGCACCACGCACCGGTCCCGGCCTTCGCCATCGCTCTCGGTACGCAGATCAGCTTCATCGCGCAAAGCCAGGTGGACCATCCTCCGTTCACGCGATGACATGGGCGCAAAATGGAACGGCGCACCCGTCTGCCGAACTTTCGTGGCGGCAACGCTTGCCGCCATACGGAGCTCCTGCAATCGCAAAGAACGCTGATTTTTGCAGTCGAAGGCAATCTTTTCGTGCTCGCCCGCGGGCACGCGCAAAATTTCAAACGCCAGTAATTCCAGCGCCCGTAGCAACTCGCCGCCGCGGTCGAGCAACAGCGCGGAGTCCGGTCCGGAGAAGTCCACAAAAATCTCCGGAGTTTCCCAGTCGTTCAGCGCCGGAGGATCGACGACGATGCGGTACTTAAGGTGAAGGCCGCCGTGAGTAACCACGGCCTGCAGGAATTCGTTGATCTTATTGGCGGCAGCTAGTTTGTCCATAAGTCGCTCTCAGCTATCAGCCGTCAGCTTAGTCACCGAATGCGGCTGCTTCTTCATCTCCGTGATCAAAAACCTCAACAATCAAGAAGGTCGGGCAGGTTTACAGATCTTACAAAATCCGAACCAAATCTTATCGCAACCCAATCCGTGCGCGATTCAACTGAAAGCTGAGGGCTGATAGCTATCAGCTACTTCTCTTTCTTCCGCGCGCGCTTCTCCATCATCTCGCGCATCTCGCGCCCCAACTTGGTGCGGTTCATCACGGCCTGCTGCGCAATCGAAATCAGATTGCTCTCGGTGTAATACAAATTCAATCCCGCAGCCAGCTTGAAGAAGATGAATCCCATGAACAGCGGCATCATGATGTTCATCATTTTCTGCTGTGATGGGTCCATGCCCGCCTGTGGCGTCATGCGCTGCATCAGCACCATGCTCACCACCATCAAAATCGGCAGCACCCAGTCGGCGGACGACAAATCAGTAATCCACAGCCAGTGTGCATGGCGAAGTTCCAGCGCGTCGCGCAGCATACTGTAATACGCCCACAGGAACGGCATCTGGATCAGCAGTGGCAAACATCCGCCCGCCGGATTCACGCCCTCCTTCTTATAGAGCGCGGCGATTTCCTCGTTCATCGCTGCCTTGCGCGGATCGCGCAGTGTGTACTTCTTGTATTTCTCCTGGATCGACTTGATCTGCGGCGCGACCCGCTGCATTTTCAGCATCGACTTCATCTGCGTGATCCGCAGCGGCAGCAGCGCCAGCGTGATGATGAGCGTTTGAAGCACGATCGCCCATCCCCAGTTCGGCACGACGTGGTAGTAGGTCCACTTCAGCCACAGGAAAAGCGGCCGGGCAAGAATCTCCAGCTTCCCAAAGTCCACAATGCTGCGCAGATCCGCATCACCGTTCTTGATGGTCGGAACGCGAACTGCGTCCAGCGCCGCAAGCTCTTTCGGGCCAACAAACATGCGTTCCGTGGTTGGGCCGCGAAGGTTGCCGACCGCTCCGCCGAGCACATCAACGTTGGCCGTCTCTTTAGAACCGGCGCCAATGGGATTGAGACCGGGCTTCTGCGCGATCTCCAAAGGATTGCGCAGCGTCACCATCGCCGCGTCGACCGGATCGTCCGGGATAAAGATGGCGGTGAAATATTGGTCGCCATTAGCAGCCCACTCGAACGGGCCCTTCAAGGTATTGCCACTGCTAATGCTTTTGATAGCCAGCCGTGAAACAAAACTTGGAAAAACAAAGAGGCTGCGCTCCGTCGAGGCGTCGTTGTGGTAGTCGATGCGAGCGACGGCGTAGGAAGCCGGCGTCATCTCGTCGCCGAATCCCGCCGGCCATGCGGGCGCGGCGAAGGTTTCAGCCCCTTTATAGACAACGGACGTTTCTACATTCAGTACATAAGTGTGGTCGAAACTAAAAGTCTTTCGGACCACGAGATCCTGGTCGGCGTACTCGAAGGTGATCGTGGCCGGGGCGGTGAGCTGACCCGCTTTCGAAGCTACATACAATGCCGAACTCAATTTGTCCCGTAGCGCTTCGTCGTAAGTCCAAAGTGAGAGCGGGTAGCCATATTTCGCGGCCGCCGCGGGGTTCACCAGGTCCAGCCGCCCATTCTGCGTCTCGTTGTCGAACTTTTTCAGAATCCAGGACTTCACCTGCGCGCCGCGATTGGTGAAGGTGATTTTATAGAGGTCGTTCTCGATCACGGTTTCAGTTTCAGCCGCGGCTTGCTTGCTCACCGTGACGGCAGGCGCTCTCTTAGCCTTGGCAGCAATCGGCGCAGCCGGGGCTGGCGCCGCAGGAACGAGCGCGGCCGGCTCTGTCACCGCCGGCTTCTTCTCCGGAGCCGCAGGCGGCTGTGGCATATATTTTTTCAGAAGCGGCTGAAAAATAATGAGGACGACAAACGTCAGCAGGAAGACGAGTAAGAGACGCTTCTCGGTGCCGGGTTCCTGTTGAGGATTTTTGAATTCAGGCAAAGTTTGGTTTCCGTATCAAATTCTTGGCGCGGACAGCGTGGCACACTTCTCCGCGGATCGCATTTCTCCAACCGACCGCGTCACCGGATCGTAGCCGCTCCGCGCAAACGGATGGCAACGCAACAATCGGCCCAGCGCCATCCATCCTCCACGCACCGCGCCGTAGCGTTCCACCGCTTCCAACGCATATTCGGAGCACGTCGGCACGTAGCGACAGGAGGGTGGAAACATCGGCGAGATGGCCCACTTGTAGGCCCGCAAAATCTGCAGCGCGACGAGTTTGGCGAATTGCTTCAAGAGCGTTTTCCAGCTTCTGGTTTCCGGCTGCCAGTTTTTCTGTTTCCAGCTTTTTTGTTTAACGACGCTTCCGCCGCCGAAGTCTCCAGCGGCGCATTCGATAACTTCTGCTCGATCACCTCGAACGCGCGCCTCACTTCGTTCAGTACGTCGGCGAAGTCAGCCGTCAGCAGCGACTTCTTCGGATTGATCACCACATCCGCCGCCATGCCAGCCACCGGCGACTGCAAAGACAATGAGGGTGACAATGATAACGACAAGCGCACCGCCTCGCGCAAACGCCGCTTCATCCGGTTGCGCTGCACCGCTCCGCCGAGCACGCGCCCAACGGTAAATCCCACACGCAAGCCGTGTGGCGCGGACGCCCCCGTCCGCGTCTCTTCGTGCGTCGCCAAAGTCGGTTCGACTCGCGGCCAATAAAACACCGTCATCGAGGCGGAAAAATGCCGCCGTCCCTGCTTGTAGACGCGTTCGAAATCCGCGTGGCGCAAAAGCCGTGCCGTACGCGGAAATCGTGCTCGATTTTGCGGCATCACGAAATTCGGTCGAGTTCCCAGCGCAGCTTCCGCCAGGATGCCCTCATGCGGCAACAGGCGGCTCAGCGTCTCGACTGTGAAAGTTAGCGGCACCGGAAAAAAGCTACTCGCGGAATCCGGGTTTCACGGAAACCCGCTTCCGTCCCTTGGCGCGGCGCCGGGATATCACCTTCTGGCCGCCCTGGGTCTTCATGCGCGTGAGAAAGCCATGCTTCTTGCTTCGCCTGCGCCGGTTAGGTTGGAATGTACGCTTGGGCATGAAAAATAACGACTCCTGGTTCCGTAGACAGTGTTAGGGCAAACGATGAGTATAAATGACCAGGTGCCGTAAGGGCAAAGGGCAGACCGATACTCATGTGGCGACAGCCACCTCGGCTGTCCAGTCCAGGCGAAGCCAGGCCGCATCTTCCGCGACGCTGTCATCTTAAACTCCACATCGCTGATCCCACCACCCACATCACATTCATTTCCCGAAAGAGAAATTTCTTTCTGCGTTTTTGCACCGTGCACGTTGCAGTTATATCTTCGACACTTGACAGGCTCGCTGCTTCGGGTTCCGAATATTTGTTCGCGAAAAAAATGTGCGCGAAGATTTCCGTGCGACGAAAAAAATTTGTGCTACTATGCCGGACTGTTGGCTTTCAGAAATTCTCTTTCACCATGGCAACCGCGCACACTACAACGGGCGCATTCCGCAGTACACTAGGAGTTCCATCGGTAGTTCAGTAAACGGCATTTTTTAACAGGCGCCCTCAGCCAGCCGCCGGGACGCCACGGCGGGTATTCATAATTATGTCAGGTACGAGCACAACGCTTTCTCCCAATCCGTGGACGCGCATCCTTGATGCGCTCGAAAAAAAGATCAACCGGCATTCCTACGACACCTGGTTAAAGCCCACGCGTTACAGCCACGCCAGCGGCGGAATTTTATTCGTACGCGTACCCACCGTCGAGTTCCGTCACGCTGGCGACAAGTACGCCGACCTCATCCAGGAAGCCATCGACAACCTCGGCCTCGAGTTCAACGACGTAAAGTTCGTCACCCCCGAGGATGATCCCGCCGCGACCGCGGTCCGCCACAACGGCGGTCTGTCCGCACCCGTGGCTGCAACGCCTCCGGCGCAAGCTCGCTTCGATTGGGATGGCGCGGCGCAACTGAATCCGCGCTACACCTTCGACGCCTTCGTCATCGGCTCCGGCAATCAGTTCGCCCATGCGGCCTGCCAGGCCGTCGCCGAGCGTCCATCGAAAGCCTACAACCCGCTCTTCCTGTACGGCGGCGTGGGCATGGGCAAGACTCACCTGATGCAGGCCATCGGGCATGAGATCAAGCGCCGCCAGCCGCAGTCCGCCATCTGTTATGTCTCCAGCGAGAAGTTCACCAATGACATGATCAACTCGCTGCGATACGACAAGATGACTTCCTTCCGCGACAAGTTTCGCGGCGTCGACGTGCTCCTCGTGGACGATATTCAATTCTTGGCCGGCAAAGAGCGCACTCAGGAAGAGTTCTTTCATACTTTCAACGCCCTGCACGACACCATGCGGCAGATCGTCATCGCCAGTGATCGTTCTCCAAAAGAACTCGCGGAGATAGAAGACCGCCTGCGCAGCCGCTTTGAATGGGGACTGATCGCCGATATTCAGCCGCCGGATCTCGAAACCAAAGTCGCCATCCTGCAAAAGAAAGCCGAGCAGGAAAAAGTTACTCTGCCCAGCGATGTAGCGATGTACGTAGCGCAGAACATCCGCTCCAACGTTCGCGAGCTCGAAGGCGCACTCATCCGCCTTGTAGCGCATTCGTCTCTCATCGGAGCCGAGATCACGCTGCCCTACGCGCAGCAGGTGCTTAAAAATTTCATCGATTCGCAGGCCCGCAAGGTCACCATCGAATCCATCCAGAAGATGGTTGCCGAACAATTCGGTCTGCGCCTGGTCGAGATCAAGGCCAAGGATAATTCCCGCGCCATTGTTTATCCGCGCCAGATTGCAATGTATCTGGCTAAGCATATGACTGAGGCATCGCTGCCTGAAATCGGCCGCCAGTTCGGCGGCAAGCATCACACCACCGTTCTGCACTCCGTCGAGAAGATTGAAACGGTTCGCAAGAACGATAAAGATTTGAACAGGTTGCTCAACAAGCTGACTGAGCAATTAGGCGGATAATTCGCAAAGTTTTCGAGTTTTGCACCAGGCAGCATAGTCTTCCTTTTTCAGGACTGTGAATGAGATGTGGAAACTGTGCAACGCTTGGATGAAACCAGAGTAGCGGAAATCTTCTCGTAGGGTCTCCGCCAGCTTCGGGACCGATTTCTCACACGAAGGGTCGATCCCCAAAGTGGTGACATTAGACAGGTTGGTAAAGTTTTCCACTTCTCCGCCGTGCCTACTGTTACTGCTGGTTTAATAGGTTTTATATTTGATATAAGGAAGTAATATAAGTAGCGCGCTACACGGGGGATGAAGTCTATGCCGGTGGAAGCGGCCATCGCCGTCGGAACCATGGAGATCACAGTCAGCAAAGTTGAATTGCTGCGGGAATTGACCGCCACGCAAGGCGTGGTCGAGCGCAAGACCACAATTCCAATTCTTTCCAACTATTTATTCGAGGCCGAAGGCGGCGAGTTGCGGCTCACCGCAACCGATCTCGACCTCAGCCTTCGCACTTCGTGCCCTGCCAAAGTAAAAAAGGACGGCTCCTGCACCATCCCGGCGCGCAAGTTGTATGACTACGTAAAGCTGCTGCCCGATGCTGATATCACCATCAAGCTGCTGGAAAATCACTGGGTCAGCATCCGCTGCGGACGTTCGAATACAAAAATGGTCGGCATGGCCAAATCGAATTTCCCCAGCCTGCCCGTGTTCCCTACCGCGGGAGTCGTTAAAATTCCCGGCGCAGTTTTGCGCGGACTGATAGCCCGCACCGGCTTTGCCATCTCCAGCGAAGAATCGCGCTACACCCTGAACGGCGCGCTGATGCTGCTGAAGCCCGAGTCCATCACCATGGTGGCGACCGATGGCCACCGACTAGCCCATTGCGAGCGCAGCGGAGAAAAGTTTGAAGGCGTCTCCGGCGAGATGAAGACGTTGGTCCCGAAGAAGGCAATGGACGAACTTAAGTCCCTGCTCGATTCCACCAATGCCGATACCGTCGAATTCGCGAAAGACGAATCCACGCTCTTTTTCCGCATCGGCTCGCGCCTGCTCACTTCGCGCCAGCTAACCGGGCAGTTCCCCAACTTCGAAGCCGTACTGCCCAAGGACAACAACAAGAGCATCGCGCTGAACAGCGACAATCTGAACGCGGCGATTCTGCGTGTGGCCCAGTTTGCCGATGAGCGCTCGCGCGCCGTGCGCCTCAAGCTGGAAAAAGGCGAAGTGAAGCTTTCCGCGTCCTCCACCGAAGCCGGCGAGTCCGAGGATTCCATCGAAGCTCCCTACGACGGCGAAACCCTTACCATCGGTTTCAACGCCCAATACCTGGTCGATTTCCTCAAAGCCGCTGGCACCGACGAAGTCCGCCTCGAATTGAAAGATTCCCAATCCGCCGGCCAGTTGCGCCCCGCCGAAGGTGACGACTACAAGTACCGCTACATCGTGATGCCGATGCGGATTTGAGCGGTCGCCGGCAGTGATGTGGAAGAGCGGCTTCAGCGTTGCGCAACAGTCCAGAAGATAGAGACGGCTTCAGCCCCGGTGTTTGTCTTCGCGGTCGCGTTCCGCATGCGACACGATTATGTTCAAGCACCCAGCCGCCCTTGACCTTCCGCCCCCACTGTCATAAATTGGCGCAACCGTGATTTGAAGGAGTTTCCCATGCTCAACGGATTCAAGAAGTTCATCCTGCGTGGCAACGTAGTGGATATGGCTGTGGGCATCGTCATCGGCGCGGCCTTCGGCAGCGTGGTGACTGCCCTTACCAAAGACCTGCTCACTCCCCTCATCGCCGCACTCGTCGGCAAGCCGGATTTTTCTAATCTCGGATTTGCGATTCGTGGCACGGCCTTCCCGGTCGGCGATTTCATCAACACATGCGTCTCGTTCCTCCTGGTTGCCGCGGCCGTTTACTTCTTCGTGGTCACTCCGGTCAACGCTCTGATCGCCCGCATGCATCGCGGCGATGCGCCTCCCGATCCCACCACCAAAAAGTGCCCAGAGTGCCTCAGCGAAATTCCCATCGACGCTCGCCGCTGTTCGCACTGCACGCAGCCGGTCCTGGGACGGGCCGCCTAAAGCGAGGAGCGTAGGCTTTGCCACGTTCATGTGGGGACAGCTGCCCCCGGCTGCCCGCCGAGCGAAGCTCCGCTTGCTATAGCATCCCACTTATCACGCACTTACTTTCTGTGCCATTCAACCTACAATCGTCCAAAAAACGCCCACCCCGCTCCACTATTACCAATCAGATTCCTCCGTCTCTCCAATCCCTGAAATCCCACTTCGATCGCATTCGGCCCCATCTAAGCGCGTTAGAGCGTCCTGAAAGCCGATGTTTATTCCACCCATTAACGACCCAGATTCTTAACTGAACCAGCTCTACCCTGTGCAACCCCGTGCCCTCTGTGGTTAAGGTTTTTAGGTCCAGAGATTCCCTAACAGCCTGCGCTATACTTCTCAAAGAACAAAGAAAAGCACCCATGCCAACCGCAGCCAAGCAAATCTCGATTCAAGATTTCGTCGCACAACTGCGCAAGTTTCCCGAGGCCTACTTTCAGCCCACCGAGCCCATCCGCCGCTTTCTACAGCAGAACCCGCTCAACCCCGATTCCCTGGCTCCCTACCTCACCTGGGACCGCCAGCACTACACCCGCAACCTCATCGACAAAACTCCGCTCTACGAATTAATCGCTATCTGCTGGGAAGTCGGCCAGGCCAGCTCTGTTCACAACCACCGCGACCAGAACTGCTGGATGGCCGTCCCCACCGGCCGCCTGCTGGTTGAGAACTTTCACGTTGTGCATCAGGACATCGCTCTCGGCACGTGCGCCATCGAAGTCACTGAAACCGTCGAGATGAATCCTGCGCAACCCTGTGCCGTCGATCCCCTCGAGCCCGTGCATCGCGTGCTCAATCCGCGCGATTTCAACCAGCGCGCCGTCAGCGTCCACGTTTATTCCCGCCCCTTCGATACCTGCGTCGTCTACTCCGCCGAACAAGGCACATGCGGCGAGATCGAGCTACACTACACCACCGAGTACGGCAAACCAACGTAACTTCCGCAAGCGCAAATGCTATTGGTCCCAGCCCACCCCCGAGCTAAGTTTAAGCAGAGGGTTGGAACGCCGTATGAAAAAACTGTTTGTGTTTCTGCTGCTGGCTGCCTTTGCCTGGGGCGGACTCTCGTATTACCGAAATCGCTCTTCCCAAACAAAGGTGCAAGCTGCCGAGGAATCTCAATTTCAGGAAGCCGAGGCCCAGCCGCAGCCTCAGCCGCAAGACCCGATCCAGCCGCCCACCGTGGTGAGTCCGCTCAAAAGCTTCATGGAGAAGGTCAATCCGTTTCACAAAACGCCGGTGCCGGCGCCGCCATCGCCCAAGTCCAGTTCCAGCGACCACATTGCGCCATCTCCTGTAGGCACCAGCGCCGCCATCGTGCGCAAAACTTTTTCTGTAATATCGGCAGCAAAGTTTCCCTTCGAGGTTCCGCCTCACGCAGCGAGCCCTCAACTCAAGGGATCCTATCGCTCCTTCGTGCAATCGCCCGGCGGTGAGTCAAGCGATGAAAACGCGGACATGGATCTGCTCCTGATGAATGATCAGCAATACGCCGACTTCCTCCACGGTGGTACTCCCGACGTGATTTATTCAGTCGACTCTTCGCACGATCAGGACGTAAGCTTCGGCCTGCCTGCTACGATGAACCAGCCCGCACAGTACTATCTGGTCTTCCGCACCAGCTCCCACCGCCCAGAAAAGACGCAAGTGCAAGCCGACTTCCGAGTAGATTTCTAAAATACTCATGTGGGGACAGCCGCCTTGGCTGTCTCGCCGAGCGGAGCGAGGCTCAGGGGCTCGACGCTTGAGCCCGTGGGATTTCCGCGTCCCGCCCCGGCTGCTAAACTAAAACCTTGCCCCCGCGAACAAAATCTCCGGAACCGAAGCCCGCTAACACCACCTCCGCGCCTTCCTCCGATCCCAACCGCATCTTCCTCATCGACACCATGTCATTCATCTTCCGCGCCTACCACGCCATGGCGCGCCAGCGCTCGGGGATGTCCACCAAGTCCGGAATACCCACTGCAGCAGTCCTTGTCTTCGTCAACATGCTGCGCAAACTACGCGACGATTTCTCCCCTGTCCTACTCGCCGCCGTTTTCGACGTAGCCGCCAAGACTTTCCGCGCCACGCAGGCCGAAGCCATCACCACCATCCGCAAGTTCGATATCAAAACCCAAACCTTCACCGAAATCGAATACAAAGGCTACAAAGCCAACCGCAAAGCCATGCCCGAGGATTTAGCGCAGCAGATCCCTTACATCCGCCGCGCTCTCGAGGCCTACCGCATCCCCATCCTCGAGCTCGCTGGCTTCGAGGCCGACGATGTAATCGGCACGCTGGCCCGCAAAGCCGCAGCCGCCAAGCATCCCGTCTACGTCGTCTCCAGCGACAAGGACATGATGCAACTCGTCAACGACGACGTTCTGATCCTCAACCCCCCCAAAGATAATCTGATTTGCGACGCCGCCAAGGTCGAAGAAATTCTAGGAGTTCCACCCGAGCGCGTCATCGACATCATGGCCCTCCGCGGCGACTCGGTCGATAACATTCCCGGCGCACCCGGTATCGGCGACAAAGGCTCCGTAGAAATCATCAAGCGCTTCGGCACTGTTGAGCAGGCGCTCGACCGCGCCAACGAAGTCGAAAAGAAAACTTATCGCGAATCCCTGCAGAACAATCGCGACACCATTCTCTTTAGCAAAAGCATGGCCACCATCGACACCAACGTTCCCGTCGAGTTGAACGTCGAAGCCATGCGCGCTGGCGAGCCCGATCTCGATCTCCTCCGCCAACTCTTCACCGAACTGGAATTCACCTCGCTGCTGAAAGAGTTGCTCCCGGAAGTTCAAGTCACCGAAACTCACTATACCGAAGCCGAATCCGCTGCGGATGTAGAAAATATTCTTAGATCGGTACCGACGGAAGGCGCCCTTGCCATCGTTGTCGAACAAGCAGAAGCGCTCCCGGAAATCGAAGAAGAAGCAGCCGAAGAAGAACCGCAGTCAGGAATGCTCGCGCTCACCGACGACTCGTCGCCTGTTCTATCCCCCGAGCCCATCGCCCGTCGCATCGCCATCTCCGCGTCCGCAGGCGCGGCCGCCACAGTTAAACTGGATTCCAGCACCGCAGCAGCAAAACTGCGCTCCATCCTCACCACCGCAACCACGCGGAAATCGATTCACGATTACAAAGCTGCGATTCATGCACTCGACTCCCTCGGCATCTCTTTGCAAGGCGTGGAGCACGATCCGATGCTCTACTCCTACCTGCTCGATCCCACGTATTCCTCGCATCGCCTGGCCGATGTCGCCCTCCGCCGCTTCAATCTAAAACTCAGTGGCGAACTAGCCGAAGCCGCCGACATCACCAGCCGGCTAACCACCGCTCTCCGCGAAGATGTGAAGCAGGCTGGACTCACCAAGCTCTATGAAGAAATTGATTTCCCGCTGGTCCCGGTACTCGCCCGCATGGAGCAAGCCGGAGTAAAAATCGACACCAGCGCGCTGGCGAAAATGTCGACTGAACTCGAACGCGAGATCGCAATTCAAGCCAAAGATATCTGCGATCTCGCCGGCTGCGAATTCAATATCGGCTCTCCCAAGCAACTCGGCGACGTTCTCTTCAACCGCCTCAATCTTCCCAAGCCCGTTAAATACGGCAAGGGACGCACTATATCCACCGCAGTTGATGTACTAGAAACTCTGGCCGAAGAACACCCCATCGCCAGAAAAGTTCTCGACTACCGCCAGCTCACCAAGCTGAAGTCCACCTACGTCGACACTCTGCCCGCGCTAATCAATCCCGCCACCGGACGCCTGCACACAACGTTCTACCAGGCGGGCACAGCAACGGGCCGCTTGTCATCCGCGAATCCGAATCTGCAAAACATCCCCATCCGCACCGAATTAGGGCGCGGCATTCGCGCCGCCTTCATCGCCGAACCCGGCCACATTCTTCTAACCGCCGACTATTCGCAAATCGAACTCCGTCTGCTGGCCCACTTCTCGCGCGATCCGCTCCTGGTCGAAGCCTACCGCCGCGGCGACGACATCCACACCCTAACCGCTTCGCAAGTCTTCGGAGTTCCACCGCTAATGGTCACGCCCGACCACCGCCGCCAGGCCAAAGTCGTTAACTTCGGCATCGTCTACGGCCTCTCACCCTTCGGCCTGTCGCAGCAACTTGGCATCGAGCCCGCCGAAGCCAAACAATTCATCGCCAACTATTTCGAGAAATACAAAGGCGTCCGCGCCTTCATCGATAAGACGCTTGAAGAAGCCCGCCGCGACCTGAAAGTAAAAACCCTCCACGGTCGCATCCGCCCCATCCCCGACATCAACAGCAA
>JBAPQU010000649.1:0-9105 GCA_049280795.1 Candidatus Sulfotelmatobacter sp.
CATCGCATCCGTACATGCCTTCGCCCAATCTTCCATCGGAGACTGGTTCGCCTGGTTCCTCTGCATCACGCTGATCGTTTTCTCATTTTTCTTCTTCAAGAACAAATCTCACCTGCGCAGTGAGCACAAGCTCGAATCGCTTGTGTCGCGCGAGTCCAGCTTCCTGTTCAACAATCTGCTATTCGTTCTGCTCTGCTTCACGGTGCTCTGGGGAACGTGGTTTCCAAAAATTTCCGAGCTTGTGCAGGGCAACAAAGTCACGGTCGGGGCTCCGTTTTACAACCGTGTCGCTATCCCTGTAGCTTTGCTGCTGCTGATCCTTACGGCCGTGGGACCGCTGCTGGCGTGGCGCAAGACTTCGATTGAAAGCCTGAAGCGCAATTTCATGTGGCCGGCCATTGGGGCCGTCGTGGTCGCAATCTTCCTGATGATCACGCCGCAGAGTTGGGGCGGGGCCTTCGGCCTGAAACCCTGGCAAAATATTGCGTACTTCTATTCGCTGATGGCGATTTCACTCGCCGCGCTCGTCGCCTTCACAGTTGCCAGCGAGTTCTACCGCGGCGGCCGCGTCATCTCCAAACATACGGGCCAGGGCATGTTCGCCTCCATGGTGCAACTCACCCATCGCAACACGCGCCGCTACGGTGGATACATCGTCCACTTCGGCGTGGTGGTGGTCATCATCGGTTTCGCCGGATCCGCCTTCAATCAGGATAAAGAGATGGAGATGAAGAACGGCGACAAGATGACCCTCGGCGCTTACACCCTCATCTGCCGTTCCTCGACTGAAGACGATAATGCCGACCACTACAGCCAGTGGGCGATGCTCGACGTTTACAAGGGCGGCAAGCAGATCGATACCATGACCCCCGAGCGCCGCTTCTACCACGCCAGCCAGCAAACCTCGACCATGCCCGACATCCGCTCCACGCTCAACGAGGATCTCTACGTCGTGTTCGAAGGAGTGAATCAGGATAACGGCCGCCCGATTCTGCGGGCGCATCTGAATGCGCTCGTCATGTGGGTCTGGATGGGCGTGTGGGTCATGCTGCTCGGAACGGTTCTCGCACTGGTGCCCAACGCGCCAGCGCCGGCTCGCGTTCCCGCGCCCGCACGACTCGGGCAACAGAAGCCCGCTCCCGTGGCTACGGGAGATTGATGTTGGTAGGTCTTGGGATTTGCTTAAGACCTGAGAGCGATGATGAATCTGAAACCGAAGACAATCAACCAACGCCGCAAGCTAGTGCAGACCCTCCTGCTCTGCGCCGCCGTCTTCGCCTTCGTCGGCGCCGGAGATCCCGCCGCGCGCTTCAACGACATCGGCCACCAGATGATGTGCATCTGCGGATGCAACCAGATTCTTCTGGAATGCAATCACGTCGGCTGCCCCGCATCCGACGGCATGCGCAACGAACTCATGGCTGCGGTCTCACGCGGAGATAGTGACAGCCTGGTCGAGCAATCCTTCGTGCAAAAGTACGGACCAACAGTTCTTGCCGCTCCCACCGCAAAAGGTTTCGACCGCGCGGCCTACATCGTTCCCTTCGTCGCGCTGTTCTTCGGCTTCGGCCTGGTTGTGCTGATCGTACGCGGATGGAAAAACCGGCCGGTTCCGGCTTTTGCCGACGGCCTGCCTCCGGTTCGCGGCGCTGAGCTCGAACAATTCCGCGATCAAGCCGGCAAGGACACTGATTTATGATCTGGATTATCTGCGGCACGCTGACCCTCGCCACTCTGGTTTACGTTTTCTACCTGCCCGGAAGGCTCTTCCTTGGCCCGGAGAAAACCCGCGCCGGTTATCTGCGCGAGCGCAAAGACGCCGTCTACGAAAACCTGCGCGACCTCAACTTCGAGTACAAAGCCGGCAAAGTTCCCGACGCCGATTTTGCCTCGCTAAAATCTTCCCTGCAGGACGAAGCCGCTACCATCCTGGCCGAGATCGCCCGCCTGGAAAAGAATCCCGCAGCACAAAGAGGACCCAGATCTTGAAAGAAATTGGAGTTTTGAAATCCCCTAGGACTGTCATCCTGAGCGAAGCAGAAATTTCGCGAAGCGGAATTTCTGCGCAGTCGAAGGATCCCTACCGGCATTCCTACAGCCATCCGCGCAGGCCGTTTCTTAATGTATTAGCGATCCTCCTCCTAGCCTCTTTCGCCGCCGCCCAAACTCTCACCGGCACAGTAAAGAACGCCACTACCGGCAAGCCCGCTGCCGGAGACGAAATCATTCTGCTCAAGCTTGGCCAGGGTATGGAAGAAGCCGGCCGCACTAAAGCCGACGCCAAGGGCCAGTTCAGCTTCAAGCTCGATGATGCGCAGTCCCCGCATCTGGTTCGCGCCATCCATCAGGACGTCACCTACCATCGCATGGCGCCTCCAGGAACCACATCGGTGGAACTCGACGTATATGACGTCGGCAAAAAGATTGACGACATCTCAGTGGTCGCCGACATCATGCGCTGCCAGGTCGAGCAGGGACAGCTCGAAGTAATGCGCGCCTTCGCGGTGCAAAACAAATCGAACCCGCCGCGCACTCAGATGAATGAACGCAACCTCGAGTTCTACATTCCCGAGGGCGCTAAAGTGATCGACGGCTCGGCCATGACCGCCGGTGGCCAGCCCATCACTTCGTCTCCAGTGCCGGAGGGCGAAAAAAATCGCTATGCATTTATTTTTCCTCTACGGCCAGGAATCACGCAATTTCAAGTTGCTTACCAAATGCCGTATAGCGGCAGCGCGAATCTTGATCCCAAATCGGTGTATCCACTGGAGCACTTCGTCGCCATCGTGCCCAAAACGATGCAGTTCGCTGCCGCGGCTGCTGCCGCGGGTTTTAAGCCGATGGACGATCCCAACCAGCCCGATTCGCTGGTGCAGGTGGCATCGAACACCAAGGTCGGCGAGAATCTTGCTTTCAAAGTTTCCGGTGAGGGCGTGCTCGAAAGCCGCCAGGAAGGCGATGGCTCCCAAGGCCAATCCGCTCAAGGCCCCAGCCAGAGTACGCCCCCCCAAGCTCGTCCCGGCGGCGGACTTGGGCCGCCCATCGACGCTCCCGACCCGTTACAGAAATATCGCTGGCAGATTCTCGGAGGCATTGCTGCAGCTCTGGTGCTTGGCGGCGTCTATGTAGCCTGGCGCCAGCAATCCACGGCACGTTCTGTGGCGCGCACAAGAACTTCCGGGCAAACCTCGGCGCTCGAAGAAGATGACTACGAGCCTGAAGATTTCACCAAGTCCGCAGGTCGAACGACCCAACGCAACCGCCCCAGTTCCATGCTGCTCGAAGGATTAAAGGAAGAACTTTTTCAGCTCGAAGTGGAACGCAAGCAGGGCCTGATCTCGCAATCGGAATACGAGAAAGCCAAATCCGCTCTCGACCAAACTCTGGAGCGCGCTCTAAAACGCGAGGCTCAGAAAGCTTGAGCCGGGCATTCGTCGTGCTCTAATCCGGTTATGGCCTATACCTGGTTCATACTCCTGTTCGCAATCGCAGGGACCGCTCTCATGTTTCTCCTGCTGCAAGGCACGCCTTTCGGCACGGTAATTCATGAGCGCATTCCCGACCGCCCGCGCCGCCGTCTCTTCGTAGCTTCCGTAAGTTTCTTTCTGACTTTCGCCGGAGTGCGCGCCGTAGTCTTTGCCGTTCTCCACAAGATTCCGCCTTTTCATTTCATCGAGCACGACGGACGGCACATTCACCACTTGGTCTTCGGGATCATCATCCTTCTTGCGGTGGGATACGGCTGGCTGGCTGACATCGGCACCGGGGAAGACAACTCGTCGATTCTTCTCAGCCGCCTGATGGCGATCCTCTACGGCGTAGGCGCTGCACTCACGCTCGACGAATTCGCGCTCTGGTTGAATCTGGAGGATGTTTACTGGTCGCCTCAGGGCCGCACCAGCATCGACGCTGTCATTCTCTTCGGCGCACTGCTCGCAATGAGCGCATGGGGCCTTCCGCTGTTTCAATCACGCGGCAAGAACAAGAAAAAGCTTTAGCCGTATCACCGCGAGCTTCCAGTCGCCGCTGTGCCGAAATCCGCGACCCCAACTTTCACGACTGTGCCGCGCTTGGGCGATTCGGCCGCGGGCTTGTCCTCGGGCTTATCTTTATCTTTACCATCGTTATCTTTAGCGGCAGGAGGAACTGCCGGTTGCTCCGTCCAAACTCCATAGACGCGGCCGCCCGATGCCGCAATTCCCGAGTAATCGCCGAAAAAGACTCCACTCACTTCGAAAGGCTCGGTGGTCCAGGCATAATTCTGGAAGTTGTTTCCGCCATCGGTCGAGCGCGCCAACACAACGGTCTGCATTCGGTTCTTCGGATCTCCTCGCCGGTCATAAAAAACAACGTTGGCGGAGCCGTCGATCGGATCGACTGCGAGCCACTGAAAGAACTGGTCGGCCCCATTGTGAACCGGATCATTATTCACACGCACGGGTGCGCTCCATTTTTTCCCGCCGTCGGTTGAGGTCGCGCTGAAAACATCAAGGTCACCATTGCGGTAGTCAGTCCACGTCACATAAAGCCGGCGGCTATGCGGATCCTTGCTTCGCGGATCAATGGCAATCTGCGGAAATCCGTTGGCACGATCCAGCGTGTCTACCGCAAACATAATCGGAGCGGTATGGAGGACGGAACGCGCCTTCGAGAACGTTTTCCCGCCATCGCGCGAGGTGGTGAAAAAAATGTCGTCATCCTGGCTCCAGACCGCATACAGACGTCCATCCGGCCCCACCGCGCCTGCGAATCCTTCGGCAGCGCCGTTGTCGTCGCGCGGCAGCCCGGGATGGCGGTCGATTTCGACCGGCTTTGACCATGTCAGCCCGTCGTCAGTGGAACGCGATAAAAGTATCTCGGAATCCGTCAGCGTCCAGCGCGTCCAACCCACGTAAAGATTTCCGGCATAGCGATCCTTATTAGAATTATTGCCCGACGCATGAGTATCGGAAGCAGTGTCCGCGACGATGTAAGGCTTGTCTTCAAAGGGAATCCCCGGATCGCTGGCGAGTTCGCTCACCGCTATATGCTTCGCCTCCCACGTCTTGCCGCCATCGAGCGAGCGCCGCACGAATATGCCGTTTCGCGATGCGCCGTGCGCCCAGTAATTGAACGTACCCAGCTTGTCGAAAGCGATGTAGCAGACGAATGCGTGGCCTTGATTGTCATAGGCCGCGGACACGTCGCCGGACACGCGGTAATTCTCCGGCGCCACCACGCCTTCCGCCGCACGCCAGGTGCGGCCGGCGTCCTGAGAATAGGAGGCATGAACGTTGTCCTGAAAAACCGCAACCACTTGTTGCGGATTCGTGGGATTGATCGCAACCGATGGTTCGGTAAAAGGCCCAGGCGCAGGAGTCAAAGAAAAAACTTCAGCGCCGGGAGCCTTCGGCAGGGCTTGGCCGAGCAGCAGCGTCGACAGTCCGATAACCGTAGCCAAAGCAGGCAACAGCAATCCCATTCGTCGGCCAAGTTTTGGGCAGAACGTTCTTCGCAATAGGCTGAACATGTGTGGATTAGCGTCTCCGATCCTGAGGTCCTGAAGCAATCGATTATTGTCCCATGTCCCTCTATATTTGGTCGCATCCTGGTGAGCGCCTCCTATCAATTCTTACAGCGCCACGCGTCCCGCTGTGACATCCAACCTTGCCGTCCACAGCCCCTCGCGGCGATCATGTCAAAGACGCGGCTGTGCGATCGCACGCAAAGGAGCCGTAGCTGTCTTGTTTTCATGATCTTGCCCGCAAGTTGTTGCGGCCATTGGACTCTTTCGCATTTTCTCGCTAACACTATGATTTCACTACGGCGGACCTGGCAGGGTATGGTCCTGCCAACAGCGCTTTCCCGAAACGGACCGAACTGCATCGCCCTCGAATCCGTAACATCCAATGGGTAGTTCGAGCCAAACCTATTATGGGAAACACCTTCAAGACCGCGTTTCTGTTGACCGCGCTTACGCTGCTGCTGATGTTCTTCGGCCGCTACTTTGGCGGCGAGAATGGGATGCTGCTGGCGCTGGTCTTTGCCGCCGTGATGAACTTCGTCTCCTATTTTTTCTCCGACAAGATCGCGCTGGCCATGTACCGCGCCCAGCCTGTGACGCGCGAGCAACTGCCCCGCGCTTATGACATCGTGGAGCGGCTGACGCAGAAGATCGGCCTGCCCATGCCGAAGATTTATGTGATCCCGACCGAATCTCCAAACGCCTTTGCCACGGGGCGCAATCCGAAACACGCTTCAGTCGCCGTGACGCATGGGATTTTGGGTTTACTGAATGACGAAGAACTGGAAGGCGTGCTGGCGCACGAACTGGGCCACGTGGGCAACCGCGACATCCTTATTAGTTCAGTGGCTGCAACCATAGCCGGTGCGATCACCATGCTGGCCAGCATGGGACGTTTTGCCATGATTTTCGGCGGCATGGGAGGCGGCGACCGTGACCGCCGCGGCGGTGGGGGCCTCGCGGGACTGTTCATGCTCATCGTAGCGCCGATTGCTGCCGCCCTGATTCAGATGGCGGTGTCGCGCTCGCGCGAATATCAGGCAGACGCCACCGGTGCGCATTACACCGGCAATCCCTACGCTCTGGCCAGCGCATTGCAAAAGCTCGACGCCTATTCCCGGCGTGTGCCCATGGCCGCCAGCCCATCGACGGCACATTTGTTTATCATCCAGCCGTTGCTGGGCATGAACTTCGGCAATTTGTTCTCGACCCACCCGCCGATCGCCAAGCGCATCGAACGGCTGACGGGACGCCCGGCAGAGTTTATGCAGTAACGCATCAGCCATCAGCTATCAGCTTGAACCAACGCAAGATTCGCCGGTAATTGCGTTCACCATCTGTAGGGCGTCACCGAATCTCCCGCGCGGTTTGAACCGGTTTAACTGGCGGCTGATAGCTGACAGCTTGGTCCAGTGACATCGGTAACTGCGCCGCCTCAGCGCCAGATAGTAAAATCCATCCAATGTCCCCAGAGACTGCAATTGCCGTATCCCACAAAGCCGCCGAACTGGAAAAAACGCTGCGCCGCGTGATTCGCGGTAAAGATGATGTAGTTCGCCTCGCACTGGTCAGCATATTCGCCCGCGGACACCTGCTGATTGAAGGCGTTCCCGGTGTCGGCAAAACTACGCTGGGACAGGCCCTTGCCCGCGCCATCGATTGCACCTTTCAGCGAGTGCAGTTCACCAGCGACATGCTGCCTTCCGACGTACTCGGCATCTCGGTGTATTCGGCGCTGGAGCAGGAGTTTGAATTCAAGCGCGGTCCGGTGTTCACCAACGTTTTGCTTGCGGACGAGATCAACCGCACCACCCCGAAGACGCAATCCGCGCTGCTCGAAGCCATGAACGAAAACCAGGTCACCGTGGATGCGCACTCTTACGAACTGCCGCGGCCGTTTCTAGTTATCGCCACGCAAAATCCCGTGGAGCATCACGGAACTTATCCTCTGCCGGAATCGCAGATGGACCGTTTTTTAATGCGGGTGCGCATGGGATATCCCGAGGCCGCAGCCGAACGCGACATTCTGCGCTCGGAGGCCGGCGCTGCGAAATTGCAAGATCTGCGCCCGGTGCTTACCGGCGCTGACGTGCTCGAAATGCAAGAGGCCGTCAAACACATTCGCGTCGACGAATCGCTGGTGACCTACGCTCTGGAAATTGTGCGCCGGACCCGGCAGTCGGAATATTTGTCGCTGGGAGTCTCGCCGCGCGGCGCGCAGGCGCTCTATCGCGCAGCGCAGGCAATGGCCTTTCTCGAAGGCCGCAACTTCTGCACTCCGGAAGATTTCAAACCGCTCGCCGTCCCGGTCTTCGCCCACCGCGTGGTAGTCAACGGAAGCTACGCTTCGACGCTGAAAAAATCCGAGCAGGCCGATCAGGTGCTGCGCGAGATTGTGGAGAATGTGGCTGTTCCGGTGTAGGGAAGCAGTGGCCAGGTGTTGTGGCCAACCCCCAAAAAACTTACAATCGGCGCGAGCATATAATTCTCGCGTCATGACATTTCTCCGTTTTCTCATGTTGCTTTCGCTCGTCGTCTGGATCGGCGGGCTGATCTTCTTTGCTTTCGTTCTCGCGCCCACGGCATTCAATATTCCGGCGGTGCTGCCTAACACTCATCTGGCCGGCAATGTGGTCGGGCGCGCTCTCGGCAAGCTGCACTGGATCGCCATCTTCTCAGGAATCATCTTCCTTATTAGTTCCTTGCTCTACAGTCGACTCACTGACGGTACTGCGCACGTCTTTGCCGCGCGGCATATTCTTCTCTGCCTCATGCTCGCTCTTACACTTATCTCGCAGTTCGGCATCATTCCCCGCATGGACGTGCTGCGTGCGTCCCTCGGTGACGTGGCTTCCGCGCCGGTCGATAGTCCTGATCGCATTCGGTTCGATGCGCTGCACGTGTGGTCGACACGGGTGGAAGGAGCGGTGCTGTTGCTGGGGCTAGTGGTGGTGTATCTCACGGCGCAGCAGCTGGGCACACGATAGGACAGACTATGAGCTCACCACGAGGTCCAGTCCGCTGCACCATCGCACCCTGGCTGACGGTTCGCGATGGCGAGAAGGCTCTTCGTTTTTACCGCGAGGCATTCGGAGCCGTAGTAGTGTACCGGCTGGAGGATCCGGATGCGGGAGTGGTTGCGCGGCTCTCCGTGGAGGGCGCAGAGTTCTGGCTGGGTGACGAACAGACGGACGAATCTGAACCGGAGTCTGTTGGTGGCGGCTCAGTCCGAATGATCCTGACCGTTGCGGACCCGAATAAAGTTTTCGCGCAGGCACTGGCCGCTGGCGCGTCTGAGATACTTCCGGTTCGCGAGGAGCACGGCTGGCGACTGGGGCGACTGGTTGATCCCTTCGGCCTGCATTGGGAAATTGGCCATCCTCTCATCACATAGCTGGAGTCATCCAGTCGCAATTGAACCGACATGCCGGCCGCGCGCCCGACACATTGGGCAATATCGTTTTCTTCATTTATCCTGAAGTGTTGTCCAGAGGCTGCTGAAGCCACTGTGCGCCTCCACTCTGAGTGCGCTCAACGTCGAATTCGCTAGAAGCCAGGAGCTAGAAGCTAGAAGCTTTCCTTATGAAAACTGGAATCATTGG
>JBAPQU010000650.1:0-2422 GCA_049280795.1 Candidatus Sulfotelmatobacter sp.
GCGGTAGGGCGATTCGATGAACCCGAACTCGTTGATCCGCGCGTAGCAGGAAAGCGAGCTGATCAACCCGATGTTCGGGCCTTCCGGAGTTTCGATCGGGCAGATGCGGCCGTAGTGCGTCGGGTGAACGTCGCGGACTTCGAATCCGGCGCGTTCGCGCGACAGACCGCCCGGGCCAAGTGCCGACAGGCGGCGCTTGTGGGTGATCTCCGACAACGGGTTCGTCTGGTCCATGAACTGCGACAACTGCGAAGATCCGAAGAACTCGCGGATGGCAGCCATGACCGGCTTGGCATTGACCAGGTCGTGCGGCATCGCCGTCGACATTTCCTGGTAGACGGACATCTTTTCTTTAATCGCCCGTTCCATGCGGACCAGGCCGATGCGGAACTGGTTCTCCATCAACTCGCCGACCGCGCGCACGCGGCGGTTGCCGAGGTGATCGATGTCATCCACCGAGCCGATGCTCTTGCGCAATTTCAGCAGGTAGCCGATGGTCGCGTAGAAATCGTCGGGATCGAGGGTGCGTTTGTCGAGACTGGTTGCGTCCTGGTTCTCGAAGAGCTTGATGTTGAACTTGAGCCGGCCGACCTTTGAAAAGTCGTACTTGCGCGGGTCGAAGAACATGCCGTGGAACAGGGCAGTGGCCGTATCCAGCGTCGGCGGATCGCCGGGACGCAGTTTGCGGTAGATTTCGATCAGCGCTTCCTGCGGGGTCTTCACCGAATCGCGCTTCAGGGTTTGGCTGATGACCGTGCCCACGTCGTCGCGCTCGGGGAAGAACAGGTTCATCTCCACCACGCCGGAGTCGAGAATCTTTGAGACTTTGTCGGCATTCAGTTCGGTATTGGCTTCGAGCAGCACTTCGCCGGTGGTCGTATCGACTACGTCAGCAGCGGCCCATGCGCCTTCGAGATCGGTAACGTCCACTTCGATCTCAGAGATCTTCGCCTTCTGAATGTCTTTCAAGGTCTGTGCGTTGATCTTCCGCCCGGAGTGCGCAATTTCATCGCCGGACTTGTTCTTGATGCTATGCGCCAGCTTCATGCCCAGCAGGTTCGTGGGCTTTTCGCTGGCCGGGTCAAGCGTCCAGAACAGCTTCTTGTCTTTGATCGCAATGCGATCGACGGTGTAGAACGAGCGGAGAATGTCCTCGCCCGAACGCAGACCGAGCGCGCGCAGGAAGATCGTTCCCAGGAACTTGCGCTTGCGGTCGATGCGAACGTAGAGAACGTTCTTCTGATCGTATTCGAATTCCACCCACGATCCGCGGTAGGGAATGATCTTGCCCAGGAAATAAGTGCGGTTGTTGGCGGTCTCGAAGAAGACGCCGGGCGAGCGGTGCAACTGGCTGACGATCACGCGCTCGGTCCCATTAATAATGAAGGTACCGTTCTGCGTCATCAGCGGAACGTCGCCGAAGAACACTTCCTGCTCTTTAATGTCACGGATCGAACGGTTGCCGGTCTCTGCGTCCTTGTCGAAAATCGTCAGACGCATGGTGACTTTGAGCGGCGCGGAGTAGGTCATGCCGCGCTCTTCGCACTCGGCCACGTCGTACTTCAGTTGTAAGCCAACCGGGTCGCCGCACTTGTTGCAGAAGTCCGGAGTATTCGCGTTGTAGGTGCCGCACTTCTGGCAAAGCACATCGCCGGGATGAAACGGATCGGTGATGACCGTGTTGCCGCAATTCTTACAAGTGGTACGCAAATGGTGTAGTCCCTTTAGGTGACCACATTTGCACTCCCAGTTACCAATGGCGTAATCCACAAACTCAAGTTGTGATACGTTGCGGAAGTCGGTGATTGGGAAGACGGACTGGAACACTGCCTGCAATCCGCCGTCTTCGCGTTCGCTGGGCAGCTTGTCCATCTGCAGAAAGCGGTCGTAGGAGCGCTTCTGAACCTCGATCAGGTTCGGGATCTGGATGGTGGCTGGAATTTTTGAAAAATCAAAGCGTTTACGGAAGGCATTAGTCTTCATCGTTAAGAAACTCCCAAATGTCAGGCGCAGCCGTGCGCTGCGATTACCCGCGGAATGTGGGGCGCCCATCGCGCCGCGCTGCTAAGACGTTGTTACGAACCTGTTTATGCCGGAAAACACGACGGGGCGCCCGCAGGGACAAGACATCCCGCAGACGCCGTGCAAGGCGTTTCGCCAATCTTGATTTGTATCTTTCGCGCCAGTTTCCTTCGGCCGTTTCCGTTCCGCCTGCCCACGGAACAGTGCCCAAGCTTCCCTGCGGGTCTCGCCCGCGTTTGAGTGAGGCCAGGGGAAGCGGTGTTATATAGATGCTAACACCACCGCCCCGGCTTCACAACCAGAACGTAAATAATCTTCTGACTCGTGTGGCGCGGGCGCCCTCGCCCGCGAAGCCTTTGGGATGCTGCAAGCAAGGCGGGCAAGAGTGCCCGCTCCACAC
>JBAPQU010000651.1:0-1581 GCA_049280795.1 Candidatus Sulfotelmatobacter sp.
CCGCGGAAGCTCCGGAGTGGAATCCGGACGAAACCCCGCAGCCGGGCAAGAAAAAATAGTTGCGGAGTGTGCTCCCCCGCAATGGCTGAGGAAGCAGCAGAGAAACATCGAAGCTGAGAGCCTGATAAGTGCGAAAGGCGCCAGCGAAGCAAAAGGAATCTCGACCTTCAGGAAGCGTGCAAGTGGAACAACCGACCGTACTCGTTATCTCCGACGACGTGGAATTCTCCCGGAGCATCACCGCGCGCTGGCAAACCGAGCGCAGCGTCCCCACGTTTACGATGCTCAGCGGAGAACTGTGGCCGCGCAGCGTGGATGCCTTTGAGGTGGCGATTGTCGGCCCATTGCGCCGTGAACTGCTCTCCGTGGTGCTGGAACCGCTGCATTCGACCTTGCAACCTTTGTTCTGCGTTTGCCCGGATGCACGCACGGAGCAACTGGTACGTGAGCGTTGGCCGCGCACCTCGGTGCTGCGCCATGACGAGAATTGGCTCGATGCCCTGATCCTGGCCGCGAGCGAAGCTGTCCGTCGCGCCTCTGCCGAAGCCCGGGCCCGCACCGCTGAACAAACCTGCTCCACACTGGAATGCCAGGCCGTGCTCGGCCGCTACATGCTGGAGATGCGTCATGGGCTGAACAATGCTTTGACCTCGCTCCTCGGCAACTCCGACCTGCTGTTGATCGAGCCCGGCAGCCTGTCGGCGCAGGCCCGGGGGCAGATTGAAACCATTCGCAACATGACGCTGAGAATTCATGAAGTAATGCAGCGATTTTCGTCGCTGGAAAAAGAGATGTACGTGGTCGCCCAACAGGCGGAACGGGACTCGGGCAAAAGCCGCGTCGCCGCAGCTGCTGCGGGAGACTGAATAAATATCCCGGCCATCTCTTGGCGGGTAACAGGTTTATCGCAGCGCTGTGGGGAAAGGCCCTATGCACAAGTTAGTCGCCACCAAGACCATCCTCGAGCACGAGCTCTCGGAACTGCGCCTGCTCATCGAGCGCCAAACCGGACTGGTTCTCGATTGTCCCAACAGCGCTCTGGCCGCGCATGTCACGGATTTAATTGAGGCGCAGGATTTGGGATCATCGGCCACACTGCTGGAACGGCTTCGCTCCTGCGAGCAGGATCCTTCCAGCCTGCCGTCCTTGCTCGATGGCCTCATCAACACCAATACCGGTTTCTTCCGCCACTCTGGAGCGCTCAATGCTCTCACCCGGCAGGTGCTTCCTCAACTCTGTGCTCGCAAGTCGGCCGATGGTCCCAGCCCGGTCCGCATCTGGAGCGTGGGCTGCGGCACCGGTGAGGAAACCTACTCCATCGCCATGGCGGTCTGCGACGGAGTGACCCCCGCTAATGTAAACACAGCGATCGGCAGCAACGGTTCGGGCAATGCAAACGGAAGCGGCAAAGGATCGCGCACCGGGGGCATCGCCGACAATTTGCCGGCCACTCCAGCGCAAATCCATCTCAATGCCGGATGTTCGATCCACATCGTTGGCAGTGATTTGCTGCCCGGCAGTGTGGAAGTCGCCGATCGCGGCGTCTATCCGCAATCTTCTTTGGACGGCCTGCCCCCAGCC
>JBAPQU010000652.1:0-44125 GCA_049280795.1 Candidatus Sulfotelmatobacter sp.
CTCATGCCCAGCATCGCTCCACGTGCGGCATTGATATTGCGCCAATGCACGGCGAACTCATGTGCGCCCAGCACGGTGAAGATTACCCAGCTCGGGCCGATCATGAGTTCGCCAGCTTTGGCAAAGACCGTTGGCAATAGCGTGCGGTGACTGCGCACGTAGCGGATTCCTTCCAGCACTGGAGAAAAATCGACTAGATCGCGCGGACGTAACGGAGCGGCGGATTCCGCGTGTGGTTCCGCGAAGTGCATTCCGCGGATTAGCAAAGCTGAAGCGAGGAACGACAACGCATTCAGGATGAAGACGGCATCTCGTCCGAAGAAGGCTGCGACTACTCCACCGACTGAAGCCCCAATCAATAAATTTACCGACCACGTGGCTGAGGAGAGCGTGTTGGCGATGAGCACTTCTCCCTTAGCCGCGATATTCGGGATCACAGAGCTGCGTGCCGGCTCGAAGAATGCCGCCATGATGGTTTCGGCTAGGAGTAACGGATAGACCAGCCACACCATCGAACGCGAACGCACCAGCAGCATGGCCAGTACCACGACGACGCGAATCAGGTCAGCGGCGATCATCACGTGTTTGCGCCGCACACGGTCATTCACTACTCCCGCCGTGGGGCCAACAAAGGTTTGCGGCAAAACCTGTAAGACCAGCGCGAGCGCGACCGAACTGGCATGCCCGGTCAACTGCAGCAACAGCGTGTAAATAGAGAGCGTGTAGAACCAATCGCCAATTTCGCTGACAATCTGCGCCAGCCAGAGCCGGCGGAAGTTGCGATTACCACGCAACAGCTGCAGGTACGCTGCCAGCGAGATAGACGGCGCCGCGTGTTCTGGTCGGGGTTCCATAGGAATGGTTTAGGGTAGCAAAGATCGGGCTCCGGCTTTCAGGCTTCGGCTTTGAACGGAGTGCAGTGAAGAACAGCTAAGAAGCGGGCCGCAGCTTGCGTTTCAGGTCATCGGCAATTTGTTTGCCATGGAAGCGGCCGTTCTCGATGAAAATTTCGTTGGTGCGTGACCCCGCGACAATCACACCTGCAACATAAATTCCGGGTACGTTGCTTTCGAGCGAGACGGGGTCACAAACCGGGCGATGCTGGTCAGCAGAAAGCTCAATGCCCATGCTGCGCAGAAAATCGTAATCAGGGTGATAGCCGATCAGGGCCAGCACAAAATCGTTTTTCAAACGCACGGGGCCGCGCGGCGTATTGATGACGACGTGGTCTACGCCAATCTCCTGCACCGTGCTATTGAAGTAAGCCCTGATCTCGTTGTTCTTGATGCGGTTCTCGATATCAGGCTTGATCCAGTACTTGACGTGGTGATGCAGCTGCGAACCGCGATACGCCAGCGTAACGCGCGCACCGTGCCGCCACAGATCGAGAGACGCGATAGCAGCCGAATTCTTGCCTCCGATTACGAGCACATCGCTGTCATAGTAAGGATGCGGTTCGCCGTAATAATGCGATACCTTGGGCAACTCTTCGCCGGGAAGGCACAGTTGATTGGCGAGATCGTAGTAGCCGGTGGAAACGATCACCTTGCGAGTGCAGTAGTCGTGGGGGCGGCCGGCGCGGTCGGTGGCCGTGATGCTGAAGTTTCCATCCTCTCCCATCACGGTCTTGACCCATTCATACTGGCGAATATCCAGACGGTAATGCTCGGAAACCTTGCGGTAATACTCGAGAGCTTCTTCACGTGTCGGCTTCTGATGCGCGGTGGTAAAGGGAATTTCGCCGATTTCGAGGAGTTCGGGGGTGGTGAAAAACAACATGCCGGCCGGATAGTGAAACAGCGAATTTACCAGGCAGCCCTTATCGACGACGATGACGCGAAGCCCAGCCTTCTGGGCCTCGATGGCGCAAGCCAGGCCTGTCGGCCCTGCGCCGATGACCAGAACGTCGGTACGCGTCTCGGGATGCGCTTGAACCTTGGCCTTCGGCAAAGTTTCAACGTCTTCGGCGGTGAAAAAGTCTGGCATGGATTTCGTGACCGGACCGCTACAGTGAGGGATGGCGGTAGCCGGAGACCGATGATTTTAGCATGTGGGTCCGGCGGATTCTCTAAACATCACAAGTTAGTGAGGGCCACCGCACAGTTGGACGTAAGCGCCGCGTTATAATTCACGGTTATCTATCCGTCACCGATCACGCTCTAATCAGGAACCTCGAAATGGCATCGCCACAAGACCGGAGCACCAGCACTCGCATCGAATCCGACAGCATGGGAAAGATCGAAGTCCCGGCAAATGTCTATTGGGGAGCGCAGACGCAGCGCTCGCTGTTGCACTTCAACATTGGGCGGGACACGATGCCGCCGGAGTTGATCCACGCATTCGGCACGCTGAAGAAGGCGTGCGCGCTCGTGAATCAGGATTTGGGGAAGCTTCCGGCTGAAAAGGCAAAGCTGATCGTGCAGGCAGCCGACGAGGTGATTGCGGGCAAACTGAATGACCAGTTTCCACTGCGCGTCTGGCAGACGGGCAGCGGCACGCAGACCAATATGAACGTGAATGAAGTCATCTCAAACCGCGCCATTGAGATTGCGGGTGGTGAGATGGGATCGAAGAAGCCGGTACATCCCAACGATGATGTGAATATGTCGCAGTCATCGAACGACACGTTTCCGGCGGCGATGCACATTGCGGCAGCGGAGCGGGTAAAGAACGTTTTGATTCCGGCGATCCGGAACGTGCGCGATGCCATCGCGGCCAAAGCGAAAGAATTCAACGATGTGGTGAAGATCGGGCGCACGCACTTGCAGGATGCGGTGCCACTTACCTTCGGACAGGAGTTTGGCGGCTGGGCTGCGCTGCTCGAACGCGACATCAAGCGACTGGAGCAAGTGCTGGAGGGGCTTTACGATCTGGCTATCGGTGGAACCGCAGTGGGCACGGGATTGAACACGCATCCCGAGTTCGCGGCGCGTGCGGCGAAAAAGATTGCCGAACTCACCGGGCTTCCCTTCCGCTCGCACGGCAACAAGTTCGCCGCACTATCGGCGCACGACGAGATCGTGTTTGCGCAGGGCGCGATGGAAACACTTGCGGCTTCGCTGATGAAGATTTCGAACGACATTCGCTGGCTGGCTTCGGGGCCGCGTTGCGGACTGGGCGAAATATCGATTCCGGAGAATGAGCCGGGGTCTTCGATCATGCCGGGTAAGGTGAATCCGACGCAGTGCGAAGCCATGACCATGGTGTGCGTGCAGGTGCATGGTGCTACAGCCGCGGTTGGGTTTGCCGGCTCACAGGGCAACTTCGAACTCAACGTGTACAAGCCGGTCATCATTTATAACTTCCTGCACTCGGTTACGCTGATCGCCGATGCTTGCCACGGATACGTCGAGTACATGATTAGAGGAATCGAAGTTGATCGAGCCAAGGTGGAGTGGTATGTGAAGAATTCGCTGATGCTGGTGACGGCGCTGGCGCCGAAGGTGGGATACGACAAGGCGGCGCAGATCGCTCACACGGCACATGTGGAGCGCAGCAGCCTGCGCGAGGCGGCGTTGAAGCTCGGGTATCTTACGGGTGAGGATTTTGATCAATTGGTGCGGCCGGAGAGGATGACGCGACCGTAGGGACGCGGCTCAAGAGGGCGCAGCAAATAGAATTCACGGTTCTGCCGGTTCTGTTCCTTTAACAAACTTCCCGTGCGCAGTTGCATTCTTCGGTGTCGTCGTAATCGCGATCACGCTCACTAAGACGAGGGATGTCCCTATGATTGTCCGCGCGCCGAGTGTCCGCGCACCGAGCGGCTCGCCCCCCGACGAAATATCCGAGGGGCTCTCTCCACATTTCTTTGTGTTGATCATCCCGGGCGCCAGGGCGTGGGCGCAACTTGAGTTATCTCTTTAGTAGACTGGTGTGGCTGGCTACGCATTGCCAGCGGCCTTCGGTGTATACCCAGGTATCGGTAAAGCGGCCGATGTGCTCGTAGGGCTTGCCTTCATAGGTGCCCTTGGTGCGGTAGGTGCCGGCGACTACGGCTGAGTCGGCGTACATGCTGACTTTGAGATCCTGAATCGTCAGCGTGGTCAGGTTGAAATGTGGATCTTTGATGTCGGCCAGGAACTTGGCTTTGTCGCTGACCTCGCCATCGTACTCGGTGTTAATGAAATTGGCGCCAATCATGCCGTCGAGGGCGCGGGCGTCGCGGTTCACCTGGGCTTCATTCCACAGGTGCTCCATGACAACCAGTTTGGTTTCCTGAGAGTCGTCTTTCGATTTTTGGGCAGTCGCGCCCATCGAAAAGAGACAGAGAAATAGACAGCAGCATGTTGAACGCAGCATGGTCTTGCTCGTTCGCCACATCCCCACGTGGGGCGAACGCTGCGAAAACATAACAGTGGGGCGGGGGGTGTCGCTATGAAAATTCGCAGGGGAGGGTTACTAACGTACTTCGGGATTAAAGCCCTGTCATTTGCGGCGCGTAACCGCAGCACTTTAAGCGCTGCGCCACACAATAACCGCTAGCGAACGACAGTACGCTATTGCACATTTCTGCCGGCGGGACGCCAGCGCTACCTGCGAAACTAGAAGGCCCAGCGCAGTAGAGCTGCGCCGACCGTGAAACCCGCTCCCACCGAAGCCATCAGCACAAGACTTCCCTTCTTCAGCTTGCCGCGCTCGATCGCGGAATTCATCGCTAAGGGAATCGTGCCGGCAGTCGTATTGCCGAAATGGTCGATGTTGACGATCACGCTTTCCGGACGCAGTCCCAGACGTTCGGCAGTGGCGTTGATGATGCGCAGATTGGCCTGATGCGGGATGAACGCATCGATGTCTGAGCCTTTGAGGCCGTTGCGTTCTAGTAACTTCAGGCAGGCCTCCGTCTGCTTGCGCACGGCGAATTTGAAGACTTGCTGGCCGTCCTGATGAACGTAGTGCATCTTTTTTTCGACGGTTTCACGGGTGGTCGGATTCAAACTCCCGCCGCCGGGCATTTGCAGGAAACATCCGCCTGAACCATCGATTTCGTGGATGAAGTCGATGAGGCCTACGGAGTCGTCTTCGGCGGGTTCGAGGATCACCGCGCCCGCTCCGTCGCCAAAGATTACGCAAGTCGCCCGGTCGGTGTAGTCGATGATCGAGGACATAACGTCGGCGCCAATCACCAGGACGCGCTTATGCACGCCGTTGGCGACGAATTGAGCTCCGGTCTGCACGGCAAAAATGAAAGCGGAGCAGGCGGCGGAGAGATCGAATCCCCAAACCCCGGCAGCGCCCAGCTTGTGCTGGACGAGGCAGGCAGTCGAGGGAAAGAGCATGTCGGGCGTGACCGTGCCGACGATGATGGCATCGAGGTCGGTGGGAGCCAGGCCGCGCTGGGCGAGCGCTTTCTTGGCGGCCTCGACCGCAAGATCACTGGTAGCCACGCCTTTTTCTACGATGTGGCGTTCGTGGATGCCGACACGGGCGAGAATCCACTCGTTGCTGGTGTCAACCATTTTTTCGAGGTCGGCGTTAGTGAGAAGGCGGGGCGGCACGTAGGTGCCAAGGGCGCTGATCTTAACTCTGATTTTGTCGCGCGTGGGCAGGGTTTGCCTCGGTTCGTTCAATTAGGGCTCCTCTTGAATGAAACCAGTATTTTGAACGATTGAGGCAGGAATGTCTAACTGGCGAGGTGTCGGGTGGGGAAACGGTCACCCCCGGGCGACCGACAGCCGAGGGCGGGCTGTCCCTACACGAAGATTTCAGATTGAGTGTTAAGCCGCACAGCGTTGTTTTTCGTGTTGCATCCACTCGCGGATGAAATTCGGGCAGCCGACGATGCCGAATTGGCGGCCTTCGCCGCCGACGAGATACATCAGGGCAAAATGATCCAACTCCTCCAGGCGGGCCAGGTCGAGCAATGGCCACAAGGCGCAATCGATGGCCGACGCAATCAGTTGATCGAGGTATGCCAGATGACCTTCCGACAAACGACCGGAGACTCGGATGGTGACGCTTGGGGACGTTGACTGCAACAGAAAATTGCGCATATTTTCTCCTCCACTGCCTTTCACCGTGCTCGATGTGAGCGTACTACCGGAGACGGAATTCGAAGGTGATTCTTGCGCAAAGAGTTGTAAAGAAGTGTCTAACGGGCGGGGGCGTGATGAAGTGAAAAAAGTAAGCCAGGCACCGGGGACCCACTGCACACGCAAGAGCCCGTTACCGTTGCTTCCTTCCGGACCTGGCGGGGTTGGCGAGAGTACGTCGCGTGAGACCGATGCCTGACCTGAATCATTCTAGCAAACATGAGCCAGATTCCCTCGCGTTGACGGCGAGTTGGCGTCGCGATGCGCAAAGGGATGGTGACTTTCGGTGCAAGAAATTCATGCTGGGGCCTTCCCTTCTTGGTGGCAATTGTCGAACAATGGAAATTGGACACTGGGGCTAAAGCCCAAATGATTTTTGGTTCCGAGCGGCACGACTAAAGTTGTGCTCTCCCGAACTTTTTGCTGCAATGGCTTTCTAGCAACGCGTACATTCGATGCCCGCTGAGATGCCACAACACGGCGTGATCCCGCTTCCTGAGGCAATCAACAAATACTTTGAGCTTTCGCTTTATTTGCTTGTGGCAATGGGATTTGGAACGCTAGCCAGCACCGGGGGATTGGACCTGCCAACGCTCTTGCTGGTGGGAGCAGCACTGGTTTTTCGGGGCTATTTGTTCGCCAAGCGCCGGCATGTCGTGATTCCGGAGCGCTGGACCACGCCGCTCACCATCGCATATTTCATTTTCTACGCCGGCGATTACTTCCTGCTCTCGCACGCTTTTCTGGCAGCCACGGTACATCTGGTGCTGTTTGCCGTGGTCGTCCGCATGTACTCGCTGCGGCGCGATCGCGACTATACCATGCTGGCGGTTCTCGCATTCCTGATGGTGCTGGCTTCGGCGGTGCTGACCGTGGACAGCGTTTTTCTGTTCTTCTTTGCGGGATTCATGCTGATGGCGGTGGCAACATTCATCCTGATGGAGATGCGGCGGTCCGGGCGAGCCGCGCGGTTCCAGGCGCGACACTCGCGCGATGACCACGAGCATCGGCATCTAGTGTTTTCGCTAGCGCGGATGACGCCGGCTTTGGTGCTGATGATTCTGGTTGGGGCCGCGGCAGTGTTCTTTCTTCTGCCCCGCATGTCGGCAGGATATTTGGGCGGTTATTCGTTCGGCACCGATTTTTCCACTGGCTTCAGCGATCATGTGCGCCTCGGAGGAATCGGACAGATTCAGCAATCGAATGCGGTGGTAATGCACGTCCAGATTGATGGGGACAAGCGCGGGCAATATGACCTGCGGTGGCGTGGCGTGGCGCTGGCGAACTTCGACGGAAAAACCTGGTCCAACCCGCACGCGCAGTACCCACTGGAGAGGCAGGCGGATGCGAGCTACGTTGTGCCTCTGCTCAGCCAGGGAGTCACGCAGGTCTCCGGAGTGCGCAGTCAATCCGCGCCGGGAGTTCCATCTCATCTCATTCATTACCGGGTGCTGCTCGAACCGATCGGGACCAACGTATTTTTTCTTGCGCCTTGGGGACGGAGGATCGTTGGGCCATACCGCTCGTTGTCAATCGATGCGGGAGGGGCCGTCTATGATCTCGATAACGAGCGCACGGTTAACGTCTACGAGGCGGACTCAGATATCGCCAAGCCTTCCGTGGTTCAACTGCGGGTGGCGGGCGACGCGACTCTGCGATCTACCTCGGCCTATCTGCAAGTGCCGCCAAGACTCGACCCGCGTATTTCGAAGCTCGCGGAGCAGATTGCCGGGTCTGCTTCTAATGGTTATGACAAGGCGGCCGCGCTCGAAACTTATCTCAAGACGCATTACGGATACACGTTGCAGTTACCGTCCGCGCCGGTCGCCGATCCTTTGGCGAATTTTCTTTTCGAACGAAGACAGGGGCATTGCGAATACTTTGCCTCCTCGATGGCCGTAATGCTGCGGACCCTGCACATTCCTTCACGCGTCGTGAACGGCTTCCGCAGCAATGAATTTAACGACGTCACGAGCAATTATGTGGTGCGAGCCAAGGATGCGCACTCGTGGGTGGAAGCTTACTTTCCCGGCTATGGCTGGATCACGTTCGATCCCACGCCGGGCGGTGCGGTTGGCACGCCGGAGGGTTGGGATCGGGCAATGCTCTACCTGGATGCGGCGCAATCGTTCTGGCGTGAGTGGGTGGTCAGCTACGATTCCTCGCACCAATACATTCTGGGGCATGCGGCGCTAAGCAGCACGCGCAATTCGTGGGAGAGATCGCGAATGTGGGCGAGGCTGCACTATGCCCGGCTGCTGGGCTGGGCGCGGCGAAGCCAGCGGGGCGTGGAGGAATCGCCGAGCCGGTGGCTTGGCCTCGGTGTGGCTGTTGTGATGCTGTGGCTGGGTTTGGGCAATGCTGCACGGATTGTCCGGATGATTCGCACGAGACGGCTACAGTCGCATCCCGAGCGTTCGCCGCATGAGGCTGCAGCCATGTGGTATGAGCGGATGGCCCGATTCCTGGCCCGGCGTGGAGTGCAGAAATCCACGACGCAGACGGCGCAGGAGTTTGTACGCGTGATTGAAGATGCGCGTTTACGGACGCCGGTGGGGCGGTTTACAGACGCCTACGAATCGGCGCGGTTTGGGAATTCCGAGGATGATGCTATGCGATTGCCGGAGCTGTATGAAGAAGTGGAATTAGCCACGAAGAAATAGGCAGCAAGGTTGCGGCTCCGCTCTAGTCAGTACAGTTTACCTGATAGGTTATCCGTATTCCGGCTAGAAATGCCAGATTAAGCCGCCGCCGACGAAGTAGTTATGCTGGCGGGTCTTGCCGGTATCGGCCAACGGGAAATTCGGCTCGCCGGAAAAAAAGTCGCGCACTTCCCCGCGAATACTGAAATGCCTCATGCGCTGTCCGAAGGGTCTCACATCCAATCCAATGCCGCCCTGGATCACGCCGGTGGTCGAAGAACCGCCGGGGTTGCTGCCGTAGTACAGCAGGTTCTTATTCTCACTGAAAAAGCCAAAGCCGCCGCCGAAGCTCACCCACGGCGAGAGCGCCGTCGCAGGAAAGAGATTCGCACGCAGCGCCGGAGTAACGAAGATCTGCTTGTAATCCACGGGAACCACGGGGCCACCCGCATTGAGATCTTCATCAAGATTGAAAACCGCGGGTATTTCTGCCGAGAGGGAGTAGACAGCGCCACCTAACAGATGGCGCGCGTAGTTGACTTCGAAGGTGAGGCCTTTGCCGGAGTGAATGACCGGGTTGACCGTAGGCGCATTGGGACCGGTAAGACCCTGGTCGCTGATAAAAATGCGCCCAATACTGCCGGATAAGTCGTTTTTCTCGTCCTGAGCTGCCGCCGTGGCCCCCAGAATCGACATCCCCACAACTAGGACTGCAAGTACGGCCTGTTTCCCAGACATTTCCCCTCCCGGGACGCGGGATAAACTTATTTCTTCGGTAAGGGCTAGCCTAGCACGAAGAATAAAGTTTTAATCCACAGGTTACTGTCTTTCATGGTGCCTATAGTCACGTGTAAGACAGATTCGTCGAGCTACGTCGATAGGGTGGCAGCGGTGGTTCGCCGGTGTAAACGCCTATAAATGTTAAAATAGGTGGATTCCATGCCCTTGAAGAAGCTCACTATCTCCCGCTCCAACGAAAAAACCACGGCTACCGCGACGCTTGAACCGCGAGAGGATGTGCGTCCCCAAAAAGTGGGCTTTGTCAGCCTGGGATGCCCGAAGAACCTGGTTGACAGCGAGGTGATGATGGGCCTTCTGGCGCGGGCCGGGGCAGAGCTTTCACCGCGAGCCGAGGATGCGGACGTTATCGTCGTAAATACCTGCTCGTTCATCGAGAGCGCACAGCAGGAGTCGGTGAACACGATTCTTGAGATGGCTGCGCACAAGACCGCGGGCCGGGCGAAAAAACTGGTGGTGGCAGGATGCCTGGTGGAACGCTTTCGCGACGAAATTCTCAAGCGCATGCCTGAGGTGGATGCTGTGGTTGGCACCGGGGAGTTGCAGAATATTTTGGCGGCGACTGGCATTGCGCCCGCTCCCGTGAGGAATGATTCGCCGTTTGTGGTGCTGCCGTCGCGGGCCGAGGGCGATGCGAGAGCGGCGCAGGGCAGATTCTCTCGCGGGCAATGGGACGGCGCGATTGCCGATCTGCCGAACTATTTGTATGACGACGAGACTCCGCGTATTTTGGCTACTCCGAAGTCCACGGCCTATATCAAGATTGCAGAGGGCTGCGATCATCCCTGCACGTTCTGCATCATTCCGCAGTTACGCGGGCAGTTTCGTTCCCGGCGGTTCGAGTCGGTAGTTGCCGAGGCAGAGCGGCTTGCGCAGATCGGCGTGCGGGAAATTACTTTGATCGGGCAGGACACGACCTGCTATGGGGAAGATTTTGGTCTGAAGGACGGTCTGGCTCTGCTCCTGGACAAACTGGCGAAGATTGAAGACCTGCGTTGGATTCGTTTCCTCTACGCCTATCCCAACAAGATCACAGGCAAATTGCTGGAGACGATTGGGGCGCACGAAAAGATTTGTTCTTACATGGATGTGCCTTTGCAGCATGCGTCGGCGCCGGTGTTGAAGCGCATGAAGCGCGGCGGAGGAGCCGATGTATTTCTGCAATCGATTGACAAGATGCGGCGCGCGATTCCCGGACTTACTTTGCGCACGTCTTTCATCGTCGGCTTTCCCGGGGAAACCGAGAAGGAATTTGAGGAGCTGTGCGAATTCGTGCGCGAGGCCTGTTTTGATTGGATGGGAACTTTTTCCTACTCCGACCAGGAGGGTGCAGACGCATATGGATTGGACAAGAAAGTTTCTACTCGCGAAATCGAACGGCGGCGCAAACACCTGATGGGAATCCAGCGGCAGATCAGCAAAAAGAAAAAGAAGGCTCTGGTTGGGCAGAAATTCGACTTACTGCTGGAGGGGGTGTCAGAAGAGACTGATCTGCTCATGGAAGGCCGCACTGCCATGCATGCTCCGGAAATCGACGGGAAAGTTTTCGTGAACGATTTTCCGGATGGCACCGAGCCGCAGACTGGTGAGTTTTATCGTTGCCAGATCACCGAAGCGCACGACTATGATCTGGTGGCAAGGATCATTTAGCTTGCTGTTGATCTTGGGATCTGTGCCTTAACCCAGTTGAAAAAGCCTGGAACATTTCTACCCATGCCTCGCAAACGCGTTCTGAAACTTCGCTGCCCGATCTGCAAGAAAGTCGTCAAGAGCGGAGATGCGGAGTTCCCCTTCTGCAGCGACCGCTGCCGCACTATCGATCTAGGAAAGTGGGCAAGTGGAGCTTATGTGATTCCTTCGCCGATCACGGATGCAGACGAGCAGATTCGAGAAAGCACTCCCGAAGATCTGGACGAAGATTTGTGAAATCTCCCGCGTCTCGACGAACTCCTACGTGGGCAACCCTCGTCGCTACTTTTTTCGGCATTGGACGGCTTAAGCCCGGTCCCGGGACATGCGGATCGGCAGCGACCGTTTTGCTGTGGGCGGCATTGGCCTACTTCCTTGCGCCGTCGATGCGGACGCCGGTTGCGATCGCATTAGCCGCGCTGGTAATCCTGATCGGGATTCCGGCGGCCACCCAGGTGGCACGAGGGGCCGGGAAAAAGGATCCACAGTTCGTGGTGATCGATGAGGTCGCGGGCCAGTTGATCGCGCTGATCGCTGTGCCGCTCGCGTGGAAATCTTTTCTGGCCGGCTTTATACTTTTTCGAGCTTTCGATATCGTGAAGCCGCCGCCCGTGCGACAATTGGAGGCGATTCCGGAAGGGGCCGGGATCGTGCTGGACGACGTGGCCGCAGGTTTATACGCGCTGGTAATTGTGCATCTCTTGCTGCACTTTGGCCTTCTAAGATAGTGGCTTCTAAAGTATCTCGAGTATTTCCTCATGGGATTTTCCGACCGGATTCTAGGCAAGAAGAGCGTGAACGGCGGACCTCATATCGAGTCCGTGTCGCCTGAACTAGCGATGGCGGGAGGCGAAGTCCGCATTGTCGGCTCGGGATTGCGGCCCCAGCAATGGCAGCGACCGCAGGTGCAATTTGGCGAAGTCGAGGGCGGAATCGTGGTCAGCGCAGAATCGTTTCTGGTCGCACGTGTTCCAGAAGGAGCTACTTCTGGCCAGGTAGTAGTTGCTACTGACGGGCACGTCAGCAATGCGCATAGCGTGAAGGTGGCCCTCCCTATCGCCGAGAACCTGCATCCTGTCGCCAATCCGGCGCTCGATAGTCAAGGCAACATCTACGCGACATTTTCGGGGTCGCGAGGTCAGAAAGTCCCGGTTGCCGTCTTCAAGATCGATACCAATTACACGGTAAAGCCGTTCGTCGCGGAAATGATGAACGCGACCGGGATCGCCTTTGATCGCCAAGGATTGATGTACGTTTCTTCGCGCTTCGACGGTGCGGTTTATCGCGTGTCGCCGAATGGAACCATGACTACCTATGCCGAGGGCATGGGAGTGGCCACGGGAATTGCTTTCGACCGGAACCAGAACCTGTACGTGGGCGATCGCAGCGGCACTATCTTCAAGATTGGGCGCGACCAGCAAGTATTCGTCTTTGCCACTCTGGAGCCGAGCGTCTCAGCGTACCACCTTGCTTTCGGCCCACAGGGAGATCTGTTCGTCACCGGAGCCACCACATCGAGCTTTGATTGCGTACACAGAGTGGATCCACAGGGAACTGTACACACTTTTTTTCGCGGTCTGGGACGCCCGCACGGACTTGCTTTTGACGCGATAGGAAATCTGTATGTTGCCGCGTCGCTTTCGGGCAAGCGCGGCATTGTAAAGATTACGCCGGAGGGCAAGGCCAGCCTGGAGGTCACGGGCCATGGAATCGTGGGGCTGGCCTTCGCGCCCGGGAGAAGCGTAATCCTGGCGACGACAGACGCGGTGCATCACCTTTCGTGGAACATTCCGGGGCTGCCTTTGCTGCCCGAGTAGCAGTACCCAGTACCTAGTACTCAGTACCTAGAAACCTGACCGGAATTACTGGGTACTGGCTACTTGGTACTGCGAACTGCCTTATCATTTACACTTCTAGCGTGAACGCCGAGATCATTGCGGTTGGTTCTGAGTTGCTGACGCCCTTCCGCACCGATACCAATTCTCTCTACCTCACCGAGCAGATCAATCAACTGGGCGTGGAAGTTATTTTTAAGAGCATCGTCGGGGACGACTTCAAACGCCTGGTTGCAGCTGCGCAACATGCGCTGTTCCGCTCGGAGGTTGTGATGTTCAGCGGCGGGCTCGGTCCTACGGAGGATGACCTTACGCGCGAAGCCGTGGCTGAAGCTTTGGGTGTGCCGTTACGACGAGACGAAGAGGTTCTTGCCGGAATCGGGCGGCGATTCGAGGCGCGTGGCTGGAAGATGTCTCCTAACAATGCCAAGCAAGCGGATGTGCTCGAAGGTGCGACTGTGCTACCCAATCCCAATGGGACGGCGCCGGGACAGTGGCTGAGCGGGAAGTTCGACGGGCGCGAGCGCATCGTTATTCTATTACCCGGACCTCCGCATGAACTGAAGGCTTTGTTCGAAGCGGAGTGCCGCGAACGCTTGCGCGCAAAACTTCCTGTAGCGCATCTGGTTACCCGCGTATTGAAGATCGCAATGCTCGGGGAATCTCTCGTGGATGCGCGCGTCGCGCCGATTTACAAAAGGTTTGGGGATGTCCAGACCACGATTCTGGCGGGAGCAGGAGAAATCCAATTGCACTTCAAGGCATGCGCCGGAACGATGGACGCAGCGCAGGCTCGGGTAGATGAAGTAGCCGATGCGGTTGAAGAAGAACTCGATGACGCTGTGTACTCGCGCGACGGTGAGTCGCTGGAACAAATCGTCGGCTACTGGCTGCAGATGCGCAATGCCACGCTGGCCGTGGCAGAATCATGCACCGGCGGTCTCCTGGGTGAGCGAATCACGTCGGTTGGCGGCAGTTCGCGGTACTTTGCCGGGGGCGCGATTGTCTACGCCAATTCAATTAAGACCGAGCTTGCGGGCGTGCCCGCCGACATGATCGAGCGCCATGGAGCGGTGAGTCGCGAAGTGGCTGCGGCGCTGGCGGAAGGCATTCGCTACCGGTGCGAGGCAACGCTCGGTATCGGCATCACAGGTGTGGCAGGGCCCGGCGGCGGAACGCCGGAGAAGCCCGTGGGATTGGTATTCCATGCTTTGGCCAGCGATAGCGGAACCGAGGTGATCGAGCGGAACTTTTCCGGCGACCGCAAGAGAATCCGCTGGTTCGCATCGACGCTGGCGCTGGATATGGTGCGAAGGAAGTTAATGTGAAGACAGCTCTCAGCTATCAGCTTTCAGCTCTCAGCTTAAACCGGTCGTCTTCTTGTTTTGGTGACACCGTATCCCCCAGGTACGAATCTGAGAGTCGCAGGGCAGAGATGCGAGCCAAAGGCTAAGAGCTTGAAAGCCGAGAGTTTTTAATGCGCCTTTTCGTAGCGCTCGATATAGATGACAGCATCCGCCGACAGATTGCCCGTTTCATCGACGGTGTCAGCGGGTTAGCTCCCGATGCACGCTGGGCGCGCCCTGAATCGCTGCACGTCACGCTGAAGTTCATCGGCGAGAGGCCGGACGACGATGTTGCGCAAATCAAGCAGGCTTTGGAAACAATTGTGGCTCGCCCGCTTGAACTGAACTTTTGCGGTTATGGTTTCTTTCCGGGAGCGCGTGCGCCGCGAGTATTCTGGGTTGGGATTGAGGCGGGGGTGAATCTGAATTCTCTGGCGTCAATGGTAGATGAGAAACTGACACCGCTCGGCATTCCGAAGGAGGAGCACGCTTTCAACCCGCACCTTACTTTGGCGCGCGGTGGTGGAGGCTCAGGTTCACCGCGCAAGCAGAAGAGCGACCGTCCGAATCGCAGCTTTCAACGTCTTCAGGAAAAGCTGGGGCCCTTGCCTGTTCCGGAGTTTGGCGCCATGACAGCGCGCGAGTTTTTCTTGTATCAAAGCCGGCTTTCGCCGGGCGGTTCGAAATATACGAAGCTGGCGGGATTTGCTTTGCGCTCGTGAGTCGAATAGAAATATCACCCACAACTTGCTGATACTCCCCATCATCGCAGTATTGAGCTATCTGCTAGGAGCGATTCCTTTCGGCTACTTGCTGGTACGCATTTTTCGCGGCGAAGATGTGCGCCAAAGCGGCAGTGGAAACATCGGCGCGACTAATGTCTCCCGTAACTCGCCAGTGCTGGGAGTTATTACGTTGCTATTGGACGCGCTTAAGGGATCAGGAGCGGTGGGAGTAGCGTATTTTTTCTCGAATCGAATGTTAGGTGGTGTTCTGCCTTACCGGGTAATGTCAATGGCCGCGCTGTTCGCGGTTCTTGGACATATGTTTCCGGTATGGCTGAAGTTCCGCGGCGGTAAAGGCGTGGCCACGGGATTGGGTTCATTTATCCTGATCGCTCCCAAAGCTGTGCTCGTAGCCGCCGGGATTTTTGTCGTAGTTGTAATTGTCTCGCGTCACGTTTCCCTTGGATCGATTATCGCGGTCGCGTCTTTTCCGCTCTTGGTTTACGGAATGCACCTGTACGGCAATGCGCCCAGCGCACTGGCGCTCATGGTCGCAACTTCCGTGCTCATCATCGTTAAGCACCACGAAAACGTCAGTCGATTGCTTAGCGGCACCGAAAGTCGCGTGGGAGCAAAGCGCGCATGAGCGACATCGCGATCATTGGCGCGGGAGCCTGGGGTACGGCGCTCTCGATTATTCTCGGGCGTAAGGAAGCTCACCGGGTGCGGCTGTGGGTTCGTGAAGAAGAAATTTGCGCGACCATCGCGCGCCAACGAGTAAACGAGAAATTTCTGCCCGGCCAGATTATTCCGGCTTGCGTGACGCCGTGCACTGATCTTGCGGAAGCGATCGAGGGCGCAGCCATTGTGGTGAGCGTGATGCCCTCGCAACATTGCCGCCGCCTGTTTGAGCAGATGCGTTCGCACTTGCATGCAAAGACCATGATCGTGAGTGCGACGAAAGGATTGGAGGAAGGTTCGCTGCTGCGAATGACGGAAGTGATCGCACAGGTAATGAAGAACGACAGCTCGCTGCCACTTAGAATCTGCGCCCTCAGCGGTCCTTCGTTCGCGCTGGAAGCCGCGCGCGGAGATCCAACGGCCATCACGATCGCATCGCAAGACGCAGAACTCGCACGCTCAATTCAGCAGGAGTTCAGCCATGCCAGCTTTCGTCTCTATACCAACAATGACCCGATTGGGGTGGAGTTGGGGGGCGCGCTGAAAAACACAATTGCGATTGCCGCGGGAATTTGTGCCGGCCTCGGCTTAGCCCACAACTCCGTGGCCGCACTCATCACGCGGGGCCTTGCGGAAATGACGCGGCTGGTAGTCGCCTGCGGAGGCAAAGCGGAAACCATGGCGGGCCTTGCCGGGCTGGGCGACTTGGTGCTGACTTGTACCGGCGGTCTCTCACGCAATCGCAGCGTGGGCGTGGAACTTGGGCGTGGGCGAAAGCTGCCGGAGATTCTCGCCGGCATGCACGGAATGGTTGCGGAGGGAATCTTTACTACGACGGCGGCATTGGGACTGGCGCGCGCGCGCGGGATCGAGATGCCTATCACCGAACAGATGTATGCGATCCTGCACGAGGATAAGGCTCCGCGTGCGGCTATTCATGAGCTGATGACCCGCAGAAACAAAAGTGAAACTTCCGCCTCTTAACGTGATAGCGCTTCAGACGCGGCATGTTTTCTCGCCAAACCCGCACCAGACGGTCATTTCGACTGGTACTTTGGTAATAGCGGCGGCTCACGGTTTTCGGCTCCGCACCCTCGTTCCAGATTAAACTTTATGGATAACCGTGACATCCGCCGCCGCCACTTCGGCCCACGACGCTCCTGAACCGAGTCCGGGGAGCGGCTCGTCCTCGACCGCGCATAATCTCGCGCGCATTCCAATTCTGTATGTGATCCTGAGCGTGCTGCTGGTGATCAGCATCGTGCCCATGTACTTTTACTCCGCGCAAGTGGAAGCCATCAACCGGGACCGCTTGAAAACCAACGAAATGCTTCTGCAGAACACGGTGACGCGCTCGCTGGCGGACGACCTTTCACAGCACGAGCGCTCCCTGCGAATGATGCTGGCCAACCTTTCGTCGGCGATTCAGGTGGCGAGCGGCGGGGACATCGGAAGCAAGAACATTGAAGCTCCAGAATTGCGCGCGCTGCTCGAAAACTTTGTTTCTTCGTCGGATGAACTCGCCTACGCCACGCTGCTTAATTCTGAAGCAAAGGGAGTTTCGGCCGGACGAATCGCGCCAGACGCTTTTCTGCAGCGGGAGTTGCAACATGCCTTTGACGCAGCTCGCGACGGCCGGGCCTATAACGGGCAGGCGCTGCAGGTGGGAAATGGCAACTCCGCACGTACGGTTGTGTTGGTAAGCAGCCCGGTCAGCTATGGCGGACGTTTTCTGGGCATGGTGGGCGCGGTGGTGGATCTGCAATTCCTGATTCGCCGTCTGCATGAAGTTAGTGGTGGAGGCCTGATTCCTTACGTTGTAGATTCGCAGGGCCGCCTGGTGGCTGCCGGAACTCCGCAATATGTGACCGGCCAGGAAATGAAGAACCTGGAGATCGTTCGCAATTTCGTCGACGAAGGCAACAAGGCACAGTTGGCAGCAACGAAAGAATTTGCGGTCCGTGAGGGCAAGAATAATGTCGAGATGCTGGGCACCTACAGCCCGGTCACCGCGCTCGACTGGGCAGTCGTCGTGCAGAAGCCGCAGCATGAAGCGTACCGTGGAGTCTATGAGATGCAGCGCACCGCGCGCTTGCTCGCGATACTGGCGGTGCTACTCAGCATTGGCGTGAGCATTTTCGCGGCTCGCAGAATTACCAACCCTCTACAAATCCTGACGCAGTCTGGACGTGCACTGGCACGTGGCGATTTTTCGCAACGGGTTCACTTGCGTAGCCGCACCGAAATCGGCGAACTGGCCGAGACCTTTAACACGATGTCGCGGGAGCTCGAACACTTCGTCGAAGATCTGAAGCGGGCTGCGGAAGAAAACCGGGCGCTGTTCCTGGGCTCGATCCAAATGCTCGCCGGCGCGGTCGACGAAAAGGATCCTTACACCCGTGGCCACTCCGATCGCGTCACACGCTATTCCCTGCTGATCGGCAAAGAAATGAAGCTACCCGCTGACTTTCTGGAGACCCTACAGATTTCCGCGCAGCTCCACGATGTAGGCAAAATCGGCATCGAAGATCACATTCTCAAAAAACCTGGTGCGCTCACCGCGGAAGAATTTGAGGTTATGAAGACGCACACCACCAAGGGCGCCAATATCCTGCGCCCAGTGACTCAGCTCGCCGAGATGCTCCCCGGCATTGAGTTGCATCACGAGGCGCTCGACGGGCGCGGTTATCCTTACGGCCTTCAGGGAGAGCAGATTCCTCTGCTGGCCAAGGTAATCGCAGTGGCTGATACTTTTGACGCGTTAACCACCAATCGTCCTTATCAACACGCACACACTCCGGAAGAAGCGTTGAAGATTGTTCAAAATCTTGCCGGTAAACGGCTCGATCCTGAGCCGGTGGCTGCGCTGCTGGCGGTTTGTGCGCGAGGCGAAATTCGCATCCAGCGCTTCTCGATTAAGCGGCCCGTGCCCGCGGCCTCGAGCACCCCGGCTTCTATGCCGGGACCAGCGCTCTCCGCAGACGAAGCTACCAACCTCGAAAGAACGCGCGCCTAATCCGGCCGTCTCTCACTTCCCGCATCCGCAAACCACGCCGTAATTCGTCTGACCGCTATAATCAAGATTCGGGATTTTTCATGATTCAAACCTTATTCGGCAGTACCGAAGAAAAGAAAACTGGGCTCTTTGAACGCATGAAGCAGGCGGTCACGCGCACGCGTGAAAATCTCGCCGAACGCATCGAAGAAGTCGTCTCCTTCGGCAAGGAAATTGACCGCAACACGCTCGACGACCTCGAAGCCACGCTGATCGGCGCGGACCTCGGCTCAACCACTACACACGAGGTGCTGGGCAAACTTCGCGACAAAGCTGATCGCAAACAGATCAAAGATGTGCAGGAGCTCAAGCGACTGCTGAAAGAAGAGTTGCTGACCATCCTGAATGCAGCGAATAACCGGCCAGTTCAGCGGGTGGACGGCGTTCCTGAAGTAATTCTCGTGGTCGGCGTAAACGGCACGGGCAAGACCACGACCATCGGCAAGTTATCGCAAGTGTTTCGATCACAGGGGAAGAACGTGCTGCTGTGCGCCGCGGATACCTTTCGCGCCGCTGCCATCGATCAACTGGAGATCTGGGGCCAGCGCACCGGCACGGAAGTGATCAAGACGAAGGCGGGCGGAGATCCTTCCGCCGTGCTGTTCGACGCGCTGCAAGCGGCGACCGCGCGGAAGACCGACTATGTGATCGTCGACACCGCCGGCCGGCTGCACACCAAAACCAGCCTCATGTTTGAACTGGAGAAAATGCGGCGCACGGCGCAGCGCATCATTCCTGGCGCGCCGCACGAAACTCTGCTGGTAATGGACGCGACCACCGGCCAGAACGGCCTGCAGCAGGCTCGGCTGTTTACGGAGTCGGCAGGCGTTACCGGCATCGTGCTCACCAAACTCGACGGCACTGCTAAGGGTGGCGTGGTGGTGGCAATCTCGCGCGAGTTGGGGCTGCCGGTGCGATTTGTTGGAGTCGGCGAGAAGGTGGGCGATCTTCTGCCCTTCGACCCAAAAGAATTTGTAGACTCGCTGTTTGAATAGAAACTTTTTTCACCACAGAGGCACGGAGAAAACCAATTTTCAGCTTTTCTCCGTGCCTCTGTCTCCGTGGCGATTAGCTTTGTGCGTATCTTGTCCTAGATGCCCAATCATTCCAGTGACGAGCAGTTTCTGCTCAGCGCGCTCGATCTGGCGCGCGAGGGGCTTGGCTTGGCCTCGCCTAATCCTTATGTCGGAGCGGTGATCGTCGACGCGCATGGCAGTGTCGCGGGCACTGGCACTTATACCTACGTAGGCGTGAAACATGCTGAGGTGCTCGCCCTCGAACAGTCCGGAGGCAAGGCCCGCGGTGGCACGCTCTACATCAATCTTGAACCGCATTCGCACCAGGGACGTACGCCTCCTTGTACGGACGCGTTGATCGCAGCAGGGATTCAGCGCGTGATTGCGTGCATGCCTGACCCGAATCCGAAGGTCAGCGGACGAGGTTTCGAGAAGCTGCGTGCGGCTGGCGTCCACGTGGAAGTGGGAATGTTGGAAGCGGAAGCCAAGCGGCTGAATGAATCCTTCGCCCGTTACATTCGCCACAACATTCCTCTGATTACCCTTAAAACTGCGATGACGCTCGACGGTAAGATCGCTCCACCACCAGGGGCGCGGTCGAACGACGCGGCTGGAATTCCAGCGGGGGGATGGATCACCGGCGAAGTGGCGCGCGCTCACGTGCACGAACAGCGTCACCAAAGCGATGCGATCCTGGTAGGCGTGGGAACCATTCTTGCCGACGATCCCTTGCTCACCGATCGCAGCGGCCATCCGCGACGGCGCCCGCTATTGCGCGTGATTTTGGACTCGCAGCTGCGAGTGCCGCTGGAGTCGCGTCTGGTGCAGAGCGCCGTGCATAGTATCGCGGGCGAGAGTGATGTGTTGATTTTCTGTTGCTCGGCTGATGAAAGAACGAAGAATGAGCTGGAGGCTCGCGGCATTCGCGTTGAGCAACTTCCACCGTCCGCAGACGGGCGGCCAGATATATATGAAGTGCTGCGCCGCCTCGGGCAGCTTGAAATCACTAGCGTGATGATCGAAGGCGGAGCGACGGTGAATGGGACAACGCTCGCCTCGGGAATCGTGGACAGGGTTTTTCTTTACTACGCATCGAAGATTATGGGAGATGCTGGGTCAATTCCATTCACTACGGGCCACAGTTTGCGCACGCTGGATCAAGCACTGCAAGTTAAACAGCTCTGCCTGCATCGTTTCGGCGACGACTTAGCGGTAGAAGGGTATTTGCGCGATCCATACGAGGAGTGAATCTTCAACACGGAGAAAGGGCTTTCTTGTATTTGTTTTCTCCGTGACTCTGTGCCTCCGTGGTGGATTTATGATTGTTCTGTCACATCGTCGGAGGTTTTCATGTTTACTGGCATGATTGAAGAAGTAGGACACATCTCCCGCATTGAACAACAGGGCGAGAATCGTCGCGTTACGATTGCCGCTAAGAACGCAACGAAGGAACTGAAAACCGGCGACAGTGTTTCTGTCAGCGGCGTTTGCCTGACCGCGCTCGATATTAAGCCGGGCTCATTCTGCGCTGATTTGGCTCCCGAAACCTGGAGCCTGACATCGTTCTCGCGCATTCATGATGGCGCGCTGGTCAATCTGGAGCTGCCGATGAAAGCCGATGGCCGCTTCGGTGGACATATCGTGCAAGGCCATGTAGATGGCGTTGGCAAGCTCATTGCGCTGGAGCGCATCGCCGATTCGGAGAATTTCTGGCTACGAATCAAGTTGCCAGCTACTGTGGAGAAATACACTGTCTACAAGGGCTCCATCTGCATTGAGGGCATCAGTCTTACCGTGGCTAATATTGAAGGAAGGGATTGCATAGTCGCCATCATTCCCCATACCGTCGAGATGACAAACCTCAACTCGCTCAAGCCCGGTGACCCAGTGAATCTCGAAGCCGATCTGATTGCGAAATATGTGGAGAAAATGATGAGCCGCGAGACGGACGAGAGTTCGCTCACCGTGGAAGAGTTGGTGCGGCAGGGGTTTTAGTGGAGCGTTCCGAGAGTGTTCCCGCGAATACAGGTCTGTGCGGCGATTGTCTTCACGCGCGATGGATAACATCGGCGAAGAGCTCGGTGTTTCTGCAATGCGCTCTCTCCTTTACGGATCCGCGCTTTTCGAAGTATCCGCGGCTGCCGGTTCTCAGTTGCAGTGGTTATCAGCGACGCTCCGAAAAGTAGGCCGCGCTGGGCATCCTATGCTTCGATCTTCAATTCGTCGAGTTCAAGGAATTCGCGAATGATCAACTCAGCGGATTTTTCCATCTCGGCGTAGGTGCCGAAGAAAATCGCCTTACCTTCGTAAAGGAAGACGACGCGGTCAGCCAGCTTTTGGGCTAAGCGCATATCGTGCGTGACAACGATGCTGGTTAGGTTCAACTGAAGCTTTAGCCGTTTAATGAGATCACCTAGCAGTTGCGCCATGAGCGGGTCTACCATGGTGGTGGGCTCGTCGTAGAGAATGCATTCCGGGCGGGCCGCCAGCGCACGTGCAATGGCTACGGATCGCTTCATGCCGGTAGAGAGATCAGAGGGTAGCAAGTCGCGCATCTCCTGCACACCCACCATGTGGAGCAGGCCGTCGACAATCTGGTAAATCTGCTCTTCCGACAAGTTCCCGGATTCGCGCAGGGGAAACGCTACATTCTCGCCGACCGTAAGAGAATCGAAGAGCGCTCCATTCTGAAATACCATAGTGACTTTCTTGCGGACGGCTTCCATCTGCTCTTCAGAAAAGTTGGTGATGTCTTCGCCGGCGACGATCACCTGACCTGAGTCCGCCTTCAGAAAGCCCATGAGAATTCCCAGCGAAACGGATTTGCCCACACCGCTGCGGCCCAGGATGCAGACGGTCTCGCCGGGCATGAGGTTGAAGCTAACGCGATTGAGCACGACATTGTCTCCGAATGCTTTGGAGACTTCACGGAACTCGATATAGGGTTTTGGAGCGGGATCGGGCATGGGATGTCAGGCTCTTCGTTGTTGCTTTTCTGCCTCCAATTCCTCAGGCGTATTCAGGTTGCGAAAAAGAAACGCGGAAAATCCGGCGGCTTCCAATTCTTCCTGCTCCAGTACTCGAGTTTGAACCCCATCGAACAATCGATCGATTCTATTTTGCCCGGCGCGCAGGGCAATCTCCGCTACATCGGCAAACTCACGGCGATAAATAGCGCAGAGTGGCTGCCGGCGTCCACCGCTGCGCGGAACTACTACGGCAGTCTCAGGCACGCCTTGCGTTTGGCTTATCAAATACTGTAAGAAGGCCGTCGAGATAAACGGCGTATCCACTGCCAGCATCAAGTTGAGCTCCGTCGACGAAGTTTTCAACGCGGCGTGAATTCCGCCGAGCGGTCCGCAGTCGCGAAATATATCTTCCACCACCGGAACAAATGGTGCAAACTTCTCGCGATTACCGACGATGAACACCCTGGGCGTGATCGAGTGCGCCAGATCGAGAGCCCGCGCCAAGAGCGTGCGTCCGCCGTATTTCACGAAGGCTTTATCCGTACCCATGCGCGTGCTTTTTCCTCCGGCCAGGATGAAGGCCGTCAGGTCCGGCGAGGCGTCGCCCATGCCGCGATCATACACTCCGCCTGCGGGAACCAGCTTTTGGTAACCCTATCTTTTTGTCGACCAAAAGCTTTTCCACAGCCTAAATATCTGCATCAATGCGGCTTGTCTTCAGGTTCATGCCTCGACCGTCACGAAAGTAACCTACCCAAGAATCCTGCTCCGGGAGATGATGTGATTCGGGCGCTCCCTAAGGTCAGGAAGTAACCATCATGCCGCAAAAAATCATGGATGTTCTTATGCTCGGGCGTTGCTCCCACGAGTTCTCCTGGCCACGACGCGGTGCTGACGGAGACTATTACCAGGTTTGCATGCTCTGCGCGGCCGAATACAAGTATGACTGGACCACCATGCGCCGCACGCAGCGCGTGGAGCATACCAAGCCCGACACGGTTGTCCGGCGCAGTCATACGCGGGAGAAGCGGCCCTCCTGGACGCCGCGCGCGCGCCGCCTGAAGCTCGACGAAGCGCTGCGCTACCGCGTAAACAGCACCAGTACCTGGTATGAGGGAACCATCGAAAACCTCAGCCAGAGCGGACTGCTATTTCATGGACCGCAGCAGTTGCCAGTGAATGCTTTGATCGAGATGGTGTTTGAGATGCCGGAAGAGATCTCCGGCCAGAAGAACCGCAACGTGGTATGCCAAGGCCGAGTCATCCGCTCTAGGGACGCCGAAGGTCGACCCCGCGCTAAAAAAGAAGAAGTCAAAGATAAAGACGCTGAAGATCTGGAAGTTAACGACGGTCTCTTGGCAGCCTCAATCGTCGACTACAAGTTCATCCATTAGAGTGTTCCCTCAAGGGGCTTAAGCCCTTCGCTTTAGTTGTTCCTGATGGCACGACTAAAGCCTGCCCTGAGCGAAGCCGAAGGGTACTGCCCTTCCCTTGCGTTTCTGAAATTGAGTTTTCCGGCACTGTACGGCACTGTACGGCAATGTACTTATGAGTTCCGGCTTTCGGAACACGCGAACCCTCTTTTAGCGTTCGCACACGACGAGAGATGTTCTCTAGCAATCGCATCGTATCCCTTAGAAAACTCTCGTCATCCGGGGAAGTCATCGACTGAGTCTGTTCCGACTCCGTAACATCGCGCAAGTTCTTGCCACGCTTTTTCGAATCTGCGCTACAAAGCTCCACACTGAGTTCGGACTCCCTGAGCCTGCACGTCCGAATTCATTTGTGCACTCCGGCCAATTCAGTTCCTGGCCCGTAACCTCGAATCTATGCAAGGAGGAGCCATGCTCCGTCCACCGCATTCCCCTGTTCGACGGGGAAGGCAAAACTTCATTCCCTCCACTCAATTCCGGGATAAATATCCCCGGTCATTCCAACCCAAGTCCCGAGCGGCGGCCGCGGGCGAACCATCGAACCCCAGGTTAACGAACCCAGGTTACAAGGAGGAATCGTGATAAAGATAGGCCAGTATGTTTTGACTTTGATGATGTTGTTGCTTGCTGGAATAGCCTTCGCTCAGACCGATCCGGGTGTACAGAGTGGCAACCGCGGCACCGGGGCGGTACTGTCTTCGGTGAATAGCAACTCCGCGTTGCTCGCCTTCTTCACTGACGGTCAAAATCGCTTCCAGGTAGTCGAGTCCGTTTCCGGCAATGCCGCCGGCAACAACGGTCTGGGACCGCGATTTAACTCGAACAGTTGCAGTTCCTGCCACGCGCAACCTGCCTTCGGTGGGAGCGGCGCTGCCAGTAATCCACAAGCCCAGTTCGTTAACAACGGAGTGGCTCCCGGTAACACGACTCCGTCTTTTATCACAGCCACCGGACCCACTCGTGAAGCTCGCTTCCCGTTCTTCTTCAATAGTAATGGCTCGGTAAATACCAGCGAACCCAATGGCGGAGTCGAAGACCTGTTCACCGTCACGGGCCGCTCCGATGCGGGCACGTGCACCAGCAGCACCGCATTGCCGCAGCCCAGCTTTGCAACCGCGATTGCGGAGAACAACATCATCTTCCGGATTCCCACACCGGTCTTTGGCGCAGGTCTGATTGAAAATCTGGATGATTCAACCCTGTTGAACAACCAGTTGGTGAACCTCAACAATAACTTTGGCATTTCCGGCACTTTCAACCGCAACGGCAACGACGGGACAATCAGCCGCTTCGGTTGGAAGGCGCAGAACAAGTCACTGCATATTTTTACCGGTGAGGCTTACAACGTGGAGATGGGCATCAGCAATCTGCTCTTCCCCCAAGAGCGTCCGCTGCCCGGGGAAGACCAGCTCACAACTGGGTTGCCCGCGAGTTGCCTGAACCTCGGCGGGGCCGGTTATCCGGAAGACACGTCGAACCCAGCGGCGACGCCGAACGCTGCCGTTCTGGATGACGTTTCAGCATTCGCCAACTTTATGCGGCTGCTGGCTCCGCCGCCAACGGGCGGAGTTGTGCTGAATGGATCGAGTGTTAGTGCATCCACGATCGCGGCGGGCAAATCTTTGTTCAGCTCAATCGGCTGCGCGACCTGCCACAATCCTTCGCCGGGCAGCACCCAGGCGTCGGGCATCACTACCGGTTTGAGCAAGGTTTCGGTGCCGGCCTACTCAGACATTGAGATACACAGCATGGGCACCACCTTGGCGGACAACGTTGCGCAGGGTTCGGCAGGTGGCGGGCAGTTCCGCACCGCCCCCTTGTGGGGCTTGGGACAGAGGATTTTCCTTCTGCACGACGGCCGCACCACGAACCTGCTCACGGCTATCCAAGACCATGCGAGCAAGGGCAGCGAAGCTACGACCGTGGAGGAACAGTTCTTTGACCTGAACTCCACCCAGCAGCAGGAAATCCTGGACTTCCTGCGATCGCTGTAACCGTTTTTACTCTTCTGGCGAGACACGCGGGTGTCTCGCCGGAGGTTTCCGACTGGAAACATCAGCAGCAAACGATTCGACAGGCGCCGAGCCGAACAGACGGGATTGGAAGGAGTAGTATGCGCTTTAGATTTTTATGTTGGTGGGTCATTCTTGGATCCTGCGCATCGTTTGTATCGTCGCTAGCACCGGGACAGGAAACTAAACCGCAAAACGCCCTCAGAAATGGCGGCGACTTTTCCGATAACGTTCAGCCCGGGTCGAAGGTTCCAGAAGGCGTCATCCTAGTAAAAGGCGCGTGGTCGAGTGCGAGTGATTCCGTCACTCCTGTGCCGGAAGGCGGAAAGGTGGCCAACAATATATTCACCGACCCATACTTCGGAATGAGCTACGCTCTGCCCCCGGACTGGGAGCAGAAATACGAAGGTCCGCCTCCTTCGGACACCGGCCGCTATGTGCTTGCACAGCTCAGGCCTGCCGACCGCTTCAAAGGCCCGGCTCGCGGAAATATTCTGATCACCGCCCAGGACATGTTCTTCAACCCACTGCCAACGAAGAATGCGCTCGAGCTCATCGATTACTCGAAGAACAACTTGCAGGCTGATTACAAAGTGGAAATGCCGCCTACCCAGACCACGCTTGCCGGCCGTCCCTTCACCTTTTTTGCCTATTGGTCTCCCGTAGCCGAGCTGCACTGGTATGTTTCTGCGACGGAAATTCGCTGCCACACGGTGGAACTGGTGCTGACGAGCCGGGATACAAAACTGCTGGAGAGCCTGCTGTTGGATATGGATAAGATAAAGTTGCCGGCGGAAGCTGGTCCCACTGCGGGGGTGGGTGGTGGTGACGTTCCGGTGTGCGTGAAGGACTATGCCAGCGGAGACAGCGTGATTGCGCGCGTTGATCCTGTCTTTACCGAGCGCAGGTTCAACTCCGTTCCAGTGCGAATCATTATCGACAAAGAAGGCAAGGTGAAGCACATCCACTTTCTCAGCGCGTTTCCCGACCAGGCCAAGGCCATTACCGAAGCTCTTGGGCAATGGAGATTCAAACGATATCTACGCGACGGCAAGCCGGTGGAAGTGGAAACCGGAATCATGTTCGGGCGAACGCCATATATGAGGACTGCCGCAAGACAGGAACGGGCGGCGCAATAGTCCGCGGGTATTCTTTGATACCATCACTCGCATCCCTACTCCTCGCCGTCGTACACTCTGGAGGCAGCTGTTACTCCTCATGCCTCCAATCACCGCACTGCTTCATGCCGAGAATGACGCATTACGCTTGGGGCGTGCGTTGGAGACGCTTTTTCCCTGTTCCGAAATTCTGGTTATCGACCACCATTCCGCCGACGCTACGCTGCGCGTGGCACGCGAATACGGAGCGCGTATTGTGCAAGCAGATAACAACGCCACTGCCGGCCTCTATCGGGACATGGCACGCCACGACTGGATTTTCTGTCTGAACCCCGCCGAGTCGATCACTGAAGCACTGCAGGCAACCCTGTTTGAATGGAGTCTGTTGCCGGCTGCTGCCGTGGCTGGCGCAACCGCTTTCTCAGTATCGGTACGCGAGCAAATCGGTGAAGACTGGCAGGATTTTCCCGCGCCGGAGACAAGGCTCGTCCCCCGGAATTGGACTTTCTGGGAAGAGCGGCTTCCTCGCAATCAGCCTTCCACCGTCGCGCTTGAAGGGGCGTTGTTGCGCTTTGCGTTTCCCTGACGGAAGATTTGCCTCGAATCTTTGGCGTTCGATTCATCCCTGATTGGCCTTTCGGACAGTGACTTCGGTACCTTATTCCTCCCAAGCTAGCCGCCTTATAATCCAGTCAAGACTTGGCTATATCCGCGTTCTCAAGGAAGACGCGCGTTTTGACCCTGAAATCGCACTTCCGAAGGAACGTTTAAAACTCAATGGATCCCTTACTTGCATCGTCGATTTTCGTCCTCGGGCTGGCTTTCGGCAGCTTTCTGAACGTGTGCATCTACCGTCTGCCCCTAGGCGTGTCAGTGGTGACGCCGCGTTCGAGGTGCCCCGGTTGTAAGGAACTGATTGCCTTCTACGACAATATGCCCGTGGTTAGCTGGCTGCTTCTTCGCGGCCACTGCCGCCACTGCAAGATCAGAATTTCTCCGCGCTATTTGTTCGTCGAGTTGCTGACCGGTGCTCTTTTCCTTGGCTGTTACGCTTATACCGGGCTCACGCTGGAAACGTTGAAATACTGCACCTTCGGATTTCTTCTGCTCGGCCTCATCTTTACAGATGCCGAAACCAAGCTGTTGCCGGACAAGCTAACGCTCCCCGGTCTCGCACTGGGTGTGCTGTTCAGCCTGCTGGTTCCGGTGCACGACCTGGCATCGCAGTTCTTGCCGGCAGTGTTGAATCTTCCGTTCAGCGCCGATCTCTCTGCGCGCTTATTTTCTCTGCTCGATTCCCTGCTGGGTGCGGCGGTAGGTGCATCGTTCATTTACGGTGCGGGAGCGGTCTACTTGCGCTGGCGCGGAGCTGAAGGTATGGGCTTCGGCGACGTGAAATTGATGGCCATGGTGGGAGCATTTCTCGGCATCAAGCTCACGATCTTTACGATCTTCGCTGCCTCTCTGACTGGGTCGATTTTTGGTTTAACCACGGTGCTTGCGGTGTGGATTAAGCGCACCCACCGCTTCGCCCGCCGGTTGGCAAATCTGCAGGCAGCGCGCCGCCGGGGATGGCAATCCGCGCAAATGGTTTATCGCCACTACCAGATGCCCTTCGGCGTCTTCCTGGGCAGTATGGCGTTGCTTGCACTCTTCGTCGGCAACCAATTCCTGCGATGGTATGGGAGGTTTTGGTGGTAAGGCTGCTCACCAATCCGCTGGTTCTGCGCGCTGCAATGGTATTGATCGCTGCGGGTGGTGCTTTCATCTCCGGCGTTTGGTTCATCCGCAGCTTGCGCAAACAAATTATGGACGAGGCCGATGTCGAATCCGCGGCTACGCCCACGCTGGAAGCTTTGCCGCTTCATCTCTACAACACCGTTATCCAGCAACTGAAGCAGCAGAAGCATGAACTGCAAGTGCAGACGCTCACCGAGCAGCGCCGCGCCCGCACCAGTGAAAACTTCAGCCAGACCGTGCTCTCCAATCTTTCGTCTGGGGTGCTGGTGTTCGGCATCAATGGTCTGGTCAAGCAGGCCAATCCCGCAGCACGGGAGATTCTCGGTTTCCGCTCCCTTACGGGCATGAGTGCGGATGATATTTTCCGCGATGCGGAAGTCTCCTCGCACCGCCCTTCGGGCGCCTCCGATGAACTTGCAGGCCTGCACGTGCGGATCGCCGAAGAAATTCACTCCGTTTTACGAGAGGGCAGCAAGCATCGTCACCTCGAAGCTGACTATGTCACGCCTGCAGGTGCGCAGCTTCGTATCGCAATCACCGTTTCAGCGGTGCCCGCCGTCGATGGAAGCCTGCTTGGGGCCGCTTGCCTGATCAGCGACCGCAGCGAATTCGAGGATATCCGTCGCCAACAGGAGTCGCATCGGGAAGTCTCCGCGGAGATGGCGCTGGCATTGCGCACTTCCCTGACCACCATCGCAGGCTATGCCCAGCAGTTGGCCCGAAATCGCGATCCCGATCTTGCTCCGCAATTAGCCGCCGATATTGCCGGCGAGGCCGCCAGTCTTGACCGGCGCATTGGAGGATTTTTGGCGGAGAAACGTTCGGTTGCGCGCACCGGCGATCATATGAGTGCCGCGGCGGGAAAAGTTACTCAGTAGAAAGCTATTCAGTAAAACGTTACTAGTAGATCGAAGGCTGAACGCATTGCGGATCAGCTCATGCTTGAGGATAAAGGATGACTATGAAACGCATCACACATATCGGTTTCGTACTCGGAGTACTCACGGCGCTGGCGGGAGCTCAGACCGCGCCACAGACCTCCGCTCCGTCAACGGATCAATCCTCGCTCGGCACCGTTGCCCGCGCGGTTCGCAAGGACCCGACGACCAAGGCCAAGCCGAAGGTCTTTGATAACGATAACCTGCCCACGGAAGACAAACTGTCCGTGGTAGGAGATACAGTGGCCGCCAATGCAGCCAATAACACTGCCGCTCCCGGCGACAACAAAGACGCTTCAGTAACCAAGCCGGCTGGTTCTCCAGACGACGATGCGGCCAAGAAACAAGCTGCCTGGAAGGATTGGCAGGGCAAGCTTTCGGGGCAGAAAAGTTCGATCGACCTGGCCTCTCGCGAACTCGACGTACTGCAGAAGGAATACCAGCTGCGCGCGGCCGCCATGTATGCCGACGTAGGTAACCGCATGCGCAACGCGGCAGAGTGGGACAAAGAGGATGCGGACTACAAACAAAAGATCGCCGACAAACAGAAGGCGGTCAGCGATTCCAAGCAGAAACTCGATGACATGCAGGAAGAAGCCCGCAAAGCCGGCGTTCCTGCAGCCATGCGCGAGTAGAAGTCCATTTGAAGCACGCGCGCTCTGCCGTTAAGCTCGCGTCGCTTCTGTTTGCCGAGCTCGCAGCTGGAGAATCTGTTTTACGTGGTGCCGTCCATGCACCAGATGAAACTTTCTCCACTGCGCGCCCGTCAGCGGGCCCAAGATCAGGTGATCGAGCAGCGTGACGTTTTTTCCGAACCGTGCTTCGCACTCCGAGATAATCTCGTCCATCGCCGTAATCTTTATCCCAATCTCGGCTCTCACTTTTTCCACCGGCAAACCGCGCGGCTTTGCCATGGCCGGCGACTCTCGCCCCGGCGGCATGTAATTGAACCCGAGAACTACCAGCATCCTGGTGCGCTGCCGCACCGAGGGCCGCGTCTCCAGCGCTTTGCCGCTATCACGGATTTTCTCGAACCCCTTAATCGTTCCCGTGTAGGTCAAATACAGGTGTTCGAGTACTTCCGATGCGCACCACTTCCCTTTCTCTGCAGGATGCCAGCTCATTTGCTCAGTCGACATGCCGTCGAACGCTGACTCCACAGCTTGCTTCAACTCTTTGAGGCGGGAATCCATGGCGTTATCTCGCGTTCGTTTACGCTTCAGGTAGAATGTTGCGCGACGATTAATTCATCCCAGTTATAACAGGAAGGTAGCTAGTGAAACTACGAGCCCCCTACCCATCAGAGACTACCGCTGTCGATCTTCGCTTGGAAAATACAACGCGCCGGAAAATTATTCGCGCCCGGGGCTCGGCATTCGCACCATGTTTTGCAGTTGCTGTCCTGCTGATTCTAGCGCTGGCAGGTTGTAATTCGACCCCCGCCAAGCCTGCCGAAACCAAGCCGGAGGTAAAACCTCCGGAGTTGCTCACCGGACGCGCGGCTTTTTATAAGACCTTTATCGCCGCTCGCAATTACGCTGCTGACGTAAAACCGTTCCGCATTGAGTCGACTCCATCCTCCGAGAGCAACGGCCAGGACGGGAAATCAACAATCTGGCGCTCCAGCTACGCTTCCGCCACACAACACGGCGTGAAGCCTTTCTTCTGGTCCGGAAGCAACGCTTCCGATGCCCCACCCCGCGGTGTTTCGCCCGGCAACGAAGACGTATACAACCCCAGCAATGCGTCCACGCAGGTTTTCGATGTCGCGTTCCTTAAGATCGATTCAGACCAGGCCTTTGCCGAAGCCCAAAAACACGGCGGAGACAAAATTCTGGAAAAGGATCCCACTACTCCCGTGAGCTACGTCTGCGAATGGAACCACAACACCAACCAACTGGTCTGGCACGTCATCTATGGAGTTTCCCGCGAGACCGCCAAACTGACGGTTTCGGTGGACGCCACGACGGGTGAGTTTATCCGAGTCGAGAAATAGATCGAGGTCGCAGATTCAGAATTGATCGCGAAAGAAAGTGGAAATCACTGTATTTACTCGCGCTGCTCAGCTTGCTTAAGCTGGTTCTCGATAGAGGAAAAAAAACGGCAAAGGGCGCCGGCGGACGCGATGGCGCCACGCAAGGCCTGGCGTTCACCAAAAGAAACAATGTCCTCTACCGAATACTGCAAACGGAGGCGGTCGGTGGCGCATTGCGCGCTCAACAATTCGATTTTCGCGGCGCGAAGATCGGATGCCAGACGGGCGATTCCCGTCTGCTTTCTGGATTCATCGTTTGACATCTACTGCTCCTTAGGTTTCTCAACGTTTTCCTGGATCGGCGCGAGCCTGCCGGAGCCACTCTCCTTGGGGGAAGGCTGTCACAACACTTCGTGGCCCCGGCAGGACGCAGCCTGCGGGATAAACTCTTTCGCTGGAATATGTGTATTGTACATTGTTAGTTGAACATCGTTCAAGTTATTTGGGCCCATGCAACAGATCCTAATCGCACGGAGAAAGTTCTTTGCCCAGACAAGCAGATCCTCAACTCGAACAGCGCATCCTGGATGCCGCTTGCCGCCTGTGGGCGCGGGGCGGCGAGAAGGCCCTCACCATGCGCGGCGTCGCCAAAGCGGCCGGCACCACCACGCCTACGGTTTACGAGCGTTATCGTGACCGCGAAGACATTCTCCGCTCCGTCCGCCTGCAAACGCGCACAGAACTGCTGGCCGCGATCAGCCCCACCCGCACGCTGCCCCAGGCGTGCCACAGCTATCTTGAGTTTGCCATACAGCACCCTCACGCTTATGAAGTGCTCTTCGACGGATTTGCCCAGCCTCCGTCGCTGCACGAACCCTGGCCTACCTTCAGTCTCTTGCGCCTGAATCTGGCGCGGCGCTTGGGAGGCACTCCCCGCCAGTACACCCGGCTCATGCTCTCGCTGTGGTCACTGATGCACGGTACTGCGATGCTGATGATTCGCGGGCGGGTTGCAGGCCCTCTGCGCACGCAGATGTTCCACGCCTGTCTTGACGCAGTCGAAGCGATCATTGCGGACGCTGTGCGTTCAAAGGGCAAAGCGCGCTCCGGCCCCAAGTGGCCGCCGAGTTTGATTCTGGGAGAAGCCGCGGAGAGCAAAGTAAACCACGACGAAGATGAGGGCAGTCCGAGGCGCTCTACTGCGAAGCGAGGCCGCTTCTCCAAACGAAAATCTGCAGGGAGTGTACGCTCAGGCCGTACATCGGTGTGACGCGATCGCGCCTATTGTTGTTTGGTTCCGGCCGTTGGCGTTTTTAAGCGCTCAATCGCCTTCTGTGCTTCTTCCGCCTGCGGACCATGCGGAAGAATCTTCAAATAGCTTTCGTACTCGGCCCTGGCGTCATCGAACACGCCCAGTTTTTCCAGACACACTGCCAGCTTTATCGTGGCAATGGCATCGTTGTCTTTGTAGACCAGCGCATCGCGATAGCGGCTTTCAGCGGCACGGTAGTTCTTGCGCCGGAAATAGAAGTCTCCCACCTCGATGCTTTTCGCAGCTTTATGCGGATCCCAGGTATGAAACTCGGTCACACCATTGCTCGACACTCCCGCCGCCGCTTCAGCTACAGCCGCCGAACTCTGCGGATGCGTCTTAGCGTCATCCGCTGGCGCATCCAAATCAGTCTGGTCATCTTTGCTGGAGCTCTGTCCCAGGTCTGACCCGAGGTCGTTCACATTGACGCGATCCGAGCGAGGTGGCGCCAGATCCGGTGTACGCGCCTGCTTCGCGGAATCTCCACTCGGGGCAGAATTTGCGGGAGTAGAAGACGAATTCGGCGGCGGTGCAGTGGGTGGAGGCGAACCTTGCTGTGCCCACACCGCCACGCTCAGTCCCAACAGCAAACCTAACCATAACCAACATCGCATCATCTCATTTTACCGCTGCGCGAGGCTCTTTGGAACTGACACTCTTCACGTCCATGAGCGGCCAACTGGCCGCAAAAAATCAGGCCGCTCAGGGGGAGGCTTGAGCGGCCTGTTCGGCAAACTCCTCGGGGGAGGAGGAAAACTGTGATCGATTACATCGACGATGGATTATTCTGTCCGGTCGTCGGTGCTGCTGGCTGCGTTGTGTCGCCCACCGTGTTGGTCATCAGGCGAACATCCACGCGGCGGTTATCGGCGCGGCCGGCTTTCGTTTTATTTGTCTCTACCGGCTTATCCTTGCCCAGTCCGATCACGTAAATCTTGTGCGCCGGCACGCTGTACTTCGATGCCAGATACTGAATAACGGAGTTCGCGCGCCGCTGGCTCAGGTCGTAGTTGTAATCGGCCGACCCCACGGAATCGGTGCTGCCTTCGAGCGCGATAATGTAACCCTTGGTGCTGGCGATGCTGCCTGCCAACTGATCAAGAGCTTCTTTGGCGGTCGTCGTCAGGTTGTCTTTGTTGAAGCCAAACTTCACCGAGGTCTCCGCTACCGGGCGGTAGTTGTCCAGGTTCGCCACAGTATTGGTAAGAACGCCAACCCGATTGTTGGCGGCATCCGCCATCTGCTGGGCCGCGGTTGCATTCTGTCCGGCAGCCTGTGCTTTCTGCTCCACGTCCGCAGTCTTGGCGTTCACGGCCTGGATTCCGGCTTGGGCGCGGGCATCAACGTCCTTGATGTCCTTGCTGTTTTTCGCCGTCATGTCATCCAGCTCGTTGGTCTTGTTGATCAGCGGCGTTGTCTGTTGCTTTACATAGTTCTTGCTGGTGCAGCCGACGGTAGCTGCCATACTGACTGCCAGGAAAATCGTTAACGAAGTGCGGGTCATATTGGAAGAGGCTCCTTGATTTCTTGTCTCAGCGCGATCAGGTTGTCCCGCGCGCGAATTTACCTACAGTCTTACAGGCCCTGGGAAATTTTCAATACTTACAAATCCCGATCTTACTTTTGCACGGGACGTGCCAGTTTGGCGCATCTACCATGCTCGACATAAGTATATACGTTTTCATGTGTTTGCGGACAATGTACAAAGATTGGCCAGTAACTACCCGGAGCCCAGGCAACGCAAACCCCACATGGGTTATGGAAATTTTATACGGCTCCGCTCAGGGATCATCAACGGAAACTCTCCATCGAATAGAATAGAAGCATCCCCGCCATGGACCTGCTCCAGAAAATCCGCACCATTCCCACCGAGCCCGGCGTGTATCTCTACAAGAACGCCGAAGGCGAAGTTATCTATGTGGGCAAGGCGAAGAACCTGCGAAGCCGCGTGGCCAGCTACTTCCACGAGGGCCGCTGGGAAGACTCCAAAACCGGTACGCTGGTGCGTGAGGCGACCGATGTTGATTACATCGTGGTTGCCAACAACAAAGAAGCTCTGGCGCTGGAGAACAATCTCATCAAGCAGCGCAAACCCCGTTTTAATATTCTTCTGCGTGACGACAAAACTTACCCGTACGTAAAGCTCACGCTGAGCGAGCGCTGGCCGCGGGTTTACGTGACCCGCCGCCTGCGCAAAGACGGCAGCGCCTACTACGGTCCTTATTTCCCCGCTAACCTCGCCTACCGCATCGTCGATCTCATCCATCGTAATTTTCTGATTCCATCGTGCAAGGTGGACCTCACACGCTTTCATCCGCGTCCTTGCCTGCAGTACTACATCAAGCGGTGTTTGGGTCCGTGCGTGGAAAACCTGACAACTGCGGACACTTATCAGGAAGCGGTTCGCGACGTGAAGTTGTTTCTCGAAGGCCGTCCCACCGACTTAAGCAAATCTTTGCACGCGCGCATGGAGCAGGCAGCTGCTGTTGAGGAGTATGAGCGAGCTGCGCGCTACCGCGACTTGATTTCAACCGTCGAGCAATTGCAGGAACGCCAGCGCATTGCCGCTGCCGAAGGCGATGACGCCGATGTCTTCGGCTATCACTATGAAAACGGTATGTTGGCGGTAAATTTATTTCACATGCGCGGTGGCCGAGTCGTCGATCGCCGTGAATTCTTCTGGGAAGATCTGCCGGAGTTCGCACTGCCCTCGGATACGGAGTCTGCCGGTGTTGGAAAAGAACATGTGGGGGCAGCCGTGCCCGGCTGTCCTGTCGAGCAAAGCTCGACCGCTCCTGGCGCGGACGTTTTCGTTCCCGGTGAATTCTTCTCCACCTTGCTCAAGCAGCTCTACATCGGCCAGCCCTACGTGCCGCGTAACCTCTATGTGCCGGTAGACTTTGAGGATCGAGAAGCTCTCGAAGATTTGCTCTCCGACCAGAGCGCGGACAAGAGTGTCCGCGCCACCCGCGTCCATATCCTCGTGCCGCAGCGCGGCGACAAGCGCGCGCTCCTCGATCTCGCCGGCACCAATGCCAAACAGTCTTACGATCAGCGCTTTCGCGTGCTCAAGCCGAATGCCAAGGCGATTCAGGAAGAACTGCAGGATGTCCTGAGTCTGCCCGAACTTCCCAAGCGCATCGAATGCTTTGACATCTCCCATATTCAAGGCGCGGAGACGGTCGCCTCGATGGTGGTATGGGAAGACGGCAAGATGAAGAAGTCAGACTACCGGAAATTCATCATTCGCACGGTCGATGGCGTAGACGATTTCGCGTCCATGCGCGAGGTGGTCACGCGCCGCTACAAGCGCCTGCTGCTAGAGCAAGAAAAAGAGAAGAAGCCAATGCCCAGCCTGGTGCTTATCGATGGTGGACTTGGCCAGCTGCACGCCGCCGCCGCCGCGCTAGAATCGCTTGAGATCATCAACCAGCCGCTTGCTGCCATCGCCAAGCGCGAAGAAATTCTTTACGTCTACGGCCAGGAAAAAGATCCGATTGCCCTCGATCATCATTCCCCGGTGTTGCACTTAATTCAGCTCATTCGCGATGAGGCCCATCGCTTTGCCATCACCTTCCACCGCAAACGCCGGCAGATGCGCGACCGCTCGACTGAGCTATTGGAGATCCCCGGCGTAGGTGAGAGTTCGACGCGGCGTCTTCTGGAACACTTCGGCAGCCTGCAGGCAGTGAAGCAGGCAGACGCTGCTGCACTGTCGGCAGTGGTGACGCGAGTGCAGGCAGAGGCAATTAACAATCACTTTCGGAAGTAACCGCATGAGACGAACGTCGTTAGTGCCGGCTGGATTCCCTGGAGAGAAATTCCTGAAACCTGGCCCCTTCCGCGTCCGAGGCTTGAAGCGGGCTTGAGACTTTGCGATCGGGCTCTTGTCGCGCGAACCAAATGACTACTGCGATCATTCCGCACCACCCCACTAACCGAACCACGGCAGCGATCTTGGTGTCGTAATCCAAAACGCCGAGACTCGAGAAAATGGCATGGAAATCGTGCTCGGCAAACTCCGGATCGCCAGTGGTCACCAGAGGCAGGACCATGGCGCGCGCATCGGCCATGTAAGTCGCCGTGTAGAGCCAGTTCTCAAAGAAGAAAAACGTGCAAAAGACGAAGCCGGAGATTTGGCGTTCAGTGAAAAAGTACACGGCCAGAAGAAACGGTACCAGCCACTGCAGCAGTGTCCCTCCCCAAAGGCACAGCGTGCGGCCGAACCATCCGAACAAGTTGTGGCCGCCTTCGTGAACCACGAGGTTGGCCCTGTCGATGAAAAGAAAGCCGCCGTGTGCGGAGAAGGCATACGCCATGAATGCCAGATAAAAAACAAGCCAGCCTCCGAGTTCAAGCTGCGATACCGGCTTCCATGGCTTATCGAGCCATGACATCTCGAATCCAAGCTCATCGAAAAAGGATTGCAGGTAGTCGCGCATGGCTGATGAAGATTCTAGGGTAGGTTCCAGGCGTGGGCAGGTTACCAACGTCCGCCCTGATAGTGAACGGACGGGAGAGGGCGTTTTTGTTACAGTGATCGCAGAAAGGTCCGAACGACATGAAAAACGGAGAGCGCAGCGGCACACTGATCGTCACCGGTGCGAGCCGTGGGATTGGCGCGGCCATCGCCAAGTTGGCCGGTGCGAGCGGATTCTCCGTAGCGGTGAATTACACGAACGGCGAAGCCGATGCAAATGCGGTTGCTGAACAAATTGTTTTCGCAGGCAGCCGCGCTTGCGCGATTCAAGCCGATATCGCTCGGGAAGAAGATGTTGTACGGCTCTTTGAGACTGCCGAGCGTGAACTGGGTCCGATTAAGGCTCTAGTGAATAATGCCGCGATCACCGGAGGATTTTCTCGAGTGGAATCGGTGAGCGCTGATGCTTTAACGAAAGTAATGGCCGTGAACGTTACGGGAGCGATTTTGTGCGCGCGCGAGGCTGTGCGAAGAATGTCAACCAGACATAGTGGAAGTGGCGGGGCCATAGTGAACATTTCTTCGAGAGCAGCGCACACGGGCTCCGCGGGAGAGTGGGTACACTACGCGGCGTCCAAGGGCGCGATTGACAGCTTCACAATCGGGCTGGCGCGCGAAGTCGCCATCGAAGGAATCCGAGTGAACGCAGTTGCTCCCGGATTGATCGAGACCGGACTGCATGCTGCCAACGGCGCGCCCGACCGACTCGACCGACTAGCGGCCACCATTCCCATGCAACGGCCCGGAACGCCGATCGAGGTCGCCGAAGGCGTGCTCTGGTTACTCTCGCCTGCCGCTTCTTACACTACCGGCACGATTCTCGAAATCGGCGGCGGACGGTAATACCTTCCGCGACTGAGGTCTAAGTTCTCTCTTTGAGCGTATTGCGCAGATAGATCTTGATCTTCTCCGGCAGACGCGACGCGTGCAGAATGTCGCGCAACAGTGGCGGGGGCAGCGTGCGGGCAAACTCCAGCGCGCAGGCAAGTGGCGTATGCCGACTGCGCAGCAGGGTCATGCGAATCTCCCGCCGCACCGACCACTTAGGATGATGGCACACCGCCTCAACGAACGCGGCGCGGGCGTTAGGGCGCAATAGCGCTTTGATGACGGCGGATTCGGTAAGTCGGGAATTTTCCAGCGCCGTATGCCATACACGCGGCTCCTTATCGAGCAACAGCGTCGCAGCAACAGTTTGCGAACCGCGGCGGGCCAGCGTGAGCCGCTCTCCCAAAGTTACGGAAGAGAGACGCGCGACAAGTTGATCGTCGGCCAGGCGTTTCAAATCGGCAGCGAAGGCTGGGTGCAATGCCAGCCGCATCAGATCAAAGGTGTACAACTGGCGAAGCAGTCGCAACACAAGGTGACGCGGCGTCCGAGGATGAACGGCGAGAGCGACGCAAACTTTCCGCGACTTCATCGCGGCTGGATTCTGACTAAGCTCCTCCAGAGTTTCCGCCGGTAGGTCGCGGCGATTGAGGAGAGCGAGCACAAGGTCTTCGTTTAACGGTGGGATAAGATCAGCATCTGCGCTCGCGTTCAACGTGCGCTTCCCGGCTGTGCCGACTTCTGCAGCCGAAAACAACTGCTCCCATTCTTGGTGGTTTCCTTGCGCGTCCATGATGGTCGCTGCGCTTAGCTCTCTGTACTACGAAGTGGTTCTCCGTGCCCTCTGCAATGCGCCGTGAACCGGTTCGATTACATCAAGATTCAAGACGACGTTTGGATACACCGAACGAATTTCATTGTAGAAAAGTTCGCGAACTCCCAGTGCATGACGAAAGACTCCGCCCACCATGGCCAGATGGACAACCGAAGAAGCAGAAGAAAGCTGCTCGGGAAAAAGCCGCCGTAAAACAATCCCGGCGAGTTGGGCAAGTTCCGTCCCCGCTTGCGCGAGGACGAACTGCGCCACTGTATCTCCCGCACCGGCTGCTGATAGTACTGCCGGAAACAGAGCAGCGAAATCCGGAGTCGAGTTGGCGGTACGCACTAACCGATCCAGCGAACCCAGTTTCCATGCGGTTTTCAATTCGTTGAAAAGCGTAGAGGCCTCCGGTTCGATGCGCGCATCCTGCCCTTGAACGCTCTTTAGTCGATCGCCCCCAGCCTGATCGGCCGCACGCAACAGTGCGCTCACTGCCTCGCGGCCAATCCAATGGGCCGAACCTTCATCGGAGATGGCAAAGCCCCAGCCTCCGGCGCGAGCCGTTCTTCCCTTCGCATCACGGCCGTAAGCAATCGATCCAGTCCCGGCGATCACGATCACGCCCGGACCTGCGCCGAATGCTGCTTCCAGCGCAATCTGCATATCGCCCACGATCTCGATTTCTCCGGGAATCACTTCTGCAACAATCCTGCGAACGACGCTGGCAATTTCCTCGCGACCCGCCCCAGCCGCACCGATGCAAGCGCGCCGTAATTGTCCGGGATCGATTTTCCCGGCAGCGCACGCTTCCCGAATTGCCTGGTGCAGTGATTCCCGCGCGCGCGCTTCGCCGACCCGGGTAACGTTGCTGGGGCCGGCAGCGACCGTGGCCAATAGCGAAGATTCGTCGCCCACGGCGCATCTTGTCTTACTGCCCCCGCCGTCAATGCCCAGATAGTAGGCCACGCGTTAGTTCTACCACAGGGCTCTCAGGTATTCGCTTGGCGCGAAGCAGAGAAGTCAACTTCTCATTTTCAGATACGTTCGCTCCGCATACGCAAAAGCCGGCGGGGCGCCCGGCGCTACCTCTGCGGCCACGTCCATAAAGACTCACTCGCGCGGCGTGCCGATTCCCGCCATAATTGCAGGCGGGTATCCATGAAAATTCAGATGTTAGAGCTCGGCAATACCGGCGACGCGCGCGGCTTCAGCTTTACCATGCCGCCCGAGGCTCTCAACTTTATCGGGCACATTGCTGATATGCACCTCGCTTCGACCGCTCCGGAAGCGGTGCGCGGCAATCACTACCACCTGCGCCGGCGTGAAGCCATCGTCATTCTTCCGGGCGCGGCCTGGTCGCTGCATTGGGATGAAGGCGACGGCACGACGCCACAACATCGCGAATTCGATGGCAGCAGCGCAGTGCTCGTGATGGTTTCGCCGGGTGGTTCGCATGCGGTGCGCAACAAGGGGACGGCGCTGTTGTGGCTTGTGGCCTGTTCCTCGGCGCCTTACGATCCCACGGAAACTGTTGTGCGGAAAGTGGTGTAAGCGCGTTCCGATAAACTCATGGGCCTCGATAAACTCGATCTCGCGATTATCGCGCTGTATCTGGCGGGCATCACGCTATTTGGGTTGCGCTTCCGCAAGCGGCAGCGCTCGCTGCGCGATTACTTTCTTGCTGGGCGGGATATTCCGTGGTGGGCTATTGCGCTTTCTATTGTCGCCGCCGAAACCAGCACGCTCACCATCATCAGCATTCCCGGCCTGGCCTATGACACCAACCTCACCTTCCTGCAGGTGGTCATGGGATACCTGGCGGGGCGCATCGTGATCAGCTTTGTACTGCTGCCGCATTATTTTCGTGGCGATCTTTATACCGCTTACGAATTAATCGAGCGCCGCTTCGGCCGCGGGTTGCGCTCGCTTACCGCCGGACTGTTCCTGCTCACACGCGCTGCGGCCGAGGGTGTAAGGGTTTACGCCGTGTCGATTGTGGTTTCGATTGCGCTGGGCACAGGCGAGGTAGCTTCGATTGCGATCATCACTGCATTGACCCTCATCTACACGTTCGAGGGCGGCCTGGCGGCAGTGATTTGGACGGATGTGGTGCAGACCGCGATTTATGTTGGCGGCACACTCGTTGGATTAGTGACAATTTTGCATCTTGTGCCCGGGGGATGGACGGCGATTCATGCCGCCGCTGCCAGCGCGGGCAAGCTGCAAGTGTTCGATTTCCGGCCCAACTTCTGGCTGCCTTACACATTCTGGGCGGGCGTTCTCGGCGGCACCGCTTTCATTACCGCGAGCCACGGCACCGATCAACTCATTGTCCAGCGCTTGCTGGCGGCGCGCGGGCAGAAGCAATCTACCATAGCGCTGCTTTCGAGCGGAGTGGCGATTTTTTTTCAGTTCGCGCTGTTTCTGATTGTCGGCATCATGCTGTGGGCCTTCTATCGAGTGCCCTCGGCACACTTTGGCAAGCCAGATCGAATCTATCCCACATTCATCGTCAGCCAAATGCCGCATGGGATTTCGGGGCTGCTGATTGCGGCGATTCTGGCCGCGGCCATGTCGAATCTGAGCGCGGCGCTGAATTCACTTTCATCGAGCACCATCATGGATTTTTTTATGCACTTCCGCCCGCGCATCGATGAGCGGGCGCAGATGCGGCTTTCCCGTCTGGCAACTTTTTTTTGGGCGATCGTGCTTTTTGGCTTGGCAATATTGGCATTGCAAAAAGTGGGCCGCGTGGTTGAGGTGGGTCTGCAAATTGCATCGGTCGCATACGGAGCGCTGCTGGGAGTATTTCTGCTCGGCGTTCTCACCCGGCGTGCAAATCAGTGGGGCGCGATGGTGGGAATGTTGTTTGGGTTCAGCACGGAATTGTATTTGTGGAGAATCCAGGTTCCGTGGACGTGGTGGGTTATAAGCGGGACAACAGTGACGTTCGCCATCGGGTACACAACCAGTTTGCTCTTTCGAGAACAGGCATAAAGAAAACCCTCGGCGCCTCTGACGTATACTGGCTCACTCTTATCATGCCTCAATCGATGCAGGCGGCAACCACGCGCCCCGAACTCTCCCGCGATCTCGGCGTAAGCCACGCCTCTGCAGTCGTGGTGGGAACGATCATCGGTAGCGGAATCTTTCTGGTTCCGGCGGAGATGATGCAGGCCGTGGGCTCGGCAAAGCTGGTGTATCTGGCGTGGCTCGTCGGCGGTCTGCTGTCTTTTTTTGGCGCGCTTACTTACGCCGAACTCGGCGCCATGAAGCCACAAGCTGGCGGCGAGTACGTTTACGTCCGCGACGCCTATGGGCCATTGGGAGGATTTCTCTACGGCTGGACCTGGTTTGTGATCGCCAAGCCGGCGTCCGTAGCGACAATCGCAACCGGATTGGTGCGGATTCTCGGTACCTTCTCGGCCTTTTCTTTTTTTTCTGAGAATATCCTTTTCGAAAGCATCCTCTCGCATACCTTCACGGTCACCTGGGGACAATTCATCGCCATCACGGCAGCCATTCTTATTTCCGTCCTGAACTATCTCGGAGTGAAGAAGGCCGGCGAATTTCAACTTGTCTTCACCGTGCTGAAAGTGGCGATCATTCTCGGCATCGTGGTCGTTTGCTTCAGCGGCGCTGGAAGCGTCGCCGGCCGCGGCTGGAGCAACTTCGCCACCACCTTCACCGGAGCCAAAGGCGGCATCGCCGGCTTCATGGCGGCGCTGGTCGCGGCACTCTGGGCTTATGACGGCTGGAACGATCTGAACATGGTCGCGGGAGAGGTGAAGCAACCGGAGCGAAACATTCCCATTGCCTTGATCGCGGGCGTGGCTACGGTGGGCGTTCTCTATGTGCTTATGAATGCTGGGGTCCAATATGTGCTTCCGGCGAATGCGATTGCGGCGTCGCCGCGGCCCGCTTCGGATGCGGTCGCGCTGATTATGGGACGCTTGGGCGCGAGCATCGTCTCGGCGGGTATGGCGATCTCCATGCTCGTAACCTTGAATGGCACGATCATGAGCGGCGCCCGTGTTCCCTATGCTATGGCGCGGGATGGATATTTCTTTCGCGTACTGGCGGAAGTACATCCGCGCTTTCACACGCCGTCGGCGGCGCTGGTGGTGCAGGCGATCTTGTCGATCATTCTCCTGCTGCTGGGCGGGAGTTTTCGGCAGCTCTTTTCGCTCGCAATTTTCGCGGAGTGGCTCTTCTATATGATCGCCGGGAGCACGGTCTTCGTCTTCCGCTGGCGCGATCCGCTAGCCGCGCGGCCCTACCGCGTGCTCGGCTATCCGGTTGTTCCCGCCTTGTTCATTGCCGTCGCCGCCGTTCTGCTCTACTACACCTTCCGGGAAAACTGGCTGAATTCGTTGTATGGCTTGCTGGTTATTCTGGCTGGCGTGCCGGTGTTCGAGTGGTTCCGGCGGCAGCGTAATTCTCAGTCAAAATAAAGTTCGACGGCGAGATTCCGGTTTGGAGGGACCGTGCGAAAAGTTTACTATTTGATTATAGGAGTACCCTCCCCCCTCCTCCCACAACCGTTTTAAATCACCGAGTTAAGCATGTTTTGGCCCGCAAAATCCGTCCGACAAAGGACTTGGAGGCTTTAATCTAGATAACAGGAGAGTTAGGCCTTGATTTTCTGGACGGGACCTCCGTTTCGATGGCGCTGGATCTACTT
>JBAPQU010000653.1:0-2612 GCA_049280795.1 Candidatus Sulfotelmatobacter sp.
GCGCAGGCCATTATGTGGCGCCAGAAGGGTGGTCAATCGAATTAGGACGCTATTCAATCTCCGCGGACGCCACATAATTCGGACCAAACTTTCGTAGAAAGTAACGCGACGGGGACAATTGATGCCGCGACGGCCAACGTCGGTGGTAGTCCTTGCGGGTTGATATCCAATAGCGAAACACTCGGTCAAGGGGGATCTCAACGACTCGGGACACGACGACGTAGTGTAATCGTGATCGGATTTTCCGATCCCTGCACGGAAGGTACTACAACCGCGGGAGAAGAAATGACTGCAAAGCCACCAGGAACAAGGAACTCATTCAGGGCAACTTCCACGGGGCAGGGCCGGTTCTTTTTCTTGCGCAGGAAGAACTCTCCCTCTGAATTGCTGAAGACCAAATCGTCACCTATACGCAGAGCAGCGCCCGGCACGGGCTGGCCGTCCTCACCCAACACACGCCCGCTGACAATGTATTTGGGAAGCTTGAAATTTGGTGTGGCCCCGGCCTCGGTCTCTCCTCGGTACAGCATCGTGTTGCCATAAGTCGTGTATTTCACCGATCCATCGGGGGCAACGTAGCTGGCTGCGTTTATCTGTGCGCTTCCGAAGGGCTGCAAGCGCACATGCAGCAACAAGACCTGGTGGAAGGGATCTCCGGTTCGAAAGGGAGAATAAATCGTCTGATAGTCCACCCCAAACACAACGGGATTGGAAACAAACTCACCCCCATAGGAAACTGAAGTTCGGCCTTGCGTGTCAGTGAACACCTGGAGCAGGCTCAGCCGGGGAGAAATAACCTCTCGGAATGTGTTTACGAAGGTGGTTATGCTGGGAGTGCCGTCGAAACGGCTGTGGTAAAGGTACGCGTTGACCTGGATGCGGCCGGCGAAATCGCGTCCCAGACCCAGTGACGTACCATGCGCAGTGGTCCCCAGCAACTGTGATTGGTACAGCCCGCCGGTGAGGGTGAACTTGGCGGCTCGCGCGCTGCCGTGTACTCGTCGAGCGTTGCTCGAATCGTGCCGCCGGTGGGGGTCAGCGGCTGAAGAAAGTTGAAGCGGCCCGCGCTCAAATCAAAGAAGGGCTTGGGATGAAATGTGACCAGAACATTTTCCCGGTCAGTTTCAGAGTTCAAGGGCGTCTGCACTATGATGCGGCGGAACTGATCGCCGGCAAGGGTATACCCGGCTTTAACCGATCCCCAGGTTTGCTCGGCCGAAACGCTGGAAGCCATGTATCCTTGATTCCCGCCTACGCCGGCTGATATCGCCGCTTTGGCCCATGCCCACGGTTGCCATTCCACGCCGCTGATGCTGGTTTGCCGGTTCGAAGCTATGTTGTCCGAGAATGCGCGCAGCTTGGGCGTGAGTTTGACGTCAAGAAACAGGAGTCCGACTCCGTCTTGCGGGCTGGCTCCGCGGAAAAATGGAGAGATAAATCCGGTAGAGGTCGCGCCCGCAAATGCGAACAGGCTGACCCGTCCTTGCTTTCGATGTCGCGAGCCTAGACGCAGTCCGCTGCAATCGATGACTTCCTACAAGCCGACTTCCCGTTACCAATCTGGCCAACTTCCCCGAAGCCCGTTTCTGGCGAACTCAGGCCCCAAAATCAGCAAGAGTGTCATGCAAGATGTTGTCAACTCGTCGAATGCCCTTCATTTAGCGGGTACTCTAGTGACGCTGTTGCTGCCGGCGTTTGCCACCCACATGCTGGTTCCGTCGAAGGCCAGGGAGAATGGTTGGTTTCCCACCGGATAGACTCCCAGGACAGCGCCATTGTTGGCCTGCATCTTCGTGACCGTGGGGTTCGGAAAGCCGGCATCAGTTATCCACATGTTGGTTCCGTCGAAAGCTATCGCGTTCGGGGTTGCCACAACGTAGGTGGCCACGCCCGCGCCGGTGGCGGCCGACACTACGCTGACAGTTCCATCCCCGGCGTTTGTGACCCAAATGTTGGTGCCGTCGAATGCCACACCAGTGGGATCGTTCCCCACAGAATAAGTACCAACGACGGCGCCGGTGCTGGCGAGTAGCTTCGTGACAGTGGCGCTGCCGCTGTTCGCCACCCAGATGTTGGTGCCGTCGAAAGCGATACCGTCGGGCCTCTGTCCAACGGTGTAGGTGCCGGCCATGTTACCGGTGCTTGCTTGCAACCTCGTGACGGTGCCGGTGTTGAGGATCGGCAACCAGATGCTGGAACCATCAAACGCTATACCGTAGGGAAAGCCAAAGACCGGGTAAGTGCCCACGACGGCGCCGGTACTGGCCAGCAACTTGGTGACGTTTCCCCCGTCAGAATTCGCCACCCAGATGTTGGCACCGTCGAACGCGACGCCGACAGGTTCCTCGCCCACTGCGTAGGTCCCGACCACGACGCCGGTGCTGGCTTGCAATTCGGTAATGCTATTGGCCTCGTTGTTCGCCACCCAGATATTGGCGCCGTCGAATGCCACGCCGAACGGACCTTGTCCAACCGAAAACGTCTGCGGATACCATTGCAGAAGCGCCGCCCTCATCGCTGCCAAGGAAACGCCACCTGCTGGTCCTTGCGGTCCCTGTGGTCCGGCCGGACCGGTTGCGCCAGTTGCTCCCGCCGGACCGGTTGGTCCAGCG
>JBAPQU010000654.1:0-12882 GCA_049280795.1 Candidatus Sulfotelmatobacter sp.
GATGATCACCGGACCACATGCGCTTCCAAGAAAGTCCGCCTACTTCGGCTGGGGCACGATGCGCAGATACGGCTTGGGCGACTTCCAGCCTCCGGGATACTGTTTCTGTGCTTCTTCGTTCGAGACATTGCCGCTGATGATGACGTCATCGCCCGGCTTCCAGTTCACTGGCGTGGAAACTTTGTGCTTCGCCGTGAGCTGCATGGAATCGACGACGCGAAGAATTTCATCGAAGTTGCGGCCAGTGCTCATGGGATAGCTGAGCTGGAGTTTGATTTTCTTATCCGGCCCGACGACGAATACCGTGCGCACGGTGGCGTTGTCCGCGGCGGTACGGCCTTCGGATGTGTTCCCGCTTTCGGCCGGCAACATACCGTAGAGTTTCGCGACCTTCAGTTCAGGATCGCCGATCATCGGGTAGTTCACTTTGGCGCCTTGCGTCTCCTCAATATCGGCGGCCCACTTGCCGTGGCTGCTGACCGGGTCCACGCTCAGGCCGATAATCTTGGTGTTGCGCTTGGCAAATTCGGGCTGCAGGCGCGCCATGTAGCCGAGTTCGGTGGTGCACACGGGAGTGAAATCCTTGGGATGAGAAAACAAAATCGCCCAGCCGTCGCCAATCCATTCGTGAAAGTTGATTTGACCCTGCGTAGTTTCGGCGGTGAAATTCGGGGCCGTGTCATTGATGCGGGGGATTCTTGGGGTTTCGGTCAGAGTATCGGTGCTCATATTGCTCTCCTTGTGAATTCAATTACTTGAATTATGAAAGTGCCCAGCTTTCAAATCGGGTGAAGCTCGGATGAAAACGAAACCCACCCGTTTTGTTGGGTGGGTTCGGAAGAAATTCTCGTTCGCTCCCTACCCACACGCCAGCCGACACATGCAACAACAGCACGCGACGCGGGCATTGGAGGGGCGAAACACGTAGTTAGAATAGAAGCCTGCACTTCATGCTGTCAACCACAAGACAGCTTCTCCGCCGCGAAACCAGACAGTTTTTCTGCATCGTAAGAATGGCTGGCGGCATCTTCAAATTCTGCGGAACTCTGGTCGTGTAAGAACGGTAATACCACGAGGAAATCGATGAGCGAGCCATCACGCCGCCTGAAGATGGAACAGTGGGACGTTTTCGCCTCGCGTGCGCTTGAGGGCAATTCGCTGGCTGTATTTCTCGATGGCCGCGGGCTGACCGATGCCAAAATGCAGGCGCTCGCCAAGGAGATGAATCTTTCGGAGACGACGTTCATCCTGCCGCGCGATGCTGCTACCGAGCGGGAGCGCGGCATTCGTGTACGCATCTTCACCGTACAGGAAGAATTGCCGTTCGCCGGGCATCCTACGCTGGGCACGGCATTTGCATTGCGAGGCCAGAGCGGCGCCAAACAAATTGTGCTGGAGCTGAATGTCGGAAAAGTTCCAGTGAACTTCGAAGACGCCGCGGGAAGTCCACCGTTCGGCGAGATGACGCAGATCGATCCTACTTTTGGCATACAGCATGAGCGGAGCGCAGTCGCGGACGCGACCGGACTGCGCGTACAGGACTTCGACGATTCCCTGCCGATTCAAACCGTTTCGACGGGACTCGCATACACAGTAACGCCGCTCAAATCGCTGGCCGTGATACAGAATTTACAAATAAATTTAGGGCGGGCGACGGAATATCTGACTAAGACCGGCGGGAAGTTTTTTTATTTTGTCTCCCGAGAAACCGTGGATCGCGAGGCGCGTTTGCACGCCCGAATGTTGTTCTACAACGGGGAAGACCCGGCCACAGGCTCAGCCGCGGGTTGCACAGCGGCCTGGATGGTGGCACATGGTGTGGCTAAACCCGATGAGCGGGTGCTGATTGAGCAAGGCGTAGAGATGAAGCGCCCCAGCAGAATTTTTGTGCGCGCCTCGCGCAGCGATAACCGCGTTGTTAATATCCGCGTCGGCGGCCATGCGATTGAAATTATGCGCGGCGAAGTTTTTCTTTAGGCGACAATCACTTATTTTTCCCGGAGCAGGACCACGTCGGAGGTGTTCTGGGCGCGGGCGACGGCGAGGGTTTTTCCATCCGGCGACCATCGAAATTCGGCGATGTGTTCGGAAGTGAAGTTGGTGATCTGGTGTCCGGGTGAGCCGTCGAGCGGTTGCGCAAAAATGTTATCTACACCCTGATCGCGAACGATGTAGGCCACGGATTTTCCATCGGGAGTGAAGGCCATAGCGTTGGTAAAGCCGGCTCCGCCTGCTGTAGCTATCCGTGGATCGGGTTGGAACAAGATGGGAGAGGACTGCGAGCTTGAGTCCAGGGTTACCAGCGCCAATTTGCTGAGGGCTACACTATTCGGGCCGCTTATATCCGTATTGAAAATCAGCCGCTTTCCGTCGGGCGAAATAGCTTCGCCTGCGCCAAATCCGTACGAATCATGAACGTCGCTCGCCGGCACGGGCTCCGGTTGTCCACCTTCAAGGGGCGCTCTCATGGAAAAGTGTGAGCCTGCGGGGTCGGAGTAGTAGACCCATTTCCCATCCGGTGAACAAACCGGAAATCGATCAAAAACTCCGTTGGTGAGTTGCGTCGGGTTCGAGCCGTCGGCATTGGTTCGCCAGAGATGAACCTGGTTCGTGCCTCCGTGGAACGCCCAGGCAACAACGATGTAGCGATCGCCGCAGCGCGCCATATCCGCGATCCAGGAGTTCGGATCATTCAAGATTGTGGATTGCTGGCCGCCATCGGCATTCATTTGCCGCACGCCCTGTCCGTCGGAAAAGAGCAGCTTGCCGTCGGCCGTCCAGGCGACGGATTGCACATCCTGGGCTTGTGTCAAGGGCTGGACGGTAGCATTGCCCTGAGATCCGTCGCCGGGAAGCAGGCTGAGACTGTACGCAGTCCTTACCTGTACGGTGGCAGCGGTCTTGCCGTCGGCGGACAGGGTTAGAGTGTCATACTCGTTCGTATCCCGAGTGACCGGCTGGATTTGCCCGCCGGCGTGAGAAACCATGCCGATTTGCGAGCGCCGGTAACTCGGACCCTTTTGGTCGTACCTGGTGAGAAGCCATTGACCGCTGGGCAGCCAAGCGACGTCCAACACAAGTTCATTCTTGAAGGACGCGAAAGGCTCCTCTTGCTTCCCGGCAACATCAAAGGATTTGATGGTGGCCAATACGTCGCCGAGGGTGAAGACGGTGTAAGTAATCTTCTTACCGTCCGGCGACCAGGCCATGCTGCGAGGGAGAGTGCCCGGCCCGTCGGGGGCGATTTGCAGGATGGTTTCGTCGCTGCCGTCAGAATTGGCGGTGAGCAGACGATACTTGCCTACCTCTGGGTCGTTGGCGCGAGCGTAGGCGATGCGATGGCCGTCGGGCGAAAACGTAATTCCGGTATCGAGGTCGCGGAGAATGAGCTGCGGCGTGCCGCCCAGCACTGGAGTGCGGTAAAGATCCCACTCGCTCTGCGTGCCGATGCCGGCTTTGCGAAAATAAACGTAGTTCCCATCCGGCGAAAAAATCAGGGAATGGTAGACCGCCGCTGCTGGAGGGACGATCTGTGTATCGCTGCCCGTTGGCACATTGCGCAGCCACAGGCTCTGCATGCCATTATCGTTCTGCACGTTCAGAACATATTTGCCATCGGGCGAGATGGCAGCCTGTTGCGCCTTGCCCGTGTTCGTGATTTGCGTGATGGTGAAATTTTGAAATGGAGTTGGCCCGCTGCGGCTGAGAAGTGTGTAGACGCCGAAACCTCCGGCAGCAAGAAGAACCACGGCCACCACGACGATAGCCGCAAGGCCAAATTTGTGCTCGCGCGCTACGGCGCTCACGCTCGAACCGCTGGCCGTGACCTGAGGCGCCGAGGACTGTGTGGTGACCGAGGCGGTTCCGGCCGATGGCGCCGATCTCAATATCGCACCTTGCTGGGCCCCACTTTCCGAGCGTTGCTGAGTTTGAGCTGCGGGACGCTGGCCGGAAGCACTATCGCGCTGCAGACGCTTTAAGTCGCTCCGAATCTCCGAAGCGTGCTGATAGCGCATGTCCCGGTCTTTCTCGAGAGCCTTATTGATGATCTCGTCGAGCCGGGCTGGCACCTCGGGATTGAAGCGCTGCGGCGGTAACGGAGCCCGATTGAGGATGGCGTCAAAGATGACGGCCGCCGTGTCTCCATGGAAGGGAACGGCGCCGGTGACCATTTCATATAACACTGCGCCAAAAGAAAACAGGTCAGTGCGTAAATCGAGATCTTTGCCCTTCGCCTGCTCCGGCGACATGTAGGCCACGGTGCCTATGGCTGTGCCCGGGCTGGTGAGGTATTCCAGATCGACGCCTGCGGTTACGTCAATTTCTCCCGCGGTTGCCTTTCCCGTCGCCGGCGTCAGCTTGGCGAGGCCGAAATCGAGAATCTTGCCGTGCCCGCGCTTGGTCACAAAAATATTTGCCGGCTTAATGTCGCGATGAATAATGCCTTCGCTGTGAGCGGCATCGAGAGCATCGGAAATTTCGATGGCAAGAGAGAGGACGGTCTCGATTTCCATCGGCCGCCCAGCGATGCGGTGCTTCAGCGTCACGCCGTCCAGAAACTCCATGGCAATGAAGGCCTGGCCGTCCTGCTCACCAATATCGTAAATCGTGCAGATGTTCGGATGGTTCAGGGCGGATGCAGCTTGCGCCTCGCGTTGAAAGCGGGCAAGCGACTGCGGGTCGCAGGCAACTTCCTCGGGCAGAAACTTGAGGGCAACGAAACGGTGCAGCCGTGTGTCCTCGGCTTTGTAAACGACGCCCATGCCGCCGCCGCCGAGCTTTTCTACAATGCGGTAGTGCGAAATGGTTTGGCCGATCATGCGGAAGGTGGGTGGTTTTTGGTCGATTCATCTTACGGACGCGGCATTCGTGAGTCAACAAAGTAGGGGCACGTAGACTGAAGAATTTTCAGTCGAATTTTCGTGTGTGCCTCGCGCGGCGATAACCGCGTAGTTAACCTCCGCACCGGCGGGAGCGCGATTAAAATTATGCGCGGCGAAGTTTTTCTTTAGCCGAGCGCGCACAAGCACGCGCAGAATCACGCCTTTCGCAACCTCGAAAAAAGTCAATGGCAAATATCTGCCATTTGCTTCGGCGGTACTTTACAGTGCTGGTCGATTGCCGTTAGCATCACTTCGCTCTTCTAATCTTCGTGAACAGAGAAATTTCCGATTGTTGCCGGCACCACCGGCGACCGCGGAACCGGACGGTGAATGAAACCTAAGCGCACGATCCTGTGTGTTGACGATAACGAACAGTCTCTTTCCTATCGAAAAATCATGCTCGAGACGCGCGGCTACCGCGTGGCGAGCTACGCGCGCGGAGAAGACGCGCTGGACCGATTCAAACAGGGAGGCATCGATCTGGTCGTCACGGACATGGCTATGCCCGGGCTCGACGGTCCGCAGCTGATTTCCGCCATCAAGAGTCTGTCACCGCATGTTCCGGCGATTCTCATTTCGAGCAAAACCCGCATTTACGACCACGAATCGCAGGCCGATGTATTTCTTGCCCGGGGCATGTATGCGCCGGCTGATCTGCTCGAACGAATCCGTCTGCTTCTTATCCGCAAGCGGGGACCCAAGCGTCTGCAACAGCGTTCGGTGCAATTGCCTCGGCAACAGGGAGTAGCCTGAACTCCGCGCTTCTGCGCGCACCATTCTTCAAATCCCATCGTGTAAGATCAAGGCTGGCATGGGCGCACCCATCGAAGCTGGATTTATTCAAGCTATTGATCTGCACAAAACTTATCGCGTGGGAAAAATCACCGTCCCCGCGCTCCGTGGCGTCTCGTTCAGCGTGCAAAAAGGAGAATTTGTCACCGTAGTTGGCCCTTCGGGCAGCGGAAAGTCCACGCTGTTTTACCTTCTGGGTGGATTGACGCGCGCTGATTCCGGCAAAGTGATTATGGCCGGAGACGATTTCGCCACGCTCTCCGATGCGGAGCGCACCCGCATACGCAAACGCAAAATCGGCTTCGTGTTTCAAAAGTTCAATCTGCTGCCCACACTCGACGCGCGCTCCAATATTGCCATCGCGCAGGAGATCGCCGGGAACGGAGACCGCGATCCCGCCTTCTTTCTCCGTATCTGCGATTTATTGGGACTCAAGGAGCGGCTGAATCATCGGCCCTCCGAACTCTCTGGGGGCGAACAGCAGCGCGTCGCCATGGCGCGCGCTCTCGTTAACAAGCCCGCAATCGTGCTGGCTGACGAGCCTACCGGCAATCTGGACACGGAGAACTCGAACATCGTTCTGAAAATGTTGCGCCAGTCCAATCAAGAGCTGGGCCAGACCGTGCTGATGATCACGCACAATCCCGAAGCCGCCAAGATTGGCGACCGCATCATCCACATGCGCGACGGCAACGTCGTACGGCCGGAAGAAGATCCGCAATGGCCGGCGCACTGAGAACACCTGGAACACGCTCTACGAGCCGGTGCAATCGATCCGCAATATTATCCTCTCGGTAAATCCAATCCTGGGGGCTCGTCTGGCTTTCCTCAACGCAGAGACCAGCTAAAGTTTGTCTCGCTAAATGCCGATCAAACTATTGTGGAATCCAGGCACAACCGCAGCCCTGCGAACCAAACATCGAGAAACATCGTGGGTCAGGCCGGCTTCTAAAATGAATTCCGAATGCCGCACCGGTGAAAAAATTCTTTTCGTAGACGATGAACCAGCTTTTCTAACCGGATACGAGCTAATGCTGCGGCCGCATTTCGACCTGGACACGGCCGTCGGCGGAGAACGCGGATTGGCCGCTATCCGCGATCACGGTCCCTACGCGGTCGTAGTTTCCGACATGCGGATGCCCGGAATGAGCGGCGCCCAGTTTCTCGCCCGAGTCCGCCAGATCGCGCCCAGTGCGATAAGAATGATCCTTACCGGGAATGCGGACATCAATGCGGCCATGGACGCCGTCAATGAAGGAAACATCTTCAGATTTATGGCCAAGCCCTGCCCACAGGATGTTCTGGCCAAGGCCATCACCAGCGGGTTGGCGCAGAATCGGCTTATAGCCGCAGAGAAAGATCTGTTGGAAAACACATTGATGGGCAGCATCAAAGTTCTCACAGACGTTCTAGGCGCCGTAAATCCCGAGGCGTTCGGAAAATCTATCCGCATCACCCGATGCGTCCGTCACCTGGTCGCCAAGTTCCACATTCCCTCTTCTTGGTATTTTGAGGCCGCAGCCATGTTGTCGCAGTTGGGCTGCATTATGCTTGACCCGGAGCTTATCCAGGCTGCTTATGTCGACACGCATCTGTCGGCTGAGAGTCGAGTTCGCTTTGAGGCTCACCCGAATGTGGCGAGGGATCTCCTTGCAAATATCCGGCGACTGGAACCTGTCGCGTGGATGATCAGCCAGCAACTAATCCGGGAATCTCCTCAGGACGCTCCACCGGTGCCAGAGTTGCCCGCGTCGATTCTGGCGATCGGCGCCAAGATGCTGCGCGTGGCGGTTGCCTTTGACAATCTTAGAATGAGAGGCATATCCAACGAGGAAGCCGTGATTCGTCTCAGGTACAGATCCGAATTCGACCGGGATATGGTCGACGCATTGGTGGACATGAAATCTGATGAGTCGAAAATGGAGTTGCGCAAAGTCCCAATTTCCATGCTAACGGTTGGGATGATCTTGCAGCAGAATGTAAGGAATCACGATGGATTGCTGGTTGTGGCAAAAGGACAAGAAGTCACGCGTCCCCTGCTCATCAGGCTGGAGCATTTTTCCGACAGGCGGTTAATTGAGAACGAAATTCTCGCGTTGGTTTTGGTGTAGTCTTCACTTCTAGCCCATAATCCGGCTTCTTCGAACCAGTCGCTCCGGTCCTTTCAATAAAATTAAGCCGGAGACTTAAGCCACCGCCATTGCCGCTGCGGAACGCCTCATTTATAATCGGATTCGTCGGCTAGGTCATGAGCGGGAGTAGCTCAGTGGTAGAGCGCAACCTTGCCAAGGTTGAAGTCGCGAGTTCGACCCTCGTCTCCCGCTCCATTTTTTCGCTCGTCATTTTTCGTTCGTTCTACTCCCCGGATGGACTTTTTTCACCCAGAACGCTAACGTATTCAGCAGGGGCGCGGTACCCAAGTGGTAAGGGAGAGGTCTGCAAAACCTTTATGCGTCGGTTCGATTCCGACCCGCGCCTCCAAAATCTCCCGCAGTTCAACATGCAGGAATACCCGCTGAAATAACAGACAATCGTTTAGAAGCCGGCTCGCACTGGCTCCGGCATGCTTCTCAGATTCAGTCGACAGCACTGGACCTTTACTTTGCGGACTGCAACTGCTGCAAGTCGGCCAGCACTTCCTGACTGTGACCCTGCGGACTGACCTTGACGTAAACCTTTCTGATCACGCCCGTGGGATCGATCAGGAAAGTGTTGCGGGCGGCCAGCGTCATTCCGTTGTACTCCATGACCGAGCCGTATTCCTGCACGACCTTGTGACCGGGATCGGCGAGCAGCTTGAAATTCAACCCTTCTTTGGTGCAGAAGCTCTTGTGCGAATCCACGTCGTCTACGCTGACGCCCACGATCGCGGCATTCATCTGCGTGTATTTATCGATGTCGCGCTGGAAGTTGTGCGCTTCGATGGTGCAGCCTGACGTGAAGTCTTTGGGGTAGAAGTAAAGCACCACCCACTTGCCTTTGAACTGATCGAGCGACACCCGCGACCCTTCCTGGCTGGGCAAGGTAAAAGCAGGGGCTTGAGTGCCGGTGGCCGGCGGCTGAGGTTGGTCGGCTGCAACCGCAAAAGCCGCAGTCAGGACAAGAGTCAGAAAAAGAATCCAGAAAATCTTCATAACGCTCCCTTCAGAACCTAATGATCTTTCCGTTAAGGATAAATGATGACCACAGGGCTTTGGCAAGCCGTGTCATCTCGACACAGAAGTGCGGCCTACTGCTTCTGCAGTTGATCAAGCGCGGCCAGAACCTCTTCACTATGCCGCGCCGGATCCACGCTGGTATATGCCCTGGCAACTTTCCCGCTGGGATCGATGAGAAAAGTATGGCGTGAGGCGAACTTTACCACCACAAGGTTCGTAAGTGAACCGTAGGCTTTACTCACCTTGCCGTCACTATCAGCCAGGAGCTTGAAGTTTAGGCCCTCTCTGGCACAGAACTTTTTGTGTGAGTCTACGTTGTCCACGCTCACGCCCAGAACCACCGCGTGACGCTCGGCGTATTTCGACTGATCGATTTGGAAGTTGTGCGCTTCCCGCGTGCAACCCGGAGTCTGATCCTTGGGATAGAAATAGAGAACGACCCAACTGCCGCGGTAATCCTGCAAGCTAACGGCGCCTTCCTGTGAGGGCAACATAAATCCAGGCGCAGCGCTGCCTGGGGTGGGTAAGGCAGCGCGCGAACCCGCCAACAGGCGCGGAACCAGGAAGATGATGATCGCTACGGCAACTACGAGCAGCGTGATTCGCAACATTTAAGATCCTCCCGGCGCATCGATCCGGGCTTCTATTCGAGCCCTGATCCGAGCGTCAATCCGAACTCTGGCATTGTAGAACGTTCGGCCATGCCCTTACGTCCAGCAAGATTTCGCATAATTGAATATCATGGAATGTTCGGCCTTATCCGACGGAGATATGAGACGTGGCGCAGATAGAAACTGACGGTCAGGAAGTATTGGAAACACGGGAGTGGGTCGATTCGCTCGACTATGTGTTGTCCAAGGGCGGTGGTCCGGTTCGAGCAGGACGACTGCTGCAGCAATTGGCGCTGCACGCTCGCCGCGCCGCCGGAGTGAATCTTCCATTTTCGGCGACTACTCCTTACCAGAACACGATTCCAGTTCCGCAACAGGCGCCGTTTCCGGGAAGTCAGGAAATGGAACGCCGCATCAAGAGCCTGGTGCGCTGGAACGCGCTGGCCATGGTGGTGCGCGCCAACAAAATCCAGGAAGGCATTGGCGGACACATCTCCACCTTCGCTTCGGCCGCCACTTTGTACGAAGTTGCTTTCAACCATTTCTTTCAGGCGCGCACCGAAAGCGGCGACCGCGACTTTGTTTATTTTCAGGGCCATGCTGCACCCGGAATTTATTCTCGCGCCTATCTCGAGGGTCGCATCCCGAAAGAAAAGTTAGAAAACTTCCGCCGCGAGTTGAAGCCGGGCGGCGGTCTGAGTTCGTATCCTCACCCGTGGCTGATGCCGAATTTCTGGGAGTTCCCCACGGTTTCAATGGGCCTGGGGCCGATTCAGGCCATCTATCATGCCCGTTTTATCCGCTATCTGGAGAATCGCGGACTGAAGCAATCCACCGGCGGCAAGGTGTGGGCCTTCATGGGCGACGGCGAAATGGACGAGCCAGAGTCGCTGGGCTCGATTACGCTAGCTTCGCGCGAGAATCTGGATAACCTGATTTTCGTCGTGAACTGCAACCTGCAGCGCCTCGATGGTCCGGTGCGCGGCAACGGAAAAATTATTCAGGAACTCGAAGCCATCTTCCGGGGCGCGGGATGGAATGTCATCAAGTGCATTTGGGGCTCGGATTGGGACAGCCTGATCCGCAACGACCGTGACGGATTGCTGGTAAAGCGTCTGGGAGAAATCAGCGACGGACAATATCAGAAATATTTCGTCGAGAGTGGAGCTTACTTTCGCCAGAATTTATTCGGCACTGATCCCCGCCTTCTAAAAATGGTCGAGCACCTTTCGGATGAGCAACTGTCGCGCATGCGACTGGGCGGCCACGATCCGATTAAAGTTCACGCGGCTTATCGGGCGGCGGTCGACCACAAGGGCTCACCGACAATCATTCTGGCCAAGACCATCAAAGGTTACGGCTTGGGCGAAGCGGGCGAAGGCAAGAACATCACCCACCAGCAAAAGAAGTTGAACGAAGACGAACTGGAGATGTTCCGTTCGCGTTTTGGCATTCCAATTCCAGACGACGAACTGCACAACGCGCCCTTCTACCGGCCTTCCGACGACAGTGCGGAAATCACCTACATGCAGGCGCGGCGGAAACAGCTTGGCGGCTACATGCCGCAACGCAAAGTGGTTGCGACGCCGTTGAAACCGGTTCCCGAATCCTACTTCGAGGAATTCTACAAAGGCACCGACGGCCGCGAAGCCTCCACCACCATGGTTTTCGTGCGGCTGCTCTCAAAGCTGCTGCGCGATCCTGAACTCGGCAAGTTGATCGTTCCCATTATTCCCGACGAGGCTCGCACCTTTGGCATGGAAGCATTGTTTCGGCAGATTGGCATCTACTCCAGCGCGGGACAACTTTACGAGCCCGTCGATATGGATACGCTTCTCTATTACAAGGAAGCGAAAGATGGGCAGATTCTTGAGGAAGGCATTACCGAAGCGGGCTCGATGTGCTCGTTTATCGCGGCGGGCACGGCCTACGCCAACCACGGCATCAACACGATTCCCTTCTTTATTTATTACTCGATGTTCGGCTTCCAGCGTATCGGCGATCTGATCTGGTGCGCGGCCGATATGCGCTGCCGTGGATTTCTGGTTGGAGGAACTGCGGGACGAACCACTCTGGCCGGCGAAGGGTTGCAGCATCAGGATGGACACAGCCACGTGCTCGCGCTGCCGGTTCCAAATCTCTTGGCCTATGATCCGGCGTTTGCTTATGAAATTGCCATCATTATTCAGGATGGCATCAAGCGCATGTATGTGGACCAGGAATCGATTTTCTACTACCTTACCGTCACCAACGAACCGCTGCCCATGCCGGAAATGCCGAAAGGCGCGAACGTCCGGGAAGGCGTGCTGCGCGGTCTTTATCGCTTCAACACATCGGACGCGCCGGATACGAAGCTGCGCGCGCAGTTGCTGGGCAGCGGAACCATCATGTACGAGGTGTTGAAGGCGCAGACCATTCTTAAGGAAAAATACGGCGTGGCCGCCGATGTGTGGAGCGTGACCAGCTACAAAGAGCTCTATCGCAACGCCAACGATTGTGAGCGCTGGAACATGCTGCATCCTGGCGAAACGCCGAAGATTTCGTACGTCACCGAGACGCTGAAAGACGCGTCCGGACCGTTCATTGCCGCATCTGATTACATGAAGGTGCTGCCGGAGTCGCTGGCGAAATGGGTGCCGGGGCAACTGGTCTCGCTCGGTACTGACGGATTTGGCCGCAGCGAGAACCGCGCAGCGTTGCGCGACTTCTTCGAAGTGGACGCGAAGCACATCGTACTGGCCACACTGGGAGCGCTGGCGCGGGAGAAAAAAATCAGCCTCGATCTGGTGCGAAAAGCTGTTCAGGACCTCGGGATCAACTCGGAAAAGTTGAACCCGGCCACAAGTTAGCGCTGAGTTGCGCATACCTTCGACGAAAATTAAGGAATGGAATCAGTGATCGAATTCAAACTCCCCGCACTCGGCGAAAACATTGAACAAGGCGACTTGGTGCGCCTTATGGTCGCGCCCGGCGCGAAGGTGAGCGAGGGCCAGGCGGTCATGGAACTCGAAACTGATAAGGCCGTCGTGGAGGTGCCTTCGTCGGTAAGCGGAACCGTCAAGGAAATTCTGGTTAAGGAAGGGCAGAAGATCAAAGTTGGCCAGGTGATCTTTACTGCGGACAGTAATGGCGCTCCGGCAGCGGCCAAGGCTGCGCCTTCTCAAGCGTCGCCGAAAAGCGCGCCGGCTCAAAGCGCGGAGCAACGTCCATCGGCCGAACCGCAAGCAGCCGCGGCAAAACTGCAGCCGTCTTCATCGCCACAACCGACACCCCCGCGAACGCCACAGACCGATCGCCGCTCCAGTCCAGCGCCAACCGAATTCCGGCTGCAGGAACTGGGAGAAAACATTTCGCAGGGTGATCTGGTGCGCTTGATGATCACTCCTGGTGCCAAGGTTTCCGAAGGCCAGCCCGTCATGGAACTGGAAACCGATAAAG
>JBAPQU010000655.1:0-2401 GCA_049280795.1 Candidatus Sulfotelmatobacter sp.
GGCTTCGGAGGAGCAGCGCACGCTGTCGGATCATCGGCCGGGCACGCCTCCAGCGGCGGCGGGCACTCGGCACACTGACCATTATTTGGTTATGAATGATTCAAGGTTCAGAACGGGGCGGCCGAAAGGCTACCCCGTTGTTTCTTGCGAGTAAGATCTGCGAGTCATTACGGGACACTGAGGCCCGCATAGCCCACAACCATATCGAGATCACCGGAGACTTCGCCGGAGGTCGCATACTTCACCAGTTCAGCCGAGGTTGCTCCCAGCTTCTTTGCCGCAGTCAGCATAGCGACGGCTGGACCGAAGCCGCACATGCTGATGTGCTCCTGCGTGACCAAGTCGTAGAGAGCGTGAGGATCGAGGGCGATAATTGATTTAATTGCCTTGTGATCCTTCACGCGCGTGATGGCGTCGGATTCGTAATGATTCATGTCGCTCGAAGCGATGATCAGTACGGGGCTGCTCTGCGCGGCAATCACATCCGCAACGGCATTTCCAAGTTGATCGAGAGCTTCGAAATTTCCCGTACCCAGTGCAATTGGAACGAATCGGAGTTGCGGCTGGCGCATTTGCAGAAAAGGCAACTCAACTTCGGCAGCGTGTTCGGAGCGGTGCGCAGTGAAATCTTCCTGCAGCAGCGGGCAGCGCTGTTTGAGGGCGTCCGCGAACGAGCTATCGATTGGCACATTGCCGAGTGGCGTTTCCCATTCTCCTTCACTCATGATCGCCAGCGGACGGCCGACGCCGGTGTGGTTGGGGCACAGTACAAGGCAAGGTTGAGGAATCTCTACCGCCGAGAACACAGCGCCCGCCACGTGGCCGGAGTACATGTAGCCCGCGTGGGGGACGACGCAGCCCAGAGCGCGAACTGGAGGGTGCTGCGGACTCTGGGAAAGATGGGCTCGAACTTGCTCGCGTAAAGCTTCAGGATCGTGCGGATAAAATCGACCGGCGACCGCGGGATGTCGAACTGGGGTCGCGGTCATAGAATCTACGAATCTCCATCCCCCGGCAAAAATATGCTACGAGCCGTTCCGGTTGTTGCGCAAGGCGCGAAACAGGGCTGCACTTTCTTCCAGACTCAGGGTCTCGGCCCGGGCGGCGGGTTTCACCCGAGCCTCCGCCAGTGCGGCGCGGAGACGAGCTTCCGGGTAGGCGGACTTCAAGTTATTCCACAAGGTTTTGCGCTTCTGGCCAAAGGAGAGCTTAAGGAAGTCGATGAAACCATGCTTAATCTTTCCATCGCCGACAAGTCCATCGCCGTTGAGTCCGAGTTCTTTCTGTCGCGGAGCCATAGTGAGGCGAAGCGCGGTGGAATGGACTTTCGGTGGCGGCGCAAACGCTCCGGGAGGCAAGGTAAATAATTTGTCGACTCGCGCATACAGTTGCGTAGTGGCCGAAAGCAAACCGTAATCGCTGCTGCCGGGCTCGGCGGCAATGCGATCCGCCACTTCGCGCTGCACCAGAATGACGATGGTCTCAAAATATTTGGCGTAGTCGAACAATCGCAGAAGAATATCTGACGTGATGTAGTAAGGGAGGTTGCCGATGACCTTGACCACTTCAGGCTTCAACTGGGCGCCGGGACGGCTCAAACCCGGTTTGGGGCCGAACAGGGAATCGAAATCGATGGAGAGAATATCAGCCTCGATGACTTCAACATTAGGAAACATGCCGAACTTCAGGCGAAGCTGAGCCGCCAGCACGCGGTCGAGTTCCACCGCGATCAGCCGGCGGGTGCGTTTGGCTAAGAGGGAAGTAAGGATGCCGCGTCCAGGGCCGATTTCGAGCACCGTGTTTTGCGAGGCGTCGCCGAGGGCGTCAACGAGCTGGCCGGCAAAGTCGTCGCTGGCGAGGAAATGCTGTCCCAACTTGGGTTTGTGTTGCGGACGGCGGGTGGAAACGACCTTCGGCACGTTGACCCTCTTTTCCTCGGGCATATAGACTGAAAATTCAGCCCGCTCACTGCCTGCGGGTGCAATCCTGCAACATATATTCCATCATATCGTGCGCCTGCGAAAAGCGGGTCTTGCCCAGGAGGATTCATGCATATCGCATTCGTGGCTTCGGAAGGTGTCCCATTTTCGAAAACCGGAGGCCTGGCGGATGTAGTGGGAGCATTGCCCCGCGCCTTGGCTGCACTGGGACATCAGGTAAGCCTGTATCTGCCGCGGTACCGGCAGACCAAACTGGCTGATCCGGCGACGGTGGTGCGCAGCATCACCATCCCCTTTGACGACAAGTATCGCTTCGCCTCGGTGGTGACGGGCGGAACCCAGTCCGGGGTGCGCACTTATTTTATCGACTATCCGGAGTACTTCGATCGCGACGCGCTTTACGGAACAGCAGCCGGAGATTATCCGGATAACGCCGAGCGCTTCGCGCTGTTCTCGCGGGC
>JBAPQU010000656.1:0-2346 GCA_049280795.1 Candidatus Sulfotelmatobacter sp.
CCGGTGAGCGTGTTGGGGCCGCTGCCATTCTCACGCGTAACGGCAGCGTCGTTGTTGGACGGGGTTTGAAGTTCAACTACGTGCGCCGGCACTTTTGCCACTACGTTCTTGCCGTGCAGGATGCTGAGCTCCACGTTGGGGCCGGCGCCCTCCCACTGAACCCTGTAATCCCCCGGCTTCAAGGTCGTTCCATTGACCGTCACAGGATTGATCAACTGCAAACTGCCTTTAGTGGCCGCAAAAGCGCTCGAGGCGAACAGCAAAGCCAATCCCATTACCAAGCTCTTTGAAACTGTCGCGAACTTCATGATTGCTCCTTAATTTTCCCGAATCACGTCAGGAAACGGTTAGGGCGGCCCGGTTCACGACATCCGCGAGAAAACCTTGGTGTTTCGCCGCGAATCGCCTTACAATGCAGCCGCTGGGGTTTCAGCAGACAAGCCGCAAGGCTGGTCGCTGCGCACGGGGGTTTTCTCACTTGGGCCGCCAAACCGAACGTGAGAGAATCCCCAGACCCCGTTAGAATCTTTTTGTTCGACGATCAGCCCGGGACTTCATTCCGAGCAGTTCGTTCTCTTCACTACACTACGTACCCACCGCTTGAAAAGTTCCAGGTTGCTCAATCGCCGTTACGGTTATTTTGACGAAACGACTGCTCCTCGGTTAGCAGGAATGTGACAGGATTCGCTGCCACAGCGGGGCAGTGTCTTGTCTGACCGAACTCAACATACAGTTGCGGCAATCACAAAGCACCTTAAGATTGGTTGATGATGGAAATGTAATTCCAGATTCGGAATTATGGGTGATATGTAGCGGCGCCGTCTCGGCGGCGTAGCGGACGCAGTACGCAGCCTCGTTCAGGGCAAGCTGCCCGCGGGGCAGCCGGGCCAAAGGCCGGCGCTACATTAATCCGCGTCGCCGTGCTGGCGATTTACTGACCAGATGCTGGCCTGATCTTTTTCAAAGGGATAGACGTGCACCATCCAGTTGAATACGACAGGATGAAAAGTTCCGCCCGCGGCATCGCAGGCTTCCTGCGTAGTGATCGATCCCTTCAAGCCGAACTGCGGATGCGGCGACAATCCTTCTCCGCGACGATCCGGAGGCGCGAGGCAGAAGTTCACGTGCTCATGCCATTGTGCGACGCTGAGGGGGACGCGCTCATCGAGTTGATCTTCGTTGAAACGCTTGGGCGCGGTGTACATTACGCCGATCAACTTGTAGTCGTCGCCGTGTTTCTCATAGAGCAGCGACGTGGGATGTTCGGGATTGAAACGGAAAGCTGCTTCCATTCCGTAACCGTAGTTCGTGAAGTGGTACATCTTCTGTGGAACGTTGGGAAGGAAAATCTTATAGCCTTCGGCGAGCGCGGTGTGGTAGTCGAGATATTTTTCTGAAGCTTTGCGGGCAGCCTCGACCACTTCCTGGGCGCGTGCGGCATCGCCGGGTTTTGCCGGGCGCAGGGCCGTCATCTTCATATGCGGGCCCATATCCATGTGGCCTTCCATCGAGTGCATGGCGCCGGCATCGCCCTCCTTATCGGCGTCTCTATCTCCAGCCACGGGCGTGTCTTTCATCTGCATGTGCATGTTCGACATGTCGTGGCCCGACATATCCATGCCGGGCATGCTCTGGCCGCTGGGCGGAGCGCTGTTGGCCGGTTGCTGCTGGCCCCACGCTACGCTGGCAAAGAGGACGAGCGAAGTAAAGACTACGATTCGGTTGCGCATGGCAAATCTCCTACAGTTCAGTTCATATTAACCCTGCCGCAGCGGAGTTGTTTCGGCAAGAGAACTGAGGTTACCGGGGATTACAGAGGTAACTCGCTCTCAGCCAAAAAATCTTTATTTTTGATTTTTGCGCAGGGAGTTCAAGCGCCAGATTCCGGCATTCAGGTATGCCGCATAAGTGACCCACGCGAGGTAGGGCACGATGAGAGCGCCTGACAAAGTGGAGATGCGCCAGAACAGGATCGTAGTAGCGAGGACTACGGTCCAAAGCAGGATTATTTCGATCAGCGCCCAGCTCGGCGACCGCAGTCCAAAAAAGATGACGGACCACATTGCATTCAGTGCGAGTTGAATCAGGAAGATCGTGATTGCCGAAGACGCTCCATCCCAGCCACCACCAACGCGCCACACATTCCAGGCAGCGACTGCCATTAAAAAATAAAGAGCAGTCCAGACCGGGCCAAAGTATAGTGCGGGCGGATTTCCGACGGGCTTGCGCAACGTGACGTACCAGGTGCGAACCGAACGTGCCGCGAAAGCCGAGCTAATACCGGCAGCGGAAAACGTGAGCGCCACGAATGCGGCCAGCGCGACCAGCAAATTTCTGGACAAGAAC
>JBAPQU010000657.1:0-1945 GCA_049280795.1 Candidatus Sulfotelmatobacter sp.
TCATCGACCGGATCGCCCCGCACGGTGATCCGACTGCCGTGAAATTTCCGCCAGCACAGATCAAGCATCGTGATCGACGCGATCATCGCGAAAAAGATCGTCGCGGAGAACGCGGTTCACCCAAGGAAGAAGAAGTTGACCAGCCGCGGTTTGATTTTTCCTACAGCGGCATAAAGACCGCCGTGCTGCGCTATGTTGAAGTTCACGGTATGCGCGACTCCATCGAACTCCGCCGCAAGGCTCTCCAGAATATCCCCAAGCCGAAGCTCGAAGACTATCTTGCGAATTGCGACAAGAAAACGCTCGATCTGGTCGCTTCGTTCCAGCGAGCCATCGTGGAAGACCTGGTCGGTAAAACTCTAGCCGCGGCTCGCGCCCATGATGTGGCAACACTTTTCGTTACCGGTGGAGTGGCGGCGAATAACGAGTTGCGGAAGACTTTCGAGCAGCAGGGCGCTCAGGATGGCATTCCAGTGTATTTCCCATCGCGTCCACTCTCAACCGACAACGCCGCCATGATAGCAGCCGCTGCGTATCCAAAATTCCTGGCGAAAGATTTTGCTGCAATGGATTTTTCGGCGGAAGCGAGTCTGCCGCTGCGCTAGCGACGCTGCGGCTCAAGCCGGAAGTTAAGAAGTGGAAGCCAGAAGCGGTTTTACTTCCCCGCGCCTTGCCCTTGTCTCTTCCCCATCACTGCATCCAACGCTTTTTCGAGCTGGCCCTGAATATCGATATCTTTATAGATTGCAAAGTTGGCGCGTTTCTCCGTCTCGTCGAAGCCGCTGGCGCGGCCCGCCACAATAATGATCGGGATGTTCGCGGTCTTAGGATTCTGCTTTAGCGCCGTAATCAGTTCACCGCCGGTCATCTTCGGCATCTGCATGTCGGTAACGATCAGGTCAGGATGCACGCGCTCGAGAATTTGCAGCGCCTCCACACCGTTCGTGGCTGATTCCACCGTAAAGCCGCGCTCTTCCAGAGAGCGGCAAACGGTGTAGCGGATCAGCATGGAATCGTCGACCACGAGCGCTACCGCAGGCATGAGTTTACGCGCGCAGAAATGCACGCCCCCGCAGGCAGACTAGCAGAGCCTTTTCTTGCGGAACAAGGTGCAATCAGGCGGGCATGGTTACTATAGTGATGAGAGGCTGCGGTTTTGAACTTCAGGATTCCTGGGCCTCGCCTTCAGGGCCCTCGGTGCTTTCTTCGATGCTCATATCCTTGAGTTCGCTGGCCTCAAAGATTTCGCGGCATTCCAGGCACTCCAGGAATTCTGCATCTTCTTCGCGGCTGACGATTTGCACGCGCGGATGTTTGCAAGGTTGCTTGCCTGCGTTTTGAGGATGCGGCAACGGCTTTGAGGTCATAAATCCGGAGGTGTCGCCCTCCTAAAATTTCCGGAGGGAGCGATTCGCGGGAATTCCCGGTATTTTAGCCCGGCTTTGCCACTTGTCAAGTGCTTGGACGCTTTATTTGCACGGAATTTACCTTTGCTCTCCGCCATCGTTGGGTTCGTACCTAGGTTGGTATCGGGGATTTCCGACTAAAATCGTCGGCAAATAGCTAACCCATTCAATCACTGATAGTTACCATTCAATGGCGTTTCTTGCCGTCGCCTGCCAAGGCTTGCATAATTTTGAGTTTCGGACGTAGAATGAATTACGACAGAAAAGGTCGTAATTAAGTCCGACTCACGTGGTCGGAATTGCAGGTTACCAAGGTAGATTTCGGGACCAGTAATTACCATGCTGAAGCTAACCAAAAAAGCGGACTATGCGCTGATGGCCATGAAGCACTTGGCCGACCACGCTCATGAGGGAACTCGGAGCGCCAGTGCAAAGGATGTTGCGGATTCTTTCGGCATCCCGCCTGAGGCCCTGGCGAAGATTCTTCAACGCTTGGCTAGGGCTGGTCTGTTGCACTCGCAGCACGGCACCAACGGTGG
>JBAPQU010000658.1:0-10554 GCA_049280795.1 Candidatus Sulfotelmatobacter sp.
GAGTGGGAGGTGGCGCTGGAGCTAACGCTTGCGTGGGGTCGAGATGCGCCGCGCTCAAGGCATTGTTCACAGCATTGGTGGCATTCTGCACCATGACTGTAGTACTGGCCGTAGGGCAGGTCGCACAAGCGGGAACTACGGCGGCCCTCGCGCCTTGCCGTGCCGCGTGCGTGATGGTTCCGTAATATCGAAAAGCCTGCCCGAACCAGAAGATCGCCATAATCACCACGAAGAGTAAGGGCAGAATCATCGCTGTCTCCGCGATCTCCGCGCCGCTTGTGTTTCGCGCCAGGCTGCGCCAAATTGTCGGACGCAATTTCATGGCTATCGTGCTCCCCCGATCTTCCAGTTCCAGACGCCGTAGAGCACAGTCGTCAAAGCCAATGCTACTCCATAAGGAATCTTCAGTGATTGCGGATTATCCAGCGACACCTCGGCGCCGGGCATATGAAAAGTAAACATCGATGCCAGCAGCCGTCCAATGTTGCGCAGCGTTTGCATCACTCGCCGCTTATAGATCACCAACCCCAGGGCCATAATTCCCGCCACAAAAATCGACCCCATCAACACATTCAGCAGATTGCCGGGCCCAACAAAAGCTCCCAAGGCTCCGGCCAGCTTCCAGTCGCCCGCGCCCAGGCTCCGAATGAAGACAAACGGCAACAGCAGCAGCAATCCCAACCCGGCGCCCAGCAGGGAAGCCTTCAAGCCGCCCCAGCCGCCGATCGCAGCATTGGCCGCAATTCCGATCAGCAGGCCCGGCACGGTCAGCCAGTTGGGAATACGGCGGCTGCGCCAATCGGTCCAGCCCGCAAGCACTGCCAGGATTACCGCCAAACCCAATACTGCATGCTTCAAAGCCGCCCCAATCTTTGTGGGAAATGCGCTGTCGGAATCTCGCTACTGCGGCGGATTTTCACATAGCCGCATACCGAAGTCAATGACAACAGCCGGAGCAAGAAACCATTCGTCACCTCCAAAAACAAAGGCCCGGATCGTCTCCGGGCCTCGACCGATTATTTGCCTTCTAGCGGTTGAACGCCCCCGCGCTGTTATGCTCCGCCACAATGCGCTTGGCGTTATCGGCGAGAGCCTTGGCTTGCGGCAGTAGATCCAGGCTCTTCAGCACTTCCGGATCGGTTTCCGCGCGTACTTTCAGGCCTTCATCCTGACCGAAAGCATCCACAAATATTTCGGCCTTGATGTTGGACTTGATCCAGTCATTGTTATCCAGAAAATCCGCCTGGGTATAGGCGATACTCGCCGCATCCAGCGACTTGCGGAAATCCTGCAGCACAGCGTCGTCCACCTCGAAGCCCTTGGTGGGATGATGGTTCACCACATACAGTTTGGCGAAGTTAAAGAAAGCGTAGTGCTGCAATAGCGTGTCCTGGAAGTGATTGCCCTTCACGGGAGGAATCACAACGTCGGGCGTGATGCCGCCGCCACCGTAAACCGTGCGTCCGCTATCCGTCAGCTTCACTTCGCGGTTGGCATTGCTACCGGATTCGGCTTCGCGGTTGTAGTAATAGTCGTAGAGCGAAATATTGCTGTAATCGCGCTGAATCAGGCGTCCGCTGGGCGTGTAGTAGTGCGCGGTGGTGAGCGCCAGGCCGGTATTTTCAGACAGCGGATAGACCGTCTGCACCAGACCTTTGCCGAACGTCACTTCGCCTACGATCAAGCCGCGATCATGATCCTGAATGGCTCCGGAGACAATCTCAGCCGCCGATGCCGTCAAGCGATTTACCAGGACCACGAGCGGATAATCTTTGCCGCCATTGCCATGCTGCGCCACATAACGCTTTTCCGCCGAAGCACGGCCATGATGAGAAACAATAAGTTGGTTCTTCTTGAGGAACTTGTCGGCTACGCCTACGCCTTCGCTCAACAGACCGCCGGGATTTCCCCGCAGATCGAGAATAAGGCCTTTCAGGTCGCCAAACTCATCCAGGGCCTTGGAAACTTCTTCTTCCGTGGTCTCGTTGAATCCGGTTACGTGCAGATAACCGATGCCGGGGCGGATCAGGAAGTGCACGTCGACGCTGTAACGCGGAATTTCATCGCGGACCAGCGTGAACTCCATCGGCTTCTCCACGCCTTCGCGCGAAATGCTGATGTGCACGGTTGTTCCCTTCGGCCCTTTGAGCAGGTCGGCGACATCGCCGGTGCTCATGTTTTCGGTCGATTTGCCGTCCACCGCGATGATCACATCGCCAGGGTGAATCCCAGCTTTGTAGGCTGGCGTACCCGTGAAGGGAAAGATCACAATCACTTTATTGTTGCGCGGTCCCACCGTCATGCCCACGCCGTAGTACTTGCCGCGCTGATCTTCGCGCATCAGCGCGTAGGACTTTGGGTCAAAGAAATTCGAGTGCGGATCAAGCGCATGCAGCATTCCGGGAATCGCGCCGTTATAGATCGCCTTGTCGGGATTGACCGGCTCTGCGTAATTATCTTCGATCACGGCATAAACGTCGGTGAACTGTTTCAAGCTGTCTTTGACGTCGGAATCACTCGACATCGACGAAGACTGCTGCCCCGTACGCTGGGCAAATAGAATCCCCAGGAAACCGCAGGCAAGCAAAAAGAAAACTACCAGGAAGAGTGAACGGCGAGAACTACGTGCCATCTTAAATTTTCCTTCGGTTGAGGGATGTCAAGCTTCCCCAGCTACCGCGCTGAATATACGCAGTATATCACCAGATTAGACTGTCCTGGACCGGGATGGTTACCATCGGTAACCTCAACTCTTCTGGGTTGGATGCGGCCGGAAGCGCTAACGATTTCTCCTTGATATTGGGACCGGCCCAAAGCCCCTTGAAGCCTCCAAAATGGGCTATTGACGCCAGAGCCCGACCGCTATATCGTGGCCCTCACCAAACGTGCGGGGGGCCCGTTCTGGTGAACGCAAAAGCTCGGGAGTTGGATTGTGCTACTTCGTCGCGTAGTCTTTAGTGCATGTTGCGCTGCAGCGTTGGTTCTGGCCGTTAGCGAATATCGTCCCGTTTCAGTTTTCGCTGGCGAAGGCTTTCAGCCGGTCTCGCCGGAAGAGCTGAAGATGACGAGCGAACCGCTGGCTCCCGGCGCGCCGGCCATCATTCTTTACCGCCAGGTCGACCGGGACGACAACGGGCGTACCTCTCACGAAGACAATTACACCCGCATCAAGATCCTTACCGAAGAAGGCCGGAAGTACGGCAACATCGAGATTCCCTACTTTAAGGGAAGCGCGGACATTGTGCACGTGCGGGCACGCACGACCAGGCCGGATGGCTCGATCGTCGAATTTGGCGGTGAAGTCATAGAAAAATCTTTGGTCAAGGGCCGGGGGGTACGATACGCGGCCAAGACCTTTACCCTTCCCGATGTCGAGGTCGGCGGCGTCATCGAGTACTCTTACACTTTGGATCTTCTGCAAGAGTATGTCATTTACGGCTCGAACTGGATCCTCAGTGAGGAGCTCTTTACAAAGCAAGCCAGATTTTCACTGAAGCCATTCACAAACTCCTCCAGCAACTACATGCCGCTCCGCCTGCGCTGGAGTTGGCACGACTTGCCGCTCGGGGCTGATGTCAAACAGGGCCCGGATCATATCGTCCGCATGGAAGCCACCAACATCCCCGCCTTTCAGGCTGAAGATTTTATGCCGCCTGAGAATGAACTGAAATCGCGCGTGGACTTCATTTACAGCAGTGAATTGCCGGAGAAGGATGCGGACAGTTTTTGGAGAACGGTAGGGAAGAAGCGAAACGGCCAGCTGGAAAGTTTTGTAGGAAAGCACAAGATTATGGAAGAAGCCGTGGCGCAGATTGTTTCGCCGGATGATCCTCCCGAGGTGAAACTGCGCAAAATCTATGATCGCGTGCAGCAGATCAGAAACAAATCGTATGAGCTACGGAAAACCCAGGAAGAGGAAAAACGCGAGAAAGAAAAGCCGGTCGAAAACGTAGAAGACTTATGGAAACGGGGCTACGGCAATGGCATGCAACTGACCTGGCTTTATCTGGCGCTGGTCCGGGCCGCTGGTTTTCAAGCCTATGGATGCTGGGTTTCAGACCGTCGGAATTACTTCTTCAATCCGGTCACGATGCAAAGCGCCAAGCTGGACGCCAACGTCGTGCTGGTCAAGCTGAACGGCAAGGAGCTGTTTTTTGATCCCGGAGCGGAGTTCACGCCCTTCGGTTTGTTGCCCTGGTTTGAAACGGGAGTGCAGGGGCTGCAACTGGACAAAGATGGCGGAACTTGGATCAAAACTACGCTTCCGGCGAGCACGGAGTCGCGCGTCGAACGCAAGGCGAAGTTGAAACTCTCCGCTAACGGCGACCTGGAAGGGAAGCTAACGGTTACCTACACCGGTCTGGAAGCGATGTACTATCGGCTCGATGTTCGCCACGAAGACGACGTCGCACGCAAGAAGTTCCTGGAAGAGCGGGTGAAATCCCAGGTTCCCGTTGCAGTCGACGCGGAATTGACGAACCAGCCTGATTGGAGTGGTTCGGAGTCACCTCTCGTGGCAGAGTTCGACGTGAAGATTCCGGGTTGGGCGTCGAGAGCCGGAAAGCGCATGTTGATTCCCGCCGGAGTCTTTACCGGCGGGGAGAAACATACGTTCGAACATGCTAACCGCGTCCACCCTATCTACTTTGAATATCCCTACGAGAAGGTAGATGACGTAACCATTGAACTTCCTCGTGATTGGCAAGTAAGCAGCGTTCCGCCAGAGCAGAACAAGGATGGTCACGTAGTTGTTTATACCCTGAAAGCGGAGGGCGGTAAGGACACGCTGCATCTGACGAGGAATTTGACCATGAATTTTCTTATGCTAGAGCCGAAGTATTATGCCGCGTTGCGTAACTTTTTTCAGGTCGTGAGGACGGGCGATGAAGAGCAGATTGTGTTGCAACCCGGAACCGCCAGCGCAAGTAACTAGAAAGTCGGCATGGCTGTTTGTGCTTTTGGTTGCCGGTAGCATTCTGTCTTGCGTTCCGCAAGCCTCGGCAGGCGGAGACGCACCGCCATGGATGCATGCGCTGGTCAATGTTCCGCTTCCCACCTACGACGAGAAAACCGACGCGGTGCTGCTCTATTCCGAGACGAACGTCACCGTCGTTTCCACCGATAAGATCAAGACCCAAGTTCGCGAGGCCTATAAGATTCTGCGTCCTGACGGGCGTGAACATGGCACCGTGGCTGTTTACTTCAACCCGCAGAGAAAGATCAAGAGTCTGCATGGATGGTGCATCCCTGCTCAAGGCAAAGACTACGAAGTCAAGGATAAGGACGCAATAGACGTGGCTCCCAACGTCGCAGGAGCAGAACTGATTTCGGACACGAAGTACAGGGTGCTTCGGATCCCGGCTCCAGTGCCCGGGAATATCGTCGGCTACGAATACGAGGTGGAGGATCAGCCTCTCTTTTTGCAAGACAAATGGAATTTTCAGGAGCGAGATCCAGTCCGGGAAAGCCATTACTCCATCCAACTTCCTCCTGGCTGGGAATACAAAGCCTCATGGTTAAATCATGCGGAAGTTAACCCCACGCAGTCAGGCAACACATGGCAGTGGACGGTGAGCGACATACGCGGCATCAGACATGAGCCTCTCATGCCACCGTTTCAAGGAGTCACCGCGCAAATGATCCTGTCGTTCTTCGCGCCGGGCGGCTCGGCCCTTAAGGCGAACGCCGACTGGAATGCGATGGGAAAGTGGTACTTCAACCTGGTTGGTGAACGAGTCGAGGCGTCCCCGGAAATTAAGCAGCAAGTCCTTGCATTGACTGTGTCAAAATCCACAACCTTGGAAAAGATGCAGGCGATTGCCGAATTCGTGCAGCAGAATATTCGCTATGTGGCGATTGAGCTGGGCATTGGCGGAATGCAGCCACATTCGGCGCCTGATGTGTTTTCGCATCGCTACGGGGACTGTAAAGACAAGGCGACATTAGTGCGTTCGATGCTACGAGAGATCGGTGTCGAGTCTTATCATGTAGTTATTAACCATGAGCGTGGCTCGGTGACTGGTGACATGCCGGCTCATGATGGGTTTGACCACGTGATCACGGCCATCAAGCTGCCTGATGGTCTCACCGACCCCTCTTTGGTTGCAACCCTCCTGCATCCCAAGCTCGGCAAACTCCTGTTCTTCGATCCCACGAATGAACTGATCCCATTCGGCCAGCTCCCCGGCTATCTGCAGGCGAACTATGGATTGCTGGTGACGCCGGACGGGGGCGAACTAATTCAATTGCCGCAGCAACCGTCGGCCATGAATAGCATCCAGCGCACTGCGCATCTCACACTGGATCCGACCGGCACCTTGAAGGGCGACGTGAAGGAAGTGCGGCTGGGCGAGCGGGCTTCATCGGAGCGTTGGCGGTTGGGCACCGTAACCAAGGAGAACGACCGCATCAAGCCGATCGAGGACCTTCTGGGTAGTTCACTGGGTAGTTTTCGCCTTACCCACGCCAGCCTCGTCAACCTTCACCAAACCGATCTGCCCTTTGGCTTCAACTATACGTTCGAGTCACCGAACTATGCCAAGACCGCCGGCAACCTGATTCTGGTGCGCCCTCGTGTGATCGGGAGCAAGGGTTCAGGTTTCCTTGAAACCAAAGAATCACGTAAGTTTCCCATCGAATTCGAAGAACCCACGCGCGATACCGACACCTTCGAAATCACCATACCGCCCGGCTATGTCGTCGACGACCTGCCTCCGCAAGTTGATGCCGATTACGGCTTTGCCAGCTATCATTCGAAGACAGTCGTGAATGGCAACGTGGTCGACTACACGCGTACGTTTGAGGTGAAAGAGCTGAGCGTACCGGTTAACAAAGCTGAAGAGCTCAGAAAATTCTATCGGATCATTGCAGGAGATGAACGCAACACCGTGGTTCTCAAGCCGTCCCCATAACCGTTTTCGGCATGCCGGCCGTTGCGAGATGAACTTTGCAGCTGACAAAATCCTGACATCACATTGCCCGCTTTCCAGTCCCGCATTATGATGAGTCCATGAGCTTCTCCGAGACGATCTTCCTCTTCCTGCTGGCGCTCATTGTCTTTGGGCCCAAGAAGCTGCCGGAGATCGCCCGCCAAGCTGGACGTCTTCTCGCCGAACTTCGCCGCGCTTCAAATGAATTCAAGTCGCAGATCGAAACTGAAATCGCTCACCTCGAAATAGAAAAGTCGCAGACCGTCCTTCCGCCTGCTCGTCCTCCCCAGGGAGCCGTGGCCAGTTTGAGCCTGAACTCGGCCCAGCGCGAACCAGTTCCGCAGGAGACGCCAGCTACTCTGGCTGCTCCCATAGTTGAAGCCGAAGCCCCTCCCGGCATCACAGAGCCAGCAGTTGTCGGCGATCCCGCGAACGTTCCTGCCTCGCAGGACTCACATGTTTGAAACCGCTACCGAGGATTCCGGGGAAGAGCAGAAGCGCGATCCCATGCCTACCATGGGCTTTCTCGACCATCTGGAGGAACTGCGCCGCCGGCTGGTTTACTCGGTTGCAGCCGTGGGCGTAGGGTTTTGCGCTTGCTGGTGGAAGGTCGAGAAGATCTACGACATCATGCAGCGTCCCATCATGGATGCGCTCCGGGCCAACGGTATGTCGGAGAGACTCGTCTATCTGAATCCTACCGAGCCGTTCAACCTGTATCTGAAAATTGCCGCGCTCGCGGGATTATTTCTCACTTCACCTTTTGTGCTCTACCAAGTGTGGATGTTCATCTCACCGGGGCTATATCGCAATGAGAAACGTTATGTAGTTCCATTCATGGTCTCGACGATAGCTCTATTCTCGATCGGCGGATATTTCGGTTATAGAGTCGTCTATCCGCAGGCGCTCAACTTTCTCATTCATTTCGGCAGACAGTTCCAGCCGATGATAACCATCGGCGAATACACTTCGCTTTTTCTGAGCATTATCCTCGGCATGGGCTTGATCTTTGAAATGCCGATTCTAATTTTCTTTCTGGCGCTGATGGGCATGGTCACCGCCAGATTCATGTGGAAAAATTTCCGCTATGCCATTCTGGTCATCTTCATCGTGGCGGCTATCGTCACGCCTACTCCAGACATTTTGAACATGTGTATTTTCGCTGCGCCCATGGTTGCGCTATATGCATTCAGCATCGGAATAGCATGGATGGTTCATCCCAAACAGCGCCGGGCGCGAAACGAAAAGAAGGCAGCGTAAAAGTCTGTATTGCGCCGGGCTTTATTGTGTTGAACTTCATTGTATTGGAACCGGCCCGGATTGATTTATCGAGGACTATTCAGTGATCAGCAAGATCGTCGCTCTTCCTGCGTTGTTACTTTCGATCGCGGTCAGCTACGGAGCCTGCGATCACGATAAAGGCGCTACCGTCACCGCATCTCAACGCCCGGCGCAAACGGCCTCCGCTGAAACGGCTCTCCCGGACCTTTCGCTTCCTCCAGATAACGGTTCGCCGCCCACGTTTGATTCCGCTCGTGCCATGCAGTATGTGAAGGAGATTGTCGCCTACGGCCCGCGCCCTCTGGCCAGCGCAAATCACAAGAAGGTTGAGGATTACCTCGCCTCGCATCTGCGGCACGATGAAGTAGCGGACGACACTTTCACGGCGGATACGCCCGAAGGCAAATTTCCCGTGCACAACATCGTCGCCAAGTTTGCCGGAACGAAAGATGGCATTATCGTGATCGCCAGCCATTACGACACGAATTATCCCCTGCGCGCTACCTCATACGTTGGAGCGAATGATGGCGGCTCATCCAGCGCCCTGCTTCTCGAAATCGCCAATCAACTCCGTGGCAAAAAGCGCGACGGTTACAGCGTGTGGCTGGTGTGGGACGATGCAGAGGAAGCCATGAAGCCCGAGACTGAGCTTGCTTTCGAGAAGGATAGCCTCTACGGCATTCGGCACCTGGCGCAGAAGTGGCAAGATGACGGCACACTGAAAAAAATCAAGGCTTTCTTGTTGGCAGACATGATCGGAGATGCCGATCTCAACATCGACCGCGACCTGAACTCAACACCCTGGCTGGAAGAGGTCGTTTACCAGGCCGCGACTCGGCTGGGATATCAATCTCATTTCTATGAGCGCCAAAATCAGGTTACCGACGATCACATTCCTTTTATGCAGAAAGGCGTGCCGTGCGCGGACCTGATCGACTTCGACTACGGCTACAACAACGTCTTCTGGCATACGCCGCAGGACACCGTCGATAAACTCAGCCCCAAGAGTCTGGAGATTGTTGGCAGCACGATCCTCGAGACCGTTAGCATTCTCGACAAGATGGACTCGCTTCCGCCAAAGTAAAAGTTATGTGTGGACAGCCGCCTTCGGCTGTCCAGTCGAGCAAAGCTCGGCAGCCTCATCTCGAAGCCGAGCGTCCTGAGAAGCTCCCTACATATGCTGCTTTTGCTCTTTTCCAGAAATTGATTTCTAATTTACCCCGTATGCGAAAGCTGAGAGTCCTAGCGCTGTGCCTGATCCTAACTACGATTTGCCGTGCAACAACTCCTCCCACGGAAAACGACGACGCGACGCGCATCATTCAATCAGCCCTCCAACCATCCCAGCTCGAGAGCAACCTGCGCCAACTGACGGATGAGATCGGAGGCCGCGTGCCCGGCACTCCCGCTATGCAGCGTGCGATTGACTGGGGCATGCAGGTGTTCAAGGCCGCCGGGGCGGATAGCATCCATACCGAAGAGTTCACCATTCCAAACTCGTGGGCCGAAGGCGCGAGCGATATGACCATCAGCGCGGCTGGGACACAGAATTCCAAGGTCGAGTTCCGTGTCCGCTGCGTTTCCATCGCGTGGGCGCCAGCGCTGGCCCCAGTGAAACATGTGCCGGTGATCGATGTGGGCAGTGGAAGTCCGGCAGACTTCGAGAAGGCCGGCGATATTTCTGGCAAGATTGTGCTGGTCCACTCGGACGTGCTTAAAACTTGGGACGATCTCTTCGCCGAATATTCGAAGGCTCCGCCCGTGATCACCGCGGCGCTCAAAGGCAAAGCGGTCGCGGTAGCTTTCATGGCCACGCGCGAACACGATATTCTCTACCGGCACACCAACTCCTTCGCGGGAGAAATCGATCGTATCCCGCAAGTTCTGGTGGCGCGCGAAGACGGCCAGCGCATAGCGCGACTGCTCGGTGCAGGTCACCCGGTGTGGGCCGATCTAAACATTCCGAATCGTCTCGGCGGACCAATCAAGACCGCGAACGTGGTTGCGGAAATCAAGGGTAGCGAAAAACCCGATGAATTCGTAATCCTCGGTGCACACCTGGATTCATGGGAACTCGGAACCGGTGCGCTCGATAACGGCTGTAATGCCGCGCTCGTAGTCGATGCGTTGCGAGCCATCAAAGCTTCTGGGCTCAAGCCGCGGCGCTCAATCCGGTTCATTCTTTTCTCCGGCGAAGAGGAAGGCCTACTGGGCTCGCGCGCCTATGCCACCAAGCATCGTCCTGAACTTGATAAAACCGCCGGGGTCATTATTTTCGACTCCGGCACGGGTAAGACAACAGGATTCTCTGATGGCGGCCGCAAGGACGTGCTCGAAACGGCGA
>JBAPQU010000659.1:0-6900 GCA_049280795.1 Candidatus Sulfotelmatobacter sp.
GCGTCCCATTTTCTTCGACGCGAACCTGCTTCCCTAGAACCCAGGACGACTTCTCCGCAAAACGGCGCAGAATCGATTGTCGCGCATCGGCCTGTTCGACCAACAAACGATATTCCCGATCGAGTGATTTTAACAAAGCTACCACCAATTCCACGCGCGACCATTCGCTCCCCGTAGCCAGCCGCAGCGAAGTTGCGTCGTCCTGCAATTCTTTTGGAAAACTCGCCTGGTTCACGTTGATTCCGATTCCAACGACGACATAGCGCACGCGCGTGGCTTCGGCGTTCATTTCAGTAAGAATGCCGCACACCTTCTTGCCCCCGATCAGCACGTCATTGGGCCACTTCAAGTCGGCGCTCACGCGAGCGTTCACTTGCTCAATTGCGTCGCGCACTGCCAGTCCAGCCGCTAGCGACAGCACCAGCACATCTGAAGGCGGCAGCGCCGGACGCAATACTGCCGAACAATAAATTCCCGTCGACCGCGCCGATTCCCAGACGTGAGCTCCGCGCCCACGTCCCGCGGTTTGCTCCTCGGCAACAAATACGCTGCCTTCCGGTGCACCCTCAGCTGCAGCGGCCATGGCGGCAGTGTTGGTCGATCCAATCTTGTAGAAGTGATGAAGGCTAGAGTCAAAAAGAGTGCCGCGAAGCAACGGCCCCAGCACTTGCGGCAGCAACAAATCTGGAACCGACCTGAGCTGGTATCCCGTTGCGGGATGTCCCGCCACATCCACGCCCAGCCCGCGCAATTGTTGAACCAGTCGCCACACTTCGGAACGGTTCGAAGAAATCTCCTGCGCAATCTTCGTCCCACTCACCACCACGGTCGCATGTTCCATCAGCAAGCGCACGATGCGGCCCAGGCGAACATCAGTCGGCTGTTCGTGTGGTGTGGATGCTCCCGCGCGCGAAGACCGGCGGCTCCGAATTGTTGCAAGCTTCTTGATGCGGGAATTATGCGGGAGCGCGCGGAAAAGCACAAACGAAGCGTTCTTATGCGGGCGCCACGCGCATGCTCATATCCGCTGCTTGCGGTGAATGCGTCAGCACTCCGACCGAAATAAAATCCACGCCCGTCTCCGCGTACGCGCGAACATTTTCCAGCCGAATCCCGCCCGAGCACTCCAGCGGAATGCGGTTCTCAAGCTTCGAACAACGCTCAACCGCGTTCCGCACTTCCTCTGGAGACATATTGTCCAGCAGAATCGCTTCCGCTCCGTGCGCCAGAGCCTGCTCCAATTCTTCCTGTGAGCGCACTTCGACCTCAAGGATTTGCGAACCACGCCGGTTGCGCAGCGCCCGTTCGATCGCGGGCACAATTCCTCCCGCCAGCGCAATGTGATTGTTCTTAATCAGAACTCCATCGGAGAGATCGAGGCGATGATTCTGACCACCACCGCAGCGCACGGCATATTTATCGATTACGCGCAGCCCAGGAGCGGTTTTGCGCGTATCGAGAATGCGCGCCTTGGTGCCGGAAACCGCATCCACAAACTTCCGCGTCAGCGTGGCAATGCCGCTCATCCGCTGCAGAAAGTTCAGAATCACGCGCTCGCACGAGAGAATCACTCGCGCATTGTGCCGGATCACCGCGACCGATTGTCCTTTGTGCAGCCGCACACCGTCAAAAATTTCGGGATGCGTGGTGACTTCGTAGTGTGAAGTCACAGCGCCATCGAGCGCTGCGTAGACATCGAGAATACGCCCCACGCAGCCGATCCCCGCCAGAATGCAATCCTGCCGTGCGAGAATTGTTGCCGACGCCCGCTGGTTGGGATCGATGCAGGCATAGCTGGTCGCATCGCGCGTGGCCCTGTCCTCAAGCAAGGCGTTCTCGATTATCGCGGTGATGCGTCGGCTGTTAAAGTCCATAAGGCAGTGTCCAGTGGCTCGTTATCAGTTGCCTGTCTCAGGGCAATGCATCTCGGTTCTCTGGCTCTTAATTTTCGCAATCAGACCGACCAGTTCTTGCTCTCGCTTACGCAGTCCCTCGACCACTTTTTGCGGGGCTTTGGCCAGGAATTGTTCGTTGTCTAGTTGCCGCTGATTGTTCCCATATTCTTTTTCAATCTTCTCCAGTTCTTTCTTTAAGCGCTCGCACTCGGCAGCGACGTCGATTTTTCTCTCATAGACGACACGAACATCGAAACGCGATGTGCCGCGTGAAGGGGCTTGCCTCGCGCGCGATTCTTCCACGTTGGTAATACTATCCACGCTGGCAAGCCGCTTTATTGCTTCCCAGTTTTGCATGATCGCGACACTAGTGCCTGCATCGTGGACAAACAGCTCGATCGGAACCTTCAGCTTGGGTTCAATTTTCAATTCTGCCCGCAAATTCCGCACACAGACGATCAGATCTTTGAGAATCGCCATGTCCCGAATCGCTGCATCCTGCAGTGCTGCCATCTCAACTTCTGCCGAGATGTCGACTTGCATTTGATCTGACTGAGGATAAGCCGCTAGCGCGATCGACTTCTCGGGCGGGTTGCCATCGTAGATCACCTGCCATATCTCTTCCGTGATGAATGGCATGACCGGATGCAATAATCGCAGTGACGCCTCGAATATCTTCATCAAGTTCGCACATGCTTTCGCCGCTCCTTCTTTATTGTTTTCATCCAGCAGTCGAGGCTTGACCAGCTCGATGTACCAATCGCAGAATTCACCCCAAAAGAAATCATAGATACGATTCGCCGCGTCATCGAAACGGTAGGCATCGAGTGCTTCACCGATGTCTTTCGCGACGCGATTGAACAGAGAAAATATCCAACGGTCTTCAAGCGTCTGCGCTTCGAAGCCATCGATGCGCGTGTAAGGGCTGACCTTCGCCCCATCTGGAGTCGGACGAAGTCCCGGTTCAATCCTATCCACATTCATGAACATAAACCGCGCTGCATTCCAAATCTTGTTGGCAAACGCCCGATATCCCTCGGTGCGGCTCTCGCTGAACGCAATGTCTGTTCCCGGCGCCGCCATCGCCGCAAGGGTAAACCGCGTTGCATCCGTTCCGAAGCGTTCAATGATCTCCAGCGGATCGATCACATTACCTTTTGTCTTCGACATCTTCTGCCGGTCGGCATCGCGCACCAGCGCGTGGATGTAGACGCGACGGAACGGTACGCTGTCATTGCTTGAACACTCGTCGCCGCTGGCAAGCTTGATCTTTGCATCCTGTTCGTGCCCCTGCATAAAGTGGCAGCCGAACATGATCATGCGCGCCAGCCAGAAAAAGAGGATGTCGAATCCAGTGATCAGCAGCGTGTTGGGGTAGAACACATCGAGGTCGTGTGTTTTCTCCGGCCACCCCAGCGTTGTGAACGGCAGCAACCCGGACGAAAACCAGGTGTCGAGCACGTCGGAAACCTGCTCCAGCTTCGTGCCGCCGCACTTCGTGCATTTCACCGGAGCTTCGCGCGCAACGATTACTTCCTTACACCCATCACACGTCCACGCGGGAATACGATGCCCCCACCACAACTGGCGCGAAATGCACCAGTCATAAATGTTATTCATCCAGTTCAGGTAAATCTGTTTGTAATTCTCCGGAACAATGGTGATCTCGCCGCTTTCGACAGCCTTAATTGCTTTCTGCGCCAGCGGCTGAATCTTGATGAACCATTGCTCCGAAAGCCGCGGCTCAACTACCGTCCCGCAGCGGTCGCACTTGCCGAGGGCGAGCGCGTAATCTTTTTCCGCAACCAGAAATCCCTGCTCCTGCAAATCCGCCAGCACTCGCTTGCGCGCTTCGTAGCGGTCGAGTCCCGCATACTCGCCCGCGTTCTGGTTCATGTGGGCGTGCTCGTCCATCACGTCGATCTGCGGCAGGTTGTGCCGCTTTCCTGCCTGAAAATCGTTCGGGTCGTGCGCCGGTGTTATTTTCACCGCGCCGGTGCCGAACTCCGGCTGCGCCAAATCATCGGTAATGATCGGAATCTCCCGCTTCATCAACGGCAGCAGTACGCGCTTGCCGTGCAGATGCATGTAGCGCTCATCGTTTTTATTAACAGCGATCGCCACATCACCTAACATTGTCTCCGGTCGCGTCGTTGCTACGGTAATGAACTCAGGCTTTTCTGAAGTAGAGCCGCCCACCACCGGATAACGAATCTCCCACAATTTTCCGGCGACCTCTTCATGCTTCACCTCTACGTCGGAGATTGCCGTCTCGCAGCGCGGACACCAGTTCACGACGTACTTCCCGCGATAGATCAGCCCTTCTTCATAAAGCCGGACGAACACTTCGCGCACCGCGCGCGAAAGATTCTCGTCCATCGTGAAATATTCGCGATCCCAGTCGACCGATGCTCCCAGCCGCTTCATCTGGTCGAGAATCGCGCCGCCATAGAGCTTTTTCCACTCCCAGACGCGCTCAATAAATTTCTCGCGTCCCAGGTCGAGGCGCTTCTTGCCTTCTTTCGCAAGATCGCGCTCCACCATCATCTGCGTGGCGATTCCGGCATGGTCCGTTCCCGGCAGCCACAGCGTGATGAAGCCGCGCATGCGGTGCCAGCGCACAATAATGTCCATCTGCGTCTGGTTGAGCATGTGGCCCATGTGCAGCCGCCCGGTCACATTCGGAGGCGGCAACAGCAGCGTGAACACTGGGCGCGTCTCGCCCTCGGGCGGCGTGGGCACGGAGAAGAGTTTTTCTTTGACCCAGTATTCGGCCCAGCGCGTTTCAATCGCGCCCGGCTCGTAAGATTTTGGCAATTCGTGCGGCATGAGAATTTTTGTAGCGTTTGTGGGACACCCGCCCCTGACTGTCCGCCGGGAGAAATCCCGGAAGTTTCGCAGCAGAAGGAGGAACTTTTGATCTTACAGGCGCGAGAAAAGAAGGGTCAAACCGCGGAGCGAGAAAGGAGCGAGCGAACCTCGGCCGCAAACGCCGCGACCGGAGGATAACAATCAAGTCAGGTTCCCGTGCTACCAAAACAGCGCCAGCCTAGCTAGCCTTCTTCGTGTGCTTCGTGAGGCTGTCTCCGACCGCAACGCGCGCACCGGGGGCGACCTCTACGCCACTAGCGGTCCAAGTCCACTCTTCTCCCCCGGGACTTATTAACACAGCAGTCACGGTAGCACTCCCGTCTGGAGCGGTGAATGAAGTGGGATTGGGAGTAAACCATGGAGCCGGCTGCGCGGTCACGGTAATTTCGGCCGAGAACTCAACACACGTCCACCGAAAGGCTTCATCGACCCCGATCGGACCGTTTGTCACAATTCCGGTTACTACGTCCACGGATGGTATTGGCATGTGAACCTCCTGTTAGGTCTAATTGACCCTTTGAATCTTTCACTTCTGCTGGATCAAACCTGGAGTCACTTCACGGGATTGCTAAGGGCGGAGATTACCCCGCCCCTTTTATTTAAGGTGCAAAACAGCGCCAGCCAGGTGGCCCGCGCCTTTGGCTCGTGCCTAGCTGGCTTTCCTCTCGTGCTCGCGTGCCGGCATCGTGCTGTCGACCACGATGTGCGCGGCGCCGCTGGTGAGCATGCCGCCAACGATGTAGGTGACATACTGTCCTGTAGGGGTTATTTGCGCTGCCGTCACCGTGACGCTTGTGTTCCCCCGGGTTATCGTGGCGGGGTTCGGGGTGAACCATGAATCTTCGGCCCCAACCTCGTTCCTCCCAGTGATCGTAACGTCATTCGGGTTGGCGGAAGAGATTGTAAATTCGAAACTCTCCCCATCTATGATGGATCCTGAGACGCTTGCAGTGGTTAGATTGACCGTTGCCATGTGAACCTCCTGTGAAGTCTGATTGAGAATTGATTTTTCGATCTTGGGCCTTTACTTCTGCTTCATCAAAGCCTGATAACGGGGGTTGTCGTGCAGGTTATCGAAATCCGGGGTTCCGCTGACCACCGACCTTGAGTACCCCGCAGCCAGAGCCTTGCTTAACCACTCTAAAGCGGGCCCAGTTTCGCGCAACTGGTTGTACACCAGGGCGGCGGCAAAAAGCAACTCTTTATCGTTTTTCCCGATTAGGGAACGATCCAGGTAGTCGAGAGCTTTAGTACGGTCTCCCAACATGGCCCAATACCTGGCTAGGTCGCTCAAAACGTCCGTGTCGCGCGGGTTGACTTTCAGCCGCTGCTCGGCCATTGAAATCGCCTTTTTATAGGAATCGATTGCCGAAGACTGATTGCCGCCGTAATAATAGGCGTCGCCCAGGTTTCCCCATGTCTGATAATCACTGTCATCAAGCTTTAGTGCCTGCTGCGTATTCTGGTCGGCCTGATCGAATTTTCGCAGGCGAAGGTAGGCGGCACCGAGGTTCTCATACGCCATGTATGAAGGTCGAATCCCGATCGACTTGTCCAACGCTCGCGTTGCCTCCTCGTCTTTGCCTTCGTAAAGCAGGACAGCCCCGAGGTTGCTGTAATCCTTGTAGCTGTCCGGCTTCAGAGACACGGATTTCTCAAACATTGCCTGTGCTTTGCCGTACTCTGCCTGCGCGACGTAGAACGCCCCCAGCGCACTGTAGCCGCGCCAGTAATCGGGGCGAACACTTATCAGGCGTTCGTAGCTTTCCTCGGCCTTGTCGAGCTGGTTCAGATTTCGATATGCCTCAGCCATGTGCCGATATGCCTGAACGTCGACAGGGTCGAGCTGAACAGCCTGCTGAAACTGCTGGGCAGCCTTCTCGAACTGCCCGGTTCCGTTTTCGAGTGTGCCCAGGCACATGTGACCTTCAGCGCCGGCATTGCCTAAATCGATGGCCTTGGAGCAAGCTTGCCGAGCCTGCTCGATCCAACGCTTTTCCTTGGTTAGGGAGTAAAAGGACCAATAGGTTTCACCCAGACCGGCTTCGGCCGGACCGTAATTGGGGTCGATCTTGATTGCCTGTTTGAAAACAGTCTCGGCACTGGTGAGCGTTTCTTGGCGGGCGTTTTGCCG
>JBAPQU010000660.1:0-1617 GCA_049280795.1 Candidatus Sulfotelmatobacter sp.
TTCTCGCCCAGGCGCTTCATGCTATCCGCGTGTTGCAGCACAAGTTGGTCCGACATCTTGATTGTGGCAATGATATGTCCTTCGTCCCGCCCCCGGTGATAGGCCAGCAATACCGCGGCGAATGGATGGTCGATACCGAAGTCAACACCCCAGATGTATTCAAGAGGTTCCTCAAACTGATTGACTTTCTGCCGATACTTGGCGCCGGGGTCCGTGTCGATCACCGAGATTGCGTCTTCCATAAGCTGCTCGGCCGGCGTTTCAAACACCTTTCCCCCTGACATGTAGGGGTTTCCCTCGCGCCTGGCCGCCCACTGGTGCCTTGGGTAGGCCGCCAGGGTGCGCTCAATCATATCGGGCGTCATATGGCCGGCGTCGGCGAGGGCCATCTGGACGTATTTACGGCTCTTGGTGTCGTCGTCGAGGAACAGCTTGACCACGTTGCTGAAGCCAAACAGCGGTGTAAACGTCATGAAGCTAATGCCGTTCGTCGTGATGAGCCGCGCCTGCCCTTCGGTGTAGAGCTCCATCGGCGGTTCTTCGTCGAACCAAATGCCCTGTAGCGTCGCTCCCTGCCAAATCCGGCGATCCTGTTCGTAGGACTTGAACCCTATCGTACTTACCCCACCGGAGGAATGGCGTATGTGAGCAGTGTCGAAAGCGTTGGCAGCCGATCGAGATGCAGAGGGTTGACCAATGATAGCTTCTCGTGGCACAAAGCCAGTTCCATTAAGGTCCGCCACTCCGGGAGGCCCAAAGAGCTTAGTCTGCGCGACATCGCGGACAAGTATTCCAGAAGGGCCGGCAGCCCACATACTGACAGGTCCGGTATTGTGGTCAAACCGCTTTCCGCGCCAGTTGTCTGGATAGAGGCCCGTAAGGTGTCGGCTAAGTTCAAATGCTCCCGTATCTGATTTCCCAACTCGGTTGCCGGCAATGAGTAGCCGTTCGTTGTAAAGTGATCCATAATCCATGAACTCCTGTTGCTTTGGGTACGCTTGGAAGTAGCGCCACGCCTCGAACTGGCGCCGCTCGTATGCTACCTTGAGGCTTTCGTAAAGCTCGTCAACGCTGGGCATCAGGCGAGCCCCATCAATTCGTCGTCGGCGCCGATGCCGCTGTCTTCGACTTCCTCGAACTCCGCGTCCACGGTGTCAACGTCTACCGGCTCGTCAGGAGTGTAGCCGAGCAGCTTTGTGGCGTCAAGCCCTAGCGCCCCTGCCATGACCTTAATCTGCTGGACTTTCTCGGCTTGCGTCACTTCGACCTTCACATTGAGATTGAGAACCCGTTCCACCGCGGCCGACACGCCCCCATCGTCCCGCGCCATCTTGATGGCTTTGAAATGGTCAGCGTGCTGTGGATTGTCCAGTACTGCGGCCAGCGCGGTGTGCGCACGGGGCAGCAATAGGACCGTCCTGCGCTTTGCTTCCTCTCGGATGGCTTCGCTTATGTCCGCCCGACGCACTAAATGATGGGCTCGCTGCGTCAGGGCATTTCGGGTTGGAGCTGTATAGCCGGCAGCGTCGGCGGCCTTGGTGACGCCCTTCGCGTTGGCCATGAACAGATTGCATACGAACATCTGCTCTCGGGCGGTCAATCTGTTCATCTTAGGCC
>JBAPQU010000661.1:0-2991 GCA_049280795.1 Candidatus Sulfotelmatobacter sp.
GATCGCGGAAGAAGCGCAGCATCGCATCCTCTTCCATCAGCTTGTGAATCCCCGGCCCCAGCTTGTCTTCATCCGCGCGGCTCTTCGGCTCAATCGCAAACGTAATCGCCGGCTCCGCCAGCTTCACTCTCGGATACTGAATGGGCGCGGCCTTGTCTCCCAGCGTATCGCCGGTGAGCGTGTCTTTTAATTTTGCGACCGCGCCAATATCTCCCGCATGCAACTCCGTTACCGGCACCGCGGTCTTGCCTTGCATAATGGAAATATGCGAAAGCTTCTCCGCCGACCCGCGCGAGAAGTTCTGCACCGTGGCCTCGTTCTTCAGCACGCCGGAAAAAACTTTGAAGTATGAAATCCTTCCCGCGAACGCGTCCGACACCGTTTTAAACACATACAGTGAAACCGGCTCCGCATCCGTTTCATGCCGTTTCGGCGCGTCCCCGTTCCCCGAAGCGGCTGGCTCGCCCTGTACCCATTCATGCTCGGAAGGCGCCGGAGTGTAGTCCACAATAAAATCCATCACTCGATCCGCGCCAATATTGCCGAGTCCGGAAGAAAAAATCACCGGGAAGAGTTTGTCCTCGCGAATCGCATTGTGCAGCGCCGGAATTAAATCCTCTTCCGGAATTGTCCCCTTCTCGAAGAACTCCTCCATCAATTTGTCGTCGCCCTCGGCCACCAGCTCGACCAGTTGCTCGTGCGATTCCTGCACCTGCGCCCGCATGTTCGCCGGAATCTCCGTCTCTTTCCCCTTGCCATTTCCACCCAGCTCATATGTGTAAGCCTTCATGCGCACCAGGTCGACCACGCCGGTTAAGTTCTTCTCGCTTCCGATGGGCAGTTCGATCGGGATCACATTCCGTCCAAAGGAATTGACCAGTGACTCCAGCACGCGCTCCGCATTCGCCCGGTCGCGGTCCATGCGGTTCACCACAATCAGCCGCGGCGTCTTGTACTCCTCACAATCGTTCCACACCCGCTGCGTCACCACTTCCACACCGGCCACGCCATCCACCACCACAATCGCCGCATCCACCACCGGCAGCACCATCCGCGCCTCGTGGACAAACATGTTGAACCCCGGCGTATCGATCACATTGATCTTCGTCTTGCCCCACTCCACGCACGCCGCCGACGCCGCAATCGACATCTTGCGCGTAATCTCTTCCTCGTCATAATCGGTCGTCGCGGACCCGTCATCCACCCGCCCCAGCCGCGGCGTTGCCCCCGCGGTATACAGCATGGCCGAAAGCAGCGTGGTCTTCCCCGCATGCCCGTGCCCTACAATTGCAACATTACGAATGTTTTCTCCGGTATAAATTTTCACGAGTTTAGGCTCCTTCGCAGGCGTGGAAAGAGAGAAGGCCCAGATAGAGAATCAGTGCAGTAGACAGGCCAGCCCAACATCACCCGCCAAAGCCTAGGATGCTACCACGCGGCAAGCGGACGCCTCAACCTGCGGGATTCCATGCAGAACAAAGCCCTTCGGTGTATCATCCCTCCGCATGCTAGGCAACCGTACCAACCAGCAGTGGATCTCTCAATATGCCTCCAGCCATCAGAATCGCGTGAACCGCGCCTGCCATACCCTGGGCATTCCGACCATCCTGCTCTCGATCCCGGTTTTTATAGGCAGCATCTTCTTGCACAAGCTGTGGCCCTACGCGCTGGCATTGTTTGTCCTGGGATGGATTTTCCAATTCATCGGCCACGCCTTCGAGGGCAAGCCGCCTGAGTTTTTTAGCGACTGGCGTTTCCTATTCGTCGGCGTCCGCTGGTGGTGGGCCAAAATTCACGGCAAAGCCTGATCGTTTCATCGCAGAAATACAGGGAAACTGAAAGAGCCGCGAAGCGGCGTTAGAATGCAGCCCAGGGCGCAAGCCCTGGGAAAGAAGTGGGAGAGGGGCAAGCCCTGGAGGGGCGAAAGATAGACAATCACGCGTACGACGCACATTGTTTGACCCCGTTCATTGCCTTTACGCCGTCGCCTACGTGCTGTCGAAATAGCAACTTCCGCTAACTCGCACTGCTTGCGCCATTCGTACCCCTGTTATATGCTAACCCCACCGCAGGGTTAGGATTCATAAAACAACATGCATCGCCTGACCGCCAGACTGTTGCTATTCTTCGCGCTCGTGGGCAATCTAGCTCCGCTGGCGCTGGCGGCCGTTCCAGCCCCATTACATGCCTGCTGCCTCCGCAAGGGAATTCATCACTGCCACGATTCGCTGAGCGCGGAATCTGAACAGCTTGTCATCAGCGATAGCAGTTGCTGCAATCACGATTGCTGCGGGGCGACAATCTCACCCCATTGGGCTCACCCCGAGTCACAAGCGGCGTCCTTTTTATTGCGACCCATCCACGCCAGCGTAGCTGGACCCGACCAAAATTCCCCGATCTTCATCGTTGCTCAGTTCCAATCCACGCGAGCCCCACCTGCTTACTGAAGTCGTCTCCCGCTTGAGCTAATTCCATTCGCTTAACGCGATCTTCTCTGGAATGTGTTGCCGTGTCGTCACTGACGCTGCGGGCGACCGTTCCCACTGACAGCGCCGTTCCTATCACCTGCGTGAATAGGCACAGAGCCAAATAAAGTCCGTGAGAATGGAGACTTTTATGAAGCAGGTTGCCAGCATAATTGCGATTGTCTTTTTCTTGGGCGTCGCCGCCTTCGCCACGATCTTCGGCTCCGTTCGCGGCATCGTTCACGATCCTCAGCACCGCCCGGTTCAAGGGGCCATGGTCATGCTGAAATCGCAAACCTCGGATTGGGCCCAGTCCCAGTACTCCAACGACAAGGGAGAATTCGAATTCAGCTCCGTGCCCATCGGAACTTACACGGTCACAGTTTCAGCGCAAGGCTTCCAGCAAACGCAGCAAAGCGCGATTGTTCAATCGGACACGAGCCCGGTGCTCCATTACCAGTTAGCCGTCGCAAGCGCAAAGGTAACCGTAGCCGTCTCCGGAACTCCAGTGGAAGCGACGACAGAC
>JBAPQU010000662.1:0-2319 GCA_049280795.1 Candidatus Sulfotelmatobacter sp.
GCCCGCCGCGGCGGCCCTGTCCACTCTCCCGACGAACTCAAGCTCATCGTCACCGCCAGCCGCCAGGTCGGTCAGATTCCCGAGTCGCAGGAAGAGATGATCCACAATGCCATCGAACTCGATAGCATCACTGTCCGCGAAGTTATGGTCGCCCGCCCGGACATCTTTTCCTTGCCTTCCGATCTCCTGCTCGACGAAGCCCTTAACCGCGTGGTCGAAGGCCAGCACTCGCGCATCCCCGTCTACGACCCACAACGCGGCCCCGAGCACATCGTCGGCGTCCTTTACTACAAAGAGCTAGTCCGCTGGGTTCGCCTCCGCTTGGTCAACCTTGGCCAGCCGCTGGCCTCGCGCATCGCCCGCACTCAGATTGGCCAGATCATGCACGACGTCCTCGTCGTGCCCGAAACCAAAGTTCTCTCGGAACTTCTCGACGAATTCAAACACCGCCGCCGTCATCTCGCCGTAGTGGTCGACGAATTCGGATCCACCGCCGGCGTAATTACGGTAGAAGACATCCTCGAGCAGCTAGTCGGCGATATCGAAGATGAGTTCGACGTCTCCCCACCCGAGCCTGAGTTGCAAGATGAATCTGTCCTGATCCTCGAAGGCGCAGTAAACATCCGTGACCTCGAAACTCAGCACGGCCTGCTGCTGCCCCGCGATGCGGGATTCGAAACCCTGGCCGGATTCGTCCTGGCCCGCCTGCAGCGCATCCCGTACTTAGGTGAATCCTTCGAATACGAAGGCCATCGGTACACCGTCGAAGAGATGGAAGGACACCGCATCGCGAGAGTGAAGATCGAAAAAGTAGAAAACGTGGAGAGCACAACCGAATCCGCAAAGCACGCGGGAGATTGAAGATGCACAGTCTTGTCGTCCTGGGCGGCTAGGCAAAGTGGGGCTTGATTAGCAATGACCTTCGGACGGAAGCTCGCTATCGCCGCATGTGTGCTGCTTGCAATAGGCGCTGTGAGTTGGTTTGCAGTCGAGGGCTTTCGTTCTTTTGTTTATTTGGCGTTGCGAGGGGCCTAATTAGCAGTGTACCCTGTTCCATCTCGATGCAAGGAAAGAGCAGCGGAGTTCAAGGCCAGGGTAGAGCTTATACAACAGAACGCGAAAAACTCACTTAAAGTTGGGGCAAAGGAGGATGATGTGGCCCATTTCTTCGCGTCCGAGAACATCCCCCTTACCATCGATCAAATAGGGCAAGACTATGTGGCTACTGGCACGGTTTACTTGAAGGGCTTAGCTGAGTGCGAAAACTTCGCCTGCGGTGACGATTCTGCGCTGATCGGGGTGCGCGTTAAGGTAGACATCGATGGAACAGTGGTGTCGGATCCTGTTGTGATAGGAATGTATACCGACTGCTTGTAGCCCGATCACTGAGAACTAACCATTTGCGTACTGGCAACTGAAACTTCTACTCCAACGCGTCCTCTACACCTTGCCAGTAATCTGGCTGGTAGTGAGCCTCGTCTTCCTGCTAATCCACCTGGTCCCCGGAGACCCCATCCAGCAGATGCTGGGCGAAGGCGCACCACCCGCGGACATCGCCGCCACCCGCCACGCCTATGGCCTCGACGCGCCTCTCGGCGAGCAATATATCCACTACTGGCGCGGCGTCCTCCACGGCGACCTCGGCCCCTCGTTCCGCTACAACCAAAGCGTGACGCGCCTGCTAACCCAGCGCTATCCCTACACCTTGCAACTAACGCTAGCGTCGCTGTTCGTAGCCATAATCTTGTCCATCCCCGCCGGCGTGCGCTCCGCCCAGCACCGCAACCGCTGGGACGACCGCCTGCTCAGCGTAGTCAGCCTCTTCGGCCTCTCATTCCCCAACTTCGCGCTAGGCCCAATCCTGATTCTCCTCTTCGCCATCAAGCTGGGATGGCTCCCCGTCTCCGGCGCCGGCTCCTTCGCCAGCCTAATCCTGCCAGCCATCACCATGGGCGGAGCTCTAGCCGCCATCCTGACCCGCATGGTCCGCACCTCCATGCTCGAAGAGCTAAGCCAGGACTACATCCGCACCGCCCGCGCCAAAGGCCTGCCCGAGCGCACGGTAGTCTACCGCCACGCCCTGCGCAACGCCATGATCCCCATCATTACAGTGCTAGGCCTGCAGTTTGGCGCGCTGCTGGCAGGCGCAATCGTGACCGAAACCATCTTTTCCTGGCCCGGCATCGGTCGCCTCACGATTCAGGCCATCTCGAACCGCGACTACTACCTGGTGCAAGGCTGCATCCTTGCAATCGGATTGACGTATGTTGCTGTTAATTTCCTGCCAGATGTGCTGTATTCGGTGGCGAACCCGAGGAT
>JBAPQU010000663.1:0-6381 GCA_049280795.1 Candidatus Sulfotelmatobacter sp.
GGGCGCACAAATGCAGCTATGCTCTTGGTACGCAACTACGCCCTACGGGGAAACTTATGAAAGCAGCAGTAGCAAGAAAACCGACCATCAAGATTGCCGTGGTGGAGAGCGACCCACTCAGATTTGTGGGATTTCGCGCCTTGTTCGATACCGAACCTGAGTTCGAACTAATTTCCGCCGGCCTACCCGAGATCTCCACGTTGCAGAACGTGGACCTGATCCTGCTGGGAAACCGCTCCGGCCAAAACCTGTTTGACGTAATGGCGAGCCTGAAGGCGACGCGTCCGGATTTGCGCATTATTGTCACGGGGTCGGGAGTGGATGAAGAGACCATTCTTAAGGCGATCGCGTCCGGGGCCAAGGGCTATGTGGACGAGGCGGCTTCACCGGCGGAATTTGCGCAGGCGATTCGCATCGTTAGCCAGGGGTCGGTGTGGGCTCCGCGCAGAGTGCTCTCGATGTTTATTGAGCGCGTTTCATCGGCGCCAGGGCGAATTTTTCCCGCTGGTCGCGTGACATTTACGGACCGCGAGAAAGAAGTGCTGGAGATGCTGGTGGCGGGACGCTCGAACAAAGAGATTGGATCTCAGTTAGGCATTGAAGAGCGCACCGTGAAGGCGCACGTGGCAAAATTGATGCGCAAGGTTGGCGTGCAGAACCGGATTGCGCTGTCGGTGCATGCGATTACGCATTCGCTGGTGGCGGCGAAATAAGGCAGTACCTAGTAGCTAGTACCCAGTACTTAGCGACTGCAACCTTCGGTAACTTTGGGACACTGACCTCGGTAATCTTGCGGGGAAAGCGGCTGCGGGGCATACTCGGTTCACCTACCACAGAACCTGGGAGACGGGGTTGAGAGTGGCGATTAGGGTCACTACTTTCAGCCCCGATTTTTTTGTCTCCAAAGTGCTTTGCCCCTTTGCAATCGTTCGTTGATCCCTCCCGGTTAAGCTCCTCTCATACAATGCTTGCCGCTTCGTTTACAATCCAAGTACCAGATCCCAGAGAATTCTTGTAGCGAGGAACTATGAAAAAGTTCTTATTTTTGGTGCTGATTGTGTTGGTATGTTCGTTCGCGTTTGCAGCGGATGAAGAGACGAAGGTTACCGACCGCGTGCAGGCGGCAGCAGATGTGCTGAGCGAAATTCAAGGCGCGCCGGATAAAGGCATTCCGCAGGAGGTGTTGGGCTCGGCGGAGTGCGTGGCGGTGGTGCCGTCGATGCTGAAGGGCGGCTTTATTGTAGGCGCGAAGTATGGACGCGGGCTGGCCAGCTGCCGCACGGCGAAGGGATGGAGCGCGCCGGCGTTTTTTGTGGTCACGGGCGGGAGTTTTGGGTTTCAGATCGGCGGGCAGGCGGTCGATCTGGTAATGCTGATCATGAATAAAGATGGGATGAAGCATTTGCTCTCGAGTGAGTTTGCGTTGGGCGCGGACGCTTCGGTGGCGGCGGGGCCGGTGGGCCGGCATGCCGAGGGGAACACGGATTGGAAGATGCGGGCCGAGGTTCTGACTTATTCGCGGGCGCGGGGGTTGTTCGCCGGCGTGAGTTTGAATGGCGCGCAGATTAAGCAGGATAAGGACAGCACGCGCGAGTTCTACGGGCGCATGGTGCCTTTCAGGACTTCGCTGGTTGGGGAGATCGATCCTCCGGCGGGAGCGAATGCGTTTTTGCGGGTGCTGGCGCAGTGGGCACAGGACGCGGCGAAGTAAGGAAGCGAGCCAGGCGCGCGATTATTGCGTCGCAAAGAACGCGACGCTTCGCGCGGCTCGCCCGGGTCCTTCGGTGGGCAAAAAGCGCCCGCCTCAGGATGACAATCTTCTTTTCCATTATTTGACAAATAAATTTTGACGATGGTACCGTTCCGCTTCCCCTAATGCGGCAGCGACTTGAGTACGCGGCAGCCTGGCCGTTCATCAAAATCCTCGGTAATTTGCCGCGGCCGTTGGCGCGAGGCATCGGCATTGGCTTGGCCTGGGTGGTTTATCTTCTGCATGTGAGATTGCGGCAGGTGGGCATGCGCAATCTTGCCATGGCGTTTCCCGAAAAAAGTGAGGAGGAGCGGGCGCGGATTCTGCGCGGAGAATTTACTTCGTTAGGGCGTCAACTGGCGGAGGTCTGCCACTTTCCCAAGTACACGCTGGAGAATCTCAGCGAGGTTTTAGTCTTCGAGGACTTCGAGAACTTTGAGCGCGCCCATGCGCGAGGCAAGGGAGTGCTTCTATTTGCCGGGCATTTCGGCGGTTGGGAGCTTTCTTCGTTTGCCATTTCCATGCGCGGGCACTGGATGCACGTGATTATGCGCGGCATGGACAATGAGTATCTGGGACGGTTGATCGAGCGCTATCGCACCATGCACGGCAACAAAGCTGTGGACAAAGATGATTTTGTGCGCGGGCTGCTCTCGGCGATGAAGGCAGGCGAAGTGGTGGGGATGTTGATGGATACTAATATGACTCCGCCGCAGGGGATCTTTGTGGATTTTTTCGGGATACCGGCATGTACGGCGAGCGGCCTGGCGCGGATTGCGCTGAAGACCGATGCGGCCGTGGTGCCGACGTTCACGATCTGGGATACGAAACTCGGGAAATACCGGCTGCGGTTTGATCCGGCGGTAGAGTTGGTGCGCACCGACGACCTGGAAGCCGACATCAAGGCCAACACGCAGAAATTTAATTTGATCATTGAAGATTATGTGCGGAAGTATCCGGAGCAGTGGCTGTGGGTGCACCGGAGATGGAAGACGCGGCCGCCGGGCGAGAAGGGGTTGTATTAGGTCTTTTTCGTTTCAGTTGACTTGCGGTAGGCCAATCTTCGCGAGCAGTTGCGTGTACGCCGGGTCGCCTTGAAGGGTCGTGAACGCTTGGTCGTCGATAAGATTCAGCACGACTTGGTCATGTGACTGGACGCAGATAGTCAGGTACCGGATCGCTTCTGGCTTGTTGCCGCGGCGGGCCTCGGTCTGTGCCACAAAATAGGGTGACAACTTTCCCTGTTCATATAGCTTTCTCTGTTCCGCAAGTTGCGCTTCGAACAATCCGTGTTCGCCACCCTTGTTGAAGCCATTCGCCGCCGCCTCAGACACCGACGATTGCGCCACATCGTGGGTAAGCAGAGCGTCCTTCTTCAACTCCACGATGTAGTTGGGATAATCGCCCATTTCGAAATAAGCGAGTCTCAAGTAAACGTGAGGCGAAATGAAATCTGGTTCGGCCGCCTCGAGTTGTTTCAACAGTTGCAAGCCTTGTTCACGATGTCCCGCACTCCATTGCAATTCCCCCTTGTCGGCGAGGATTGACGAGGAGTCCGGGGCCAGTTTACGCGCCAGATCAATCTCGGTCAGAGCTTCATCGTGGCGGCCAAGGGCATGCAGAAACGTCGCGTACCAGTGATGGGCTTTGACGTTATTCGGATCGAGTTCGATGGCGCGCCGGTACTCCTTTTCGGCATCTGCAGCGTCCCACATTCCCCAAAAAGTCACAAACGCAAGGGAGGTGTGCGCCTCGGAAGACCGCTGGTCCAACTCAACCGCTTTCTTCGCAGCTGCAAACGCTTTGAAATACGCCTCATTCCCTGGCATTGCGGAGAACTCGCGCAGCAAGTTGTAGGAGTCGGCGAGCCCGACGTAGGCGTCGGAGTAGTTGGGATCGTGCGCTATTGCCTGGTTGAAGGCTTCCAATGCTTGATTCAGGCTCTCGGGAGTCCGCTTGTTCCAGTAGAACCGGCCTTTGAGGTAAAAATCTTCGGCCTCACGATTGACGGGTTGATGCAGGTCTCGCGATGGCGCCGAGTTGGATTTTGCGCTCGCCTGGGCGTCGCGAAAGCCGGGACGGAAACTCCACACGGCAAGAAGCAAAGCCAGAACGGGGATGACGAAGACTATCTTCCACCAGGATGAGGTTCTCGGCAGCGGTTCCGCGGTGGTTGCTGGTTTTTCCGGCGGCTGGTTTGCGGGTGATTTTTCCTGAATCGGTTCCATTCGCTGGAAGGGGCCTATCCAGCGATAGCCGCGGCGCTCGATGGTCTCGATATAGATAGGATTATCGGCGGAATCGCCGAGAGCGTCGCGCAGGCGCATGACGGCGCTGCTGATGCCCTGCTCAAAATCCACAAACACGTCGCCAGGCCAGAGCGTCTGGCGGAACTCCTGGCGTGTGATCACTTCTCCGGGACGGCTCAGCAACAGGGCCAGGGCTCGAAAGGGAAGATCTTGCAGACGGACTTTGACGCCGTTGCGCCGGAGTTCTCCAGCGTGGAGGTCGGCTTCGAACAAACCGAAGCGATAGACAGCGGTAAGCGCCTGCGTGGAGCCCATAAAACGGTCGCTGGAAGACTCCGTAGTTTAGCACCGGGCCAGAGCGCGAGAAATGGCACACCTGGGCCAGTCGAAGGTGGCTGCCAGACAGACAATAAGTTCGCGTAAGTACCAGCAAGTAAATATCTTATTTCGCTATCCACGCATCAGCCTCCCGCTATCTCCCCGCCATTGACGGGAACTTCTTTTCCGGAGACAGTCGCCGAAGCGTAAAGGCAATCCCCCTTGATTAAAGACGGCTTGAACGCAACTCACTCTCAGGAGACAAACCAATGAAGTTGATGGATCGTAAAGCCAGGCGCTCGGGCATGATCGCAATATCGCTGATTATGCTTGCGGCTATCGTAATGTTCGCCGGGCCGGCGGCGGTTCCGGCACAGGCGCAAACTCCCACCACGCTGCACGGCTTCGAAGATGTTCCTACTGACGCCTGCCAGCCTGGAAACAACATCGTGCAGGGCCGCGACGGCGATATGTACGGGATTGGATTGTATTGTGGGACCAACAACACCGGCGCGGTCTATAAGATTTCGCCGAGCGGAACAGAAAGCGTCCTCTACAACTTTCCGTCGAATTGGAGTTTCTGCTTCTCGGGGCTGACACTTGGCCGCGACGGAGATTTCTACGGAACCTGCTTCTCCACTCCGGGCGGCAATGGCAGCATTTTCCAGTTGACGCCGGGCGGAGTGTTTACGGATAAGCATGACTTCACCGGGGCGAATGGCGACACCGAGCCCCTCTACGCGCCGGTCCAGGGCAGCGATGGCAATTTCTATGGGACAACTGGATATTATCCGTATAGCTGCGGAAATATTTACAAGCTGACCGCCGCGGGAGTGTACAGCAATCTGCACACTTTTTCTGGCAGCGACTGCGGCACCGCTTCAAGTTTGTTCCAAGCCAGCGATGGCAATCTTTATGGCACGCTCTACAGCTGCGCACTCACCGGGACCGTGGGGTGCGTGTACAAGGTCAGCACGGCAGGCATTTTCACGGAGATTTACGGCTTCACGTCTGCAAGTGGGTACAATCCATGTACCGGTGTGATTCAGGGCAAGAATGGAAAGCTGTATGGAGCCACGAACGAGGGGGCGGCCAATAACTTCGGAAGTATCTACTCGCTGACCACCGCCGGAGTCTCTACCGATCTACACGATTTCGTCCAAACGACCGATGCCTCCTGTGTAGACAATGCCGGCAGGACGAACGTGAATCTTCTGCAAGTGACCGACGGAAGCTTTTACGGTGTGAACGGGGCTTACGGGCCTACCGGCAACGGCAGCATCTACAAACTGACTCCGGCCAACGTGTTCACAGCCTTCCTGTTCCCGAACCCACCGGTTGATGGGAACTTGCCTTTGTCCACGCTGATTCAGAATACGAATGGAAAGGTGTATGGAACAACCCCCTCGGGCGGTCCCACCTCCTGCACGTCTTGCGAGGGAGTTTTCTTCAGCGTAGCAACGGGCGATGCAGCATTTGTGAATCTGGAGCCCACGCAAAAAACAGAGCTCGTGGGCGCACGCGTCGGAATGTTCGGGCAGGGCTTTAGCAGTTCCTCGGTGGTGAAGTTCGGGGGCGTGGCTTCTACGTCGGTGACGCGTTCGGGCGGCGCCTATCTAACGGCGGTGGTTCCGGTTGGAGCCAAAACAGGAGCGGTCACAGTAACCACGGGTTCGACGACGCTGACCAGTCCGCAGACATTCAGAGTAAAGCCGGAGATCACGAGCTTTTCGCCGTCGAGTGGTTCAGTGGGTACACCGGTGACGATCAACGGTACCGGGTTGATTCAAGCCACTTCGGTGAAATTTGGCGCGGTGATGGCGACGACGTTCACTGTGGTTTCGGACTCGGAGGTCACGGCGGATGTGCCGTCAGGACTCGCGGCGGGAACGGTGACGATATCCATCACTACACCCGGTGGTACGGCAAACAGCCTGACAAAGTTTACCGTGAACTAGAAGTGGCGCTGGCTCGTCGGCGTCGTTCCGTCGGGAGATGCCGATTGCCAGACAACTTCACCGCAGCCGGTCTCCTGGCTGGTGGTGCCGGGGCGCGATCAAGGGG
>JBAPQU010000664.1:0-3046 GCA_049280795.1 Candidatus Sulfotelmatobacter sp.
AGCTTGACGGTCAGAGCTCGGAGGCTTTTTTCTTACAACCTCCGCGAAGGATGGCTACATCTCTGTAACTTGTCTGGATTCTCGGAAAGTGAGGATGAGAAAAGCAGATGTGTCAGACATACTTTAACTTATACCGCCATAAATTAGGCTGCCACCGCTTGACGCTTACTCACATGGCAGCAACGTCGGTAATTCTGCTTTGTAGCATGCTGTTGGGATGCGCCGGTGGTACATCGAATTCGTCGGTTCAGCCCATTACTCCGATTCCCCCCAGTACTCCGGGCGCCGTCTTCTTCGGCATGCACGTCAACCGCGCCGTGGCTGGGGAGTTCCCCTATCCCACGATCCCTTTCGGCAGTTATCGCACTCTGGACAGCAGCGTGCTATGGAGCGACATCGAGACTTCCCAGGGTGTTTACGATTTCACCCGCCTCAATATGCGACTGGCAGCTGCGCAGGCCGCCGGCGTGGACGTGGTTTATACGGTCTATAACACACCGCCGTTCTATTCTTCGGCTCCGAACGACACAAGTTGTGCCACCTATAACGTCACCAACCTGCCCGGCGGATGCGACCCGCCCGCGGGACTCAATCCAGATGGGAGCGGCTCGGACCAACCCCTCATCAACTTCCTGACCGCGCTGGTACGGGACGCGGGAACGCAGATCAAGTATTACGAGATATGGAACGAAGTTAACATCACGACGGAATGGTCGCCTACCGGCACGAACGCACAACTGGTGCGCATGGCGCAGGACACGCGGAATACGATCCTGGCAGCGAATCCCAATGCCCAGTTTCTCAGTCCTTCCTTTGCTGACCTGGCATATCCCGGCGCCGGCGCGGCCGCTAAGATGGCCGCGTATTTGGCTACCGCCGCAAATAGCACGACTGGAAGCGCGCAAGCGGACATCATCAATTTTCATGGCTACACATACACTTCAGCGACGGCCACGCCGCTAGCGGAGAATGAAGTGCTGATCGTGCAGAACATACAGACGGCCCTGGCAGGCGATGCCACTGACCTGGCAAAACCGCTGTGGGATACGGAATTCAGTTACGGCCCGAATGGTCTGGGCGATCCCGATCTGAACGCCGCTTTCATAGCCTCGCACCTTCTCATTCAAGCTGGTCAAGGCATCGCACGAACCTACTACTACGATTGGGATATCAGCCAGCAAGAGGCTCTGTGGAGCGATACCAATTCCCCTACCGGACCTTGCCTGGGCTCTGGAGTGGCCAATAGCGTTGGCTTTTTTTGTGAAACCGGAATCGCCTACCAGCAGGTTGAGACCTGGTTGACGGGAAACACAGTGACGACACCGTGTTCCGGCCCCATGCCGCCAAATGTTGGAGTGTGGACCTGCGGTATCACTAAAGCAGACCGCAGCAAGGCGCTTGCGGTCTGGGACTCTTCGCAAACCTGCTCGAATGGGCACTGTACAACTTCTGCTTACACTTTCAGCGGGCCCTTTACGAGTTTCCTTACTCTCACCTCTGGAAACACCAGCGCTGCATTAGGCGGTTCGACCGTGCAGGTTGGTGTGCAGCCGATTCTACTGTCGCAGTAAGGCTCACGACCGAAGCTGTAAGGCAGCCTTTCCATGCAATAAAAAAGGGCACATCAAAGATGTGCCCTTCATTTTTCTCTAGTTACTGCGCTAAGGCGGTCACCAAGCACCGTCAAGCGACCCGCTGGTATAGCTATTAACCGAACTTATGTTTGCGCCGATATCCAGGCCGTCAATACCTGCGCCAGAGTATGGACTGGTGGGCTCGAGTTGATAGTTACCCGCAACTCCACCGTTCAGGTTGACGAACTGAATGCTGGTGGGTACGGTTGGCAGATATGTGGTTGCGGGCCAGGTTAGATTCTTATATTTGAGCAAACTGCCGCCTACAACAACGTTCGCAGCAAATGTGTACGAGCTCCAACAATTGTTGAAGATGGCTTCAGGTTCTCCCGGAAAAATATCTTCGCAGTTTGCGGTACCGCCGCCGGGAGTGCCAAAGCCATTTGTTCCCGCGTAAAAAATCGAGTTGGTGATTACGATGTTGCTTTCCTGCGGAGGAAAGGCAGCCGTCGTTCCGCCGATTTTCAGCATCCCGATCGGTGTGCCGGAACTTATCTCGGTGATGTGATTGATCGTGAGATTCTGGAGCACGTCGTCCGGCGGAGGAACAACGGCATTAGTGCCTCCGAAGATAGCGTTGGTAAAGATGGTGCTGCATCCGGAACATCCCGGATAATTCAGGTCGTCGAACACATCGTCATGGATGCTGAAGTTATTGTTCCCCGAGGCGTATTTTTCCGTGGTATTCGCCGGACTGGAGACGGCGAAAGCCTGCGGGAGATGCGAAGCGTAGTTATAGCGGACGGTAATGTTGGTAACCCAGCAACCTGGACACGAACCGGCTGCGCCGGCAATTCTCGGCGTGAGGATGAAAGTAGGGCCCATTTCCTGCCCGTAAGCTGTTCCGAATCCCGCCCACGAATTCTGAAGAACGTTACCCTCAATCAGAGCTCGTGAACCGTTCTTGAAAACGATGTGGTCCCTGACCGCGAAAGCAAGACCGTTGTAGTTCGGGTCGCCAAGCATCCATGAGGTTGGTTTGTAGAAGTAATTATGGCGGATTTCGATATCTGTCGGAGCAACAGTCGAACTCGAACCCGGGATGCCAAATCCGACGTTTTCAGCGGCTCCTTCCAGAAAGTTGTTGACGATCTTCCATGTGCCTTCGGGAGTCGTGGCCGAGGAACCTCCGGTGATCGCTTTATTGTCGACGCAGCTTGTGACCGTGTTCGGACAATGAAAATTGTTGAGATAGGAATCGATGACCGCGATGTAGTTCGAGGTGTCAAGAGTCACGCCGTAGAGAGTCGAATCGGTGTCGGTTCCGTGAATCCACATGCGATCGAAAATGACGTTGCTCGCGCCGTTCGTGTTGATGAGGCTCCTGATCGATCCGGTGCCGGCGCTGCGCGTAACTTCGATGCCAATGAACCGGTAGTAATCCGCCCCAGGAGCGAAATAGATTCCCACAC
>JBAPQU010000665.1:0-2795 GCA_049280795.1 Candidatus Sulfotelmatobacter sp.
GGCCTGCTGCAAGAAGGAGACAATACCGTAACGTTCACTTCCCAGGACGGTGAATACGATCTCAGCCTGGTGCAGTCGATCCGCATCACGTATCCCCACACCTACGTTGCAGACTCTGACAGCTTGATTTTCTCGGGCCGACCCGGAGATGAACTGAAAGTTTCGGGCTTCGCTCAAAATCCCATAGCAGTGCTGGATATCACGAACCCGGGCCAGCCTGTGGCGCTGACTCCTCAAATCGTATCTGAAACTGCTTCAAATCCGAGCCAATATGCAATCGTAGTGCAGGTTCCATGGTCGACCAGCGCGCCTTCCGCTTCGGCTCGCCACACGCTGCTGGCTTTGGCGCAAGACCGAGTTGCATCAGCGCTGGGAATTCGCGAGAACCATCCCTCGCATTGGCATAGCACTCAACGTGGCAGCGAAATCGTAATGGTTTCCCCAGCGGACTTCGCCGGTGCTCTGACTCCGCTGATTCAAGCGCACGAGAAGCAAGGCACATCAGCCGTCGTTGTACCGGTCGACCAGCTGTATGACGAATTTACATTCGGCCAGCACAGCCCATTCGCCATCCGTGACTTTTTGAAAGTTGCGGTTAAGGCCTGGCATATTGCGCCGCGCTACCTGCTGCTCAACGGCCGGGCATCGCTCGATCCGCGTAACTACCTCGGCTTCGGTCACCTGGACTTCATTCCAACGAAGATCGTGCCAACCAGCATGCTGGTGACGGCCTCTGACGATTGGTTCTCGGACTTCAACGATAGCGGTATGCCGACTATCGCCACCGGACGCCTTCCCGTCAGCACGACGGCCGAAGCGCAGCTTGTTGCCAACAAAATTGCCACCTATGAAGGCCAATCTACGAACGGTCCCTGGACCTCACAGGCCCTCATGGTGGCGGACGTGAACGACACCATAGACTTTACGCAGGACAGCACGTTCGTGCAGAAGCAACTGCCCTCTACCATGCAGGTCACGGATGTTTTCGCCGGCACCATGACCATTCCGCAAGCTCAGCAGGAAATCCTCGCCGCAATTAATTCTGGAGAGTTGCTGGTGAATTACGCGGGGCACGGCTCCGAAGAACAATGGTCGGGCGACAATCTTTTCAACAACACCGTTGCGAACTCATTAACCAACGGCTCTTCCTTGCCGGTCTTTCTCATCATGGATTGCCTGAATGGTTTCTTCCAGGATGTTTACGACGCGCCGCTGGCGGTCACCCTAATGCTCGCTCCGAATGGAGGAGCAGTCGCAGTCTTAGCTTCGAGCGGCCTCAACCAGGCACCGCCACAAACGAATCTCGATAAGTTGGTGGTGCAGGGTGCCATGACTTCGCCGCAGCCGGCTTTGGGAGATGCCATTCTGAACGCAAAATCCGGCATCACCGATCTGGGTGTCCGCAGGACATATAATCTGCTGGGCGACCCTGCTATGCAAATTAAATCTCCGGCAGCAACTTCGGCTCACTAGAATGCTCGCGTGAGCTTGTGTGGGGACAGCCGCCCCGGCATCTGACCCACAAGCATTTCACCACAGAGACACAGAGGCACAGAGAAAACAAGAACAAGTTTTAAGATTTTCTCTGTGTCTCTGTGACTCTGTGGTGAAGGGATCTTGATCCCCCTTACGCCGGCACTGCAGCCCGCCGCAGCGGCTCCGCAATAGCCTTCATCACCTTCTCAAACCCAGCAAAATCCAACGACTGCGCTCCGTCTGAAAGCGCCCGCTCTGGACAGGGATGAACTTCAATAATCAATCCATCCGCTCCCACTGCCACGGCTGCCCGCGAGACCGCGGCGATCAAACTTTGTTTTCCCGTCCCGTGCGAAGGATCGGCCATCACCGGCAGATGCGAGAGATCGCGCGCCAACGCCACAGCCGCGAGATCGAAAGTATTGCGCATTTCTGTTTCAAACGTTTTGATGCCACGCTCGCAAAGCACAACCTGAGAGTTTCCTCCTGAAAGCAGATACTCCGCTGCCAGAAGCCACTCTTTCACCGTCGCGGAAGGCCCGCGCTTCAAAAGAATTGGCTTGGTCACCGTTGCCAGCCTGCGCAATAGGGCGAAATTCTGCATGTTTCGCGCGCCCACCTGCAGCATGTCCACATGTTCACAAATAATGTCCACATCTTCCGTGCTCATCACTTCCGTGACCACGGGCAGGCCGGTTTGCTCACGAGCTTCGCGCAAGATCTTTAGCGCTTCTAGGCCAAGTCCCTGAAAGTCGTAGGGAGAAGTCCGCGGCTTGTAGGCTCCGCCACGCAGCATTGCGGCCCCGGCACGCTTTACCGCGTGAGCCGTGCTGAGCAGTTGTTCACGCGATTCCACCGAGCAGGGTCCGGCAATGATCACAACTTCCGGTCCGCCAATCGCAACCCCTCCCACGGTTACCACGGATCGCTCAGGCTTGACTTGCCGGCTCACCAGCTTAAAAGGTTGGGCGATGGGGACGACATTCTCTACCCCGGGCGCGACCAGCAGCGCCTCAATTTCGTGACGGCGCCCGTTTCCCACCGCAGCCACAATCGTGCGCTCCACTCCGCGCGTAACATGCGGCTGGTAACCGGCTTCGCGAATGCGCTCGATCACGTGCGCAATCTCCTGTTCAGTTGCTTTCTCTGACATGTTGACGATCATCGGTTCTCTCCTGAATTGAGCTGTGGATCAAGCCTTTTCACCACAGAGTCACAGAGACACAGAGAAAATCTGTAGGGTGTTTTTGAGCTTTTCCGGGTTTCTCCGTGTCTCTGTGCCTCCGTGGTAAAAGGCCTCCCATCCAAAAAATTAAGGC
>JBAPQU010000666.1:0-3005 GCA_049280795.1 Candidatus Sulfotelmatobacter sp.
GCGCCAGCGTGCCCCTGCTGGCCACCAATGCCAGCCAGATGCTGGTAACCGCTCCCGGACAAGGCGATGGACCACAAACCATCACTGTCACCGACCCAGTCAGCGGAGCGTCCTCTGTCATGACGAACGCACTCACCTTCGGGGCCGCTTCCACCGACAAGATCATCGTGTTGCAGGGGGCCAATCCTCCAACGCCGGTCGGGGCCCAGGCCACCAACCCGGTCAGCGTGCGGGTGGTTGCGTCCGATGGCGTGACTCCGGTAGCCGGAGCGACCGTAGGATGGACAACTACAAACGGCGCCGAGCTCTCGGTCTGCGGCGGCGTATCCAATTGTTCAGTAACCAGCGACGAAAGTGGAATGGCTTCCACGTGGGTTACGCCCGGGGCTACTGGAGTCGCATCCATCACGGCAACGTTGGCGCCCGGCGTGTATAACCCTCCGCAGTCAGTTGCCGCAACACTGTTCGCGACATCTTCCCCCACGGCCATCGGCGTAACCACGCCCTATCTCTGGGTCGCCCAAGGTGCGACTGTCAGCGTGCCGGTTACGGCGCGAGTCTTGAGCACAGGCGCACCTATAAGCGGAGCCACGGTTTGCTTCTCAATTGTCCAGGGTTCCGGTTCTCTCAATCCCACCACCATTCCTGGGTGTCCGAGGTCTACTGACGCGGCGACAACCAACAGCGCCGGCTACGCCTCGGTCACGCTGACGCTGACGAACTTCACCGCCAACGTGCAACTCACCGCTTGCGTCGCCGGAGGCAGTGCTTGCGCGACCGTCTATGGGAACGCGGTGGCCGCCGCGCAACTGAATTTGCAGGCCGTGTCTGGGGCGGGCCAGGTTGTCAACGGAAGTCCGTTTCAGCCGCTGGTGGTGCGCGTGACGGACTCCTCGTCGCCACCAAATCCCGTCCTCGCGGCAAGCGTGTTCTTTCAATCCACCGTGTTACGCGCGGCCGGGGACAATCCCGTGCTTGCACCTGCTGACCCTACGGTTACCCAAACGGGCATGCTTGTCGTCCTGGGTGAGAGCCAGAGTGCTGTGCTGAGTGACGTTAATGGCTTGGCCAGCTTCGTGCCATCGGCGGGATCGTTCACCGGCCCGCTGGAGGTTGAAATCCAGGTTTCAGCTGGAACCACGGCCGCGCTGCAGGATGCGATGGAGAGCATTCCGACCGCCAGTCGCAACGAGAACACACCACCTACGGGTAGTCCGGAGCGCAGAAGAGTTCCGGTTTTTATAGGAGGGCGGCATTCGCTTCGCGGGGGCGAATTTTGATAGGTCCCGGAGGGACCATCTAAGATAGCCCGCCAGTTTACTGGCGGGATCGGTCCTCTAACACGACGCCCGTGCCGGAGGCACAGCTGAAACTCGATTCGAGGGATGATCTCAGAAGTCCCTAACGGGACTTGCTTCCAGGGGCGCTATCTACCCGGCGTTAAAACGCCGGGCTATCTTCACTCATCCCTAACGGGACGAGATCACCGTTTCGTCCATTGATCGACCCAGTCGTTCACGGTCTTGTACCAAAGCTGCGAGTTCTGCGGCTTGAGCACCCAGTGGCCTTCATCGGGGAAATAGAGCATCTTTGAGGGCACGCCTTCCATCTGCAGCGTGGTGAAAAGCTGCAAGCCTTCGCTTACATCGAGGCGGTAGTCGCGCTGGCTGTGGATGACTAGCGTCGGCGTCTTGAAATTTTTCGCGTACTGGTGCGGCGACCACTTCTCATAGCTGGCGCGGTTGTCGTAGGGAGTGCCTTTGAACTCCCAGTCGTTGAACCAGAGTTCCTCGGTGGTGCCCCAGGCGGATTCGGCGTTGAACATGCCGTCGTGCGCCACCAGGCACTTGAAGCGGTCGGTGTGGCCGAGAATCCAGTTGATCATGTAACCGCCGTAGCTGGCGCCCAGCGCGCACTCGCGGTCTTTATCGATGAACGGGTAAGTCTTCTCGGCGTAGTCGAGGCCCTTCATCAGGTCTTCAAACGGAGCGCCACCCCAGTCGCCGTTGATGGCGTCAATGAACTTCTGCCCATAGCCGGTCGAGCCGTGGAAGTTGATCATGATGACCACGTAGCCGCTGGGTGTCGATGAAGTCGGTGACGCGAAGAGTTCGGGATTCCAGCGAAAGCTCCAGTCGTCTCCCCAGGCGCCTTGCGGGCCGCCGTGGATGAGGAACTTCACGGGATATTTCTTGCTGGGGTCAAAGTTCGGCGGCTTGACCAAGAAGCCTTCGACCTTGTCGTTGTGTGCGCCAGTAAACCAGAAGGTTTCGGGAAGGGCCATCTCTACCTGCGACAGAGCATCATGATTTATAGAAACGCGCACCTTTTCGGAGAATCCACCGTCGTGGCAATCATGCATTTTTCCTTTTTCCGTCGATGATTCAATAACGCATGTCTCCTCCATCGACCAGATAGCGTTCGGCATCTTCGCTGTCATTTTTGTGAAGAAAACTAAACCATTGGGTGCGATCACGAAATCGTCGTCGTAGCCTCCATCCTCGACCAATTTGTGAATAGAATTTGAACACGCATCGCATGACGCATAATTCGTGTCAGTCGATTTGCTTGGGGATAGATCGAGGGCGAAGGTTGGCTGTACCCCTTTATCTTCTGCTGCGAAATAAATCCGTGAGGGATCTTGCGACCACACAAAGGTTCCCACCCAACGATCGAAATTCTCCGTCAAATTCTTCTTCTCGCCCGTCTTCCGGTCGAACAGCATGAGGCGGAATCTGTCGCTCTCGTATCCCGGACGCTGCTGGGCGCGGTAGGCGATGTAGCGGCCATCGGGCGAATAGAGCGGCGTTGAGTCACTGGCGGGATTGTCGGCGGTGATGTTCTTAGGCTCCGCCGGAAGTATGGTCACGCGATTTCCAGAGACTAGGCCTCCACTGTTGACCGGGACGATCCACAAATCGTTATTGGTGGAAGCAGCAGGATTCTTGTCGTGATTCGAGGTGTAGCAAATCTCCTGCCCGTCGGGCGAGAATGCATAGTTGTCC
>JBAPQU010000667.1:0-1950 GCA_049280795.1 Candidatus Sulfotelmatobacter sp.
GCCGGCAGCAGTTTGGGACGCAGATTATCCGGCGACACCAGATAGTCGAGCACCTCGCGCGCCGTCTTTGGATCCGCCGCCGCCGCAAGCGACGACTTCTCGTCCCACCCCGCCAACGTCATCCGAGCGAGAGAACCAAACACCTGATTGTGTTTGGCAAGGTAAACCAGAATCTCCAGATTCTCGTCCGGCGGAACCGACAGCGCTCCCTTCGCCGCAAACTGCATCATGTTCGACGGCAACTTGGAGGCGCGAATTAAATCGATTTGTCGCGGCATCCATTCACCTCCTGGGCTTACGGGAAAAAGACTTACGAGGAAAAGTTTTACCAGGAAAAGACTTGCGAGAAACCGAACCACGCGGAGCGCCCGCTTCCGCCCCAGCCTCGAGCTCCCGCACCGCAAGCTCCAACTCCAGAATCAGCCGGTTCGGCTTGCGTCGCAAGAACTCCTGCAACAATGCCCGATAGTACCAAAGAGTTCCTTCACGCCCACCGTTGAACCGTGCCCAAACCGATTCCCCCACATCCCGGTAGTCGGCAAGAATCGAACGCACATTGTTCAGCTTATCGGCAGCTGAAACCAGCCGGGTGTCCGCATCCGCATTTTTCAAATGCCGGATGTAACTCTCTTTACGCTCACGCCACGGCGGTTTGGGCTCGATGTCTGAATCCGTGCAGCCATCCACAATCTTTGCCACGCGTGCCCCAAACCCTCGCCGCACTTCCTTCAACGTGGGCGCGCCGCCGCAATCTTCCACCACATCGTGCAGCAGCGCCGCGATCGCCATATCCTCATCTCCGCCAAACTCCAGCACCAGAGAAGCAACTCCCATCAAGTGCGCAATATAAGGAATCGTAGAAGCCTTACGAGTCTGTCCCGCATGCTTCTCCGCCGCAAAAACAAAAGCCAACAAAAATCGAGGCCCAAGCTTTACCCTGTGCGCACCCCGTGTCCTCTGTGGTAAAGATTTTTTGCCTGTAGCTCCTGCACTCACGACTTTTTCCCGCACTGCCCTCACGAAGATTTCTCCTGCTTCTCCCCGCGCCGAGCCGACAAATAAGCCCGAATAAACGGCTGCAAATCGCCATCAAGCACGCGGTCCACATCCCCAACCTCGGTCTTAGTGCGATGATCCTTGATCATCCGATAAGGCTGCAGCACATACGATCGAATCTGCGATCCGAAATCATTATCCAGTTTTGAATCTTCAATCTTCTTCGAAGCCGCGCGCTTTTTCTCCATCTCAAATTCATAGAGCTTCGATCGCAGCATGCTCATAGCTCGCTCGCGATTCTTGTGTTGCGAGCGCTCGTTCTGGCAATTCGCGACAAGCCCCGTAGCGATGTGCGTGATCCGCACCGCCGAATCCGTAGTATTCACATGCTGACCGCCTTTACCGCTCGATCGGTAGGTATCCGTGCGGATATCTTCCGGCTTGATCACCACTTCAATGCTGTCATCGATTTCCGGTGAGACATAAACGCTGGCAAAGGAAGTATGCCGCCGCTTGGCCTGATCGAAGGGAGAAATGCGCACCAGCCGGTGTACGCCGATTTCGCTGCTTAGCAATCCATAAGCATATTCGCCATTCACCGCGAAGGTCGCCGACTTCAGCCCCGCTTCTTCACCCGGCTGGTAGTCGTAGAGAACAGTCTCGAATCCCTGCCGCTCCGCCCAGCGCAAATACATGCGCAGCAGCATGTCGGCCCAGTCCTGCGATTCCGTCCCGCCCGCTCCCGGATGAATGGTCACAATCGCATTCAGCGCATCGTTTTCGCCGGAGAGCAGCGTCTCAGTCTCCAGCTTATCGACCAGCGTGCTCAGCGCATCGAGCTCGCGGCGCAATTCGCCGTCAACATTTTCGCCTTCCTTCGCCAATTCGAAGTAAGCGGCAATGTCGTCGCTTCGCCGTCCCAGGTCGGCGTCGGTAGTTAGAAGGTATTCCAAG
>JBAPQU010000668.1:0-12965 GCA_049280795.1 Candidatus Sulfotelmatobacter sp.
AGCCTGAGTTTTGTCAGGGGCTGTCGCTGCGGTTCCAGCTTTTTCTTGCTCGGCCAGACCTTGCGCCAAAGAGCTGCTTCCGCTCTCCGGAATTCTCGGCATCGGCGCCGGAATGGCGGAATCTTGCGCGACAGTCGTTTTCCCCGTCTGTTTCGCGGCTTGCCCCGAGCTACCTTGTCCTGAAATGCTTTGTCCTGAGGAAGCCCGGCCCGCGCTGGCAGTGGTGGTTGAACCCGCTGCGGGCGCTTTCGCCGCCAGTTGATCGGAGAGTTGATCCAGCAGATCCGCTTCCAGGCGTCCGTTCGAGGTCAACAAGTGGTACCCGGAGTGAGCAGCGACTGGGTCCGCATACCAGGCCGTCACCTCCACACTTATGTGCACAACCGCTCCGCCAGCAGGCCCCGCGGTTACCTGAAACTTCGCTTGATAGTAGCCCCGCTGGTAGCGGTCCAGAGGATGTTCCGTCGACGTAGCGAAACCCTCCAGAACTGGAAGGCGCCCCGAGGCAGCCCCTTGCATTTCCTTCAGAACTTTCTCTACTGCGGCTTTCGACTGAGGGAAAGCCCGATCATATCCGCCGCCTTGCGCCAGGCTCGATCGCACGCCGCAAACGACGACGACCGCGGCCAATAGCGCGCACCAGAATACGTGACGATCTGATGTGCGAGGAAATGGTGCCATGCACTTTTTCATGGCTGCTCCAACTCTTCGCGCATCATCCATCCATGCTGCCCGTCGTGCGTCTCCACTCCGTACCAGTAGGGAGTAGAGATCACAATCAGCACTTCCGTGCCTGTCGGCAGCGATTGCAGCGTGCTCGCGGTATGGAAGGGCGCAGACTTCAGTGGAGCCCCCGGCGACTTCACCAGCCGTTCCACCTGCTTGCGCAAATATTTCACGTGTTCTTCCAGCGTTTGCCCCGGCGGCTCTTGCCCTGCAATGCCAGTTTCAGTGTGCTGTTCCACAGGTGGAGTCGCGTCGGCCGCGGAATTTGAATCAGCGGCCGTTTGCGTATCCAGATCCTGCGCCGCAGGCTGGGCGGACGATGATGTGGAAGATATGGAAGACGAAGAGGAAGACGAATTCTCCGCGGGTGCATCAATAACGCCCCGCGCGACTTGCTGCTTTTTCGCCAGGATCTCCGCCCGCTCTTCCGCCGCCTCGACGTTTTGCCGCTTCATCAGCTCGATTGCATCCAGGTGCTCACGGATGTCCTTGTACTCGTTGCTTTCGACCGAGCCATCAGATTGATGCACAATGTGGCGGAATTCTTCTTCAAACACTGCATCAATGCGCAGAAGCGTGTTCTTGCCTTGAGGGATCACCACATATCGCACGACCAGCGTCCCCACATCGCCGCTATCCTTGAAGTTGCGCGGGTCGATGGCCTGCTCGCGAATCTTGTAAAAAACCTTGCCCGCATCCTTCCATGGTTGGAAGGCGTTCGAATTGTCGGCGGCTTTCGCTCCGGAAACAAATTCGTCTTTGTTGTATTCCTTGGTTCCCCGGATAATGCCGTTCTCTGTGACGTCTTGCACCACCTGCTCGACTTCACTCGCCGGCAGGGAAATGTTGACGACCAGCCCTTCGCCATAAGTCAGCTTGTCTTTTGTGCGGCCGGCAAGAGGAAGCGCCACTGCAAGCAGGAAAACCCAGGTCGCTGTGCCATATCCGGTACAATGCGCGAACCGCCAACAACGGCGCTTAGCGCAAGTAAGGGCAGAGCCGCCGCGCTTTTCCCCCGAACCCTCGCTTCGAAAATCCGTCCGCCGATTCACCATACATCTCCGTGCAACTCCCAGAGTCTCGTACTCAGGACGCGAACCTGTCAACCCGTGCGGAAGATTTGGTGCCCAACTAGCGCCGGAAAGCCTTGTCAAGGCTGGCTTGTAAAAAATTTGTAAAACTTCTTGCACTACTACTCGCGAGCGTAGTAGGATTCCCCCCCGGTACAGTGGTAGGACCCAAAGCGTGGTTCTACTTCGGCGGCGGAGCGAGAATAAGGGTTCGTCGCCAAGCCGTTTACTCTTGATGTTATAGCGCCTTGACGCTTTGGTGATGCAGTTCTAAAACAAAACAGATATCGATTCGATGCCGAGGAGACCGGCCATGCGCGTTTTGAAGTGTTCTCGACTTAGCCAGGTAGTTCGCTTTGCGACGTCCGTATGTTTCTTGGCTCTGTTTGTTGCTCCCGTAATTTTGACTTGCAGCCAACCCGCGCACGCCCTGCCGGCTTTCGCCCGCAAGTACGGTCTGCGCTGCTCAGCCTGCCACGAGTCCTGGCCGATGCTGAATTACTTCGGCCAAAAGTTCAAGGACAACGGCTACCAGATCATGAACGATCGCGATGCCCCGATCTGGCAGAACCCCGGCTACTGGCCGGTCGTCTTCCGCATCACGCCCATCTGGCACCGCGTAAGCACCGGCAAGGTCGAAGTTGACACCTACGCGGGCGGAACCTTAACCGCCACGAATGGAGCGGTCCAGCGCATCTCCAGTTCCGGCTTCGATTTGAGCGGCCTCGACTTCCATACGGCCGGAACGCTGGAGAAGAACATCTCCTTCTACCTGCTGCCATCCTCCGACTCGACCGGCGCTTTTCACTTTGAACAGGTCTTCGTTCGCTTCGACAACATAGCTCATAGCTCATGGCTCAACTTCAAGCTGGGCCGATTCGAACTCGACAACCTGCTCTCGGAAAAGCGCATTTTGACGTTGACCGGGAACGGCGGCGTTTACCAGACCTATCACTTCATCCCGGTTGGTGACGGCAACAGCTTCGGGCAAATTGGAGACAACCAACTCGGTATCGAATATATGGGGCACTCCTGGAATGATCGGTCGCGCATTTCCGCATCCCTGGTCAGCTCCAGTGATGGAAATGTAAACCTCAGCACCGGTGCCAACTCCTACTCGGCTTTCTTTGCAGGCAGCCAGGCATTTGACGCGGGCCGGCTGGGAGTGCAAAGAATCGGCTTCTACGCCATGGCGGGAGAAGCGGCAACCTACTATCTGACTTCAAATGGTGGCATACCCATTCCAGGTTCCGGCGTTGTCAACAAGGGCTACAGCCGCGAGGGCTTCGTCGGGCAATTCTATTTTGGCCCGCACGTCGATCTTACGGTCGTCACCCAGCATGGCTCGGATAATCCGTGGTTTGGACAAGGCTACGGCAATGCAATCGCCTCCGACGGCAATGGCGGCACAACCTGCACCGGTCCCATTCCCAACGGCTGCCCTCCGAACAACGTTCCGGGGTCGACTCTTCCCGTGGGATCGCAGTCGCCGATCTGGAACGGCGCTACCTTCGAAGGCCACTACGTATATAGTCCGCAGTTGATCTTCATCGCCAGGTATGAAGCGGAGCGGATGTCGCAGCAGGCCGACGGCGCGAGCTATGTAACCACCGGAGCCAACGGCGTTACCGGTCCAACCCCCTCCAACTTCGGCAACATCACGTCATACACCATCGGCTTCCGCTACAACCCGTTCATGACAAGCCGCGCCGGTCTGGCCTGGCACAACGAATACAACTGGCTGCATCAGGATGGCACCGGCCCAAGTCTCGGCCTTGCGACCGCCAACATCAACACCAGCGAAATACTAATGGGACTCGACTTCGATTTCTAGAGAGGGATAGACATGCGAACAGAATTGCGGATGTGGTCGCTTTTGCTCGGTGCAGCTGCATTTTTGGCGCTCCCGCTGGCTTCGCGGGCACAGCTCACGACGTATGACCTGAACACGCGCATGGGCATGGAAAGCCACGTTGGGAATATTACCGGCCATGCCAAGGATGCCAAAGGCGACTATCGCCGCTACTGCGTCGTTTGCCATGGCGAGTTAGGCGATGGCAACGGCGAAGTCGCCACCTGGATCGATACCCCGATGTACGCGAAACCCCGTGATTTCCAGTTGGGCGTATTCAAGTGCCGCTCCACGCCGACCGGAACTTTGCCGACGGACCAGGATCTTTTCGATACCATCGCCCGCGGTCTCGACCGCTCCAACATGCCGCAGTGGAGCACCTTCACCAAGCAGGAGCGCGCCGACCTCGTAGCTTGGGTGAAGCACTACTCTCCGCGCTGGACGACCGAAAAACCGGGAACGCCGATTACTATTCCTGCCGAACCGGAGGTCACCCCAGAGCGCATAAAGGCAGGGCGTGAAGTCTTTGCCAGGGTGCAGTGCTGGAAGTGCCACGGCGTCCAGGGCATGGCCAACGGGCCCTCGGCCTCGACTCTTACCGACGATCTGGGCCGTCCCATCGCACCCTTCAACTTTACCGATGGCACCCGCCCCAAGTGCGGCGATACTGATCGGGATATTTACAGAATCTTCATGACCGGGCTGGACGGCACTCCCATGCCGTCATTCGCCGACAACATCAAGCCTGACGAGGCTTGGGACTTGGTTTTCTACCTGCGAACGTTTATGTCCCAAAAGAGCAAAGAAAAAGAAATGGCGAGGCAGCTCGCGCTGAAACCGGTTGATCCGAACGCCCCTGCGGGGCAACAATAGAGGCTACGTCACCATTGGAAACTGGGCTGTTGCAGCCTTAAGGAGAGAGATCGTATGAGAAAACTACAGAATTGCGTGTGTACACTATCGGCAATAGTATTGGTCTGCTGTGGAGCTCTGATCCTGGGCCAGAAAAGTAACGCCGCAGGGGAAGGCAAAATTACCGGAACCGTGAAACTCGATGGCCCGGCTCCTCACATGAAGGGCATCGACATGTCGAAGGATCCTTATTGTTCGAAGGCCCATGCCACCGACCCCGGGCACCTGGAAACCTACGTAGCTGGCGCCAATGGAGGTCTGGAGAATGTTGTCCTGTATATCTCCGACTGGAGCGGTCCCGCCACGACTTCAACGGCACTCCCGCTATTCGATCAGAAGAATTGCATGTATACGCCGCACGTGTTGGCCATGGACGTTAACCAGACGTTCAAGGTGGAAACCAGCGATCAGACGGCCCACAACATTCATCCTCTACCCAACCCGATGGTCAATGTCGGCTGGAATCAATCGCAGCCGCCTGGAGCGCCGCCCATCGAGAAGAGCTGGAAGGCCGTGGAAGTGATCCCTGTGAAGTGCAACATCCATCCCTGGATGAACGGCTGGTTTGTTGTGGTCAAGGGCCCGTACGCCACTACCGACAGTAACGGCGCCTACACCATTAACAACGTGCCGCCCGGGAGCTACACGGTTATGGCATGGCAGGAAGCTGCCGGCACGCAAACCCAGAAGGTCACCGTCGCGGCTGGCGGTTCGGCAACCGCCGATTTCACTTTTAAAGCGAAGTAAGGAACCGGGAACAAAGCCGGTGCTGTTCAAAATTCGTCAATGAATCGCCGCAGCTAACTCTGCGGCGATTTGATACAGGGCCGCGTTTAGCCGGCCAAAGACGGGGAGCGATATGGCGAAAATATTCGCGATTATCATCGTACTGATCGCAATTGGTTCGGCGATTCCCATCGTGATGCACATGTGGCCCATGCCACAGGACATCTCCACCCACGGGTATCTGATCGACGAACAGTACACCGATACCATGTTGGAAGCGGGTGTTTCGTTCCTGCTCTCTCAGTTTCTTCTGGCTTTTTTCATCTGGAAGTTCTCCACGACCAAGCCCAGTGACAAAATCAAGAGGTTTCCCGGTGGCGCAACGGGTCTGGTAATCGCCGCCTTCTTGTTGGTGGGCACGGAATGTCTGGCTCTGGGCGTGTTCGGAGTTAAGGCGTGGGCCAGCGTTTATCTCACGCCTCCCAGCGCCAATGCAATACCGATCCAGGTGCAAGCCGGACAGTTCGCGTTTTACTTCCGCTACCCCGGCCCGGATGGTAAGTTCGGCCCGCTGCACGCCAATCTCATCAGCGAGGCCAATGCGAATTTCTTTGGCCTCGACACCACCAACGACCAGGATTCCAAAGACGACATCGTAACCGCTGAGATGGCGATTCCCGTCAACCGGGAAATCCACCTGCTGATGCATGCGAAGGACGTAGGACATTCTTTCTACGTCCCGGAACTGCGCATCCAGCAGGATTTCGTCCCCGGTCTGGATGTCACTGTTCACTTCACCGCTACAAAAGTTGGCAAGTACGAAATCGTCTGCACCCAGCTTTGCGGCCTGGGGCACTACAACATGAAGGCGTATCTCGAAGTGAAGTCGCCGGAAGATTATGACGCTTGGATCAAACAAGAGGCGGCGTTGCAGTAGCCGGCGGAAAACAGGTTCAGGTGTTGCGGTACGTAAATGGTTGGGAAGGGCCCGGCTTTTAATTTGGGGACTGAAATGAGGCATGCAGGGCCGTGGAAGAGCGGCGCTTGAGCGCCGCGTAAAGCGTCAAGATGAATCCGGGCTTTAGCCCTGAGGCACAACGATCTCGCTCGAGGTGAGCACAATGCACGATACAGCACACGCGGTACCGCATGGAGCGCCGACCAGCTTCATCCGCAAGCATGTCTTTAGTATCGACCACAAGGTCATCGGCAAGCAGTATTACGCGCTGGCATTGTTCGCCGCCCTGGTCGGCATGTTCCTGTCCTGGCTCATGCGTATCCATCTCGGCTTCGGCAGTTATGCCATCCCGGGCCTGCACCTCCTCTCGAAGACAGGCGCGCCGGGCGACGTAATGACCCCGGAGTATTACCTGCAGTTGATGACCATGCACGGCACCATCATGGTCTTCTTCGTGCTTACAACCGCTCCGTTCGCGGCGTTCGGCAACTTCTTTTTGCCCATCCAGACCGGCGCCGAAGACATGCCGTTCCCGCATTTCAACATGATGTCGTTCTGGGTCACGTTCATTGGCTTCTGTGTGCTGATCGCGTCGTTCTTCATGAGCGACGGACCTACTCTGGGTGGCTGGACCCAATATGCTCCTCTGAGCGCCGTCGGTGCTGTTGGCGGCCCCGGACAGGGTCTCGGCGTCGTTCTCTGGGCATCCTCAATTGGAATTTTCTGTATCGGCCAGTTGCTGGGCTCTCTAAATTTCATCACCACCACGCTCGACATGCGCTGCAAAGGCATGTCGCTGATGCGCCTTCCGCTTAGCGCCTGGGCATGGTTCATCACCTCGGTGATGGGCTTGACCGCTTTCGCCGTGCTGATGCCCGCGTGCATTCTGCTCATTCTCGACCACGTCGCTGGAACCAGTTTCTTTGTTGCCTCGAACCTGGTGATCAATGACCAAGTTCTGCCGCACTCCGGCGGATCCACTCTTCTCTGGCAGCATTTGTTCTGGTTCTTCGGTCATCCCGAAGTCTACATCGCCATCATCCCGGGCATGGGAATCGTTTCCCACGTACTCATCACCAACATGCGCCGGCCAATGCTCAGCCACCGGGTGCTGATTTATTCCATGGGATCCCTTGCCGTACTCAGCTACATGGTCTACGGCCACCACATGTTCGTCAGCGGGATGAATCCCATTTCATCGCTGGCCTTTTCGTTTCCCACGCTGGTCATCACGATTCCATCGACGATCGTTGTGCTGGTCTGGCTGGGCAGTCTGTACGGCTCCAAGTTGCGCATCAACTCGGCGTCGCTTTTTGCGCTCGGATTTATTTCGATGTTCATCAGCGGCGGCGTGAGCGGTTTCTTCCTCGCTCAGCCGTCCATCGACATCATGCTGCATGCTACTTACTTTGTGGTCGGCCACTTCCACCTGGTCATGGGCGTCGCGGCCATGTTCGGCATCTTCGCCGGGACCTACTTCTGGTTCCCCAAGATGACCGGCCGCATGATGAATGAGACCCTGGGCAAGGTTCACTTCGTGATGAGCTTCATCGGCGCCTACTGCATCTTTATGCCGTTCCACTATCTTGGCATCGCGGGCAACGTCCGCCGCTACCAGGCTTTCACCGACGATTACCTCATTCCGCTGATCCCAGTGCACAAGTTCATCACCTACGCGGCCCTGTTCACGGGCTTGGCGCAATTGATTTTCCTTTACAACCTGATCTACAGCCGGTTCAAGGGTGAGCCTGCGAGCGACAATCCCTGGCAGGGCACATCGCTCGAATGGAGCACGGCCACACCGCCGCCGCACAACAACTTTGGCGACAAGATGCCGGTGGTTTACCACGACCCCTTTCAGTACGGCGTTGAAGGTGCGAGCGCCGATTTCATCATGCAGACCTCGCCCGAACAATTGAATAACGCGGACGACGAAAAGTAATCGTTCGGAAAGGGCATGGCTTGAGCCGTGCCGTAAAAGAGATTTAAGGAACTCGGGCTTTAGCCCCTGACGCGGCCCAGATTCCAAGGGAGTTTGCAGTATGGCGACAACGGTTCACGAACCTCCGAAGATCGACCATTCACCAAGCCAGGGCTCCGGCAACGGTGGCTGGCGCAATCTGGTCCCGGTCGAGGGAGACTTGCGGCGGGTGAGGGATTATTCTCCGCCTCCCGCGAGTACCGGCATCTGGGTGGCCCTGGCGTCGATCACCATGACTTTTGCCGCCTTTACCAGCGCCTTGATCGTGCGCCAGGGCGGGGCCAACGATTGGCAGCACTTTACTCTGCCGCCGGTGCTTTACTTCAACACGCTGGTGATTATCGCCAGCAGCATCACGCTGGAAATAGCGAACCGCCGGATTGCGAGCTTCATGGGTGGGGATGTTCGGAGCGGCGCCCAGAATAAGGATCACGTAGAAAATCCGGCGCGCTGGCTTTACATAACTCTTTTGCTGGGGCTGGTCTTCGTTGCCGGTCAGACTTTCGCCTGGATGCAACTCAAGTCGCAGGGCTTCGGACTAGCCAGCAACGTGAGCTACTCCTTCTTCTACGTGCTCACGGTAGCTCATGCGCTGCACGTGCTGGGCGGCCTGGGTGGCCTGGTCCGCGTGATTGTGAAGCTGAATCACTCCGTGCTGCGGCGAAGTTCGCTGGTTGCGACTTCGCGTTATTGGCACTTCATGGGTGCGTTGTGGGTGTATCTGCTTTTGCTGCTTTGGATGAAGCTCTAAATCACTGAAAGAGGTAGGAGGCAAAGTGAGCCAAGCCGATCTTTCGATTCATGGGCTCGTGTCGCGGTCGACCGAGAACGAAATTATGACCGCGCCCGCATTCTCGGTCCCCGCCAAAAAAATGGCGATGTGGCTGTTCATCATCGCAGACACCGCTACCTTCGCCGGTTGTCTCGTCGCCTACGGATTTATACGCAACTACACCCCCGACTGGCCGCGGCCTTTTCACAGCATCACCAACGTCGCTCTGATGACGTTCATTCTGCTCACCAGCAGCCTGACCATGCTGATCGGCGTGCGCTCAGCCCAGAAGAGCGACAAAGCCGGCGCCTTCCGCTGGATCATGATCACAGCCGTTCTCGGAATTGCGTTCGCGGTCCTGCACCTTCGGGAATGGATGGGAATGATCGGCGAGGGCGCAACCCTGTTCCATAATCCCTGGGGCACGCCTCTGTTCAGTTCGCTATTTTTCAGCATCACCGGCCTGCACCTGCTGCATGTGACCGGCGGCGTGGTCGGGCTCATCGCGGTCGGAATCAAATATCAGGGCGGGCGCTACGGGGCCGACGACCTCGAAGTCACAGGGCTCTACTGGCACTTCGTGGACCTGGTCTGGATGTTCGTGGTTCCGCTGGTCTATCTGTTGAATCTATCTCACTAAGCGGGTAAAGGCAGGAGCAAAACACGATGACTACCGCCGCAACGACTGACAAAGCCCACAAGGATAGCGGAATGGGGAAGGATCTGATCGTCTACGTTTTTCTGCTGATACTGGCGGCCATCCAGTTCGTGATTGCCTATCAGGATATCAGCGCGTCTCAGATGTTTGAGCGCATGCTGGTGGTAGCGATCGTCGAGGCTGGACTCGCGCTTCTATTCTTCATGCACCTGAACGAGAATCGCGGCCTGCGCTGGTTCGTGGTGATCTTCACCGTTGCCGTTCTGTTCGGATTGCAATATGGATGGACTGACGCTCACCGCTTGGTAAACGGTGTACCATGGGCGAAGTAGCCTCTTGGGTATGAAGCAGATGAAGTATTCGAGATCAATCTGGATTTTAGGCGTTGCCTTGGTGGGAGTCGTCGCCCTGATAGCTCCCGTGCCCGCCTTTGCCCAGAGCTGCGCGCTCTGCTACACCCAAGCTGCATCCTCGGGCGCTCGCATGATCCAAGCCTTGAAGAGCGGCATCCTAATCCTCATCGCCCCGCCAACTTTCATGAGCATCGGCTTGGTCTTTGTCTGCTACCGCAAACGCAATCAGACCCGCGACACCAACGAAGGCGAAGAGTCAGACCGCGAGTGGAAGATGGACGATTCGTTCTAGGTTAGTTCCTACCCTATTGTCATCCTGAGCGGAGCGAAGGACCCCTTGCACCTATCACTCACCACAGGCCCCGCAAGGAATTTCTGACACTGACCCGTCCGCATCTATCACTTTTTATAAACCATCCCGCCCTTCATCACGAACCCTACCTTCTCCACCGCACCAATATCCTGCAGCGGATCGCCCGCCACGGCGACCACATCCGCCAGATATCCCGGCTCCAACTCACCAATCTGCCCATCCCAACCCAGCAGCTTGGCTCCATTGATCAAGTCGGCCTGCAACACCGCCAGCGGAGTCATACCGAACTTCACCATCAGCACCAGCTCCCGCGCCTGCGTCCCGTGAGGAAACGGTCCCACATCGGATCCCACCGCCATCGGAACTCCCGCCGCGACCTGCTTGCTAAAATCTTGCACCTTCAAATCGAGCATCTGGCGCTCATGCGCGGCCTGTGCCGGCGTAGCCGCATGATCCGCGAAATATTCGAAGATGGTAAAAGTCGGCACCGCGAAAATGTGCTTTTCCCGCATCAGCCGCATCGTCTCATCGCTGAGCTGGTTGGCATGGTCAATCGAGACAACCCCCGCCTGCGCCGCATACAACGTTCCCGGCTCACCGGTAGCGTGCACCGCGACACGCTTGCCCACCCGCGCCGCCTCCGCAACTGCCACGCTCAGCTCAGCTTCCGTGTACTGATAAATCGTGGAAAACTTGCCACCGCGCACGGTATCCGGACCCGTCTCATAAATCTTGGTGAAGTCCGCGCCTTCCTTAAACTGCTCGCGCATCACCGCGATCAGTTCATCCTTATTATTCGCGTAATCGGCGTTGGATAGAACGTGCTGCGCCGGGTTGTAGCCGATCGCATCCTCGTGTCCGCCAAGAATGTTGATGGCATTTCCGCTAATGCGCAGCCGCGGCCCCGGAGCCCGCCCGTCGTTAATCGCATTGCGCACCGCCGTATCGGCCGACCCCGCGCCTTCGGTCCCCATGTCGCGCTCGGCCGTGAACCCCGCCATCAAGTCATCGCGCGCCGCAAACAACGCCGTGATCGTGCGCTGCGGCACCGATTCCTGCACCGTCTGTAAATCCTCCGCGCCTGGATGCAAAAACAGGTGCACGTGCGCATCGATCAAGCCAGGCATCAGCGTGCGGTCTCCGAGATCGATTACCTCCGCCCCCGCCGGATGCTTCACCGATGTACCCGCTTCCAAAATACGTTCGCCCTGCACCAAAACTTCGCCCGGTTTCAAGATGCGCCCGCTCTTCACGTCCAGCAGGCGCGCAGCGTGCAGCAAAATCGGGTGTGGAGCGGGAGACAGTTCCGTCTGCGCTGCACAGTTCACTCCCTGCAGCACAGGCAACACAAACAATAAAGATGACAAGAACACGCCAAGTTTGGTCATAATTGTTAGTAGTGACGGTACCTCTTTAGATGTCGCGCCAACCTCTCACTTTGCTGGACTCTTTTGTCCCTCGGGCGCCGGCGGCTTGGCAAATTTAGCGTCGTTTACCGGAACATTCACCTTCACATCGCTCACCTGAATCGTGAACCTTCCGCCGGGCCGCGCCAGCGTCCAGCGAAACGGAATCTTCACTCCACCCGCATCCCGGTAATCATCATAATCAATCTGCGTGGGCAGCCGTCCCAGCGGAGTTTCGCCGTACCGCACCAACCGCACCAGCAGCCCGGATTTCTCGTCAAAATAAAGTTCCAGCGGAGTCTTGCCTTCACGCTGCCCCACCACGAGATACGTGTCGTGGTCTCCGATCTTCTCCATGCCTCGCACTTTCGCCTCGCTAAACATCGCCTTCAAGTGCGCCGGAAATTGCAGGTCCGCATCCATCGATGCTGCGTCGATATCGGGCCCGTGCATATCATGCACCGTATGTCCCGAAAAGCCCAGCCAGCCTGCGTGTCCGTCGAACGCGGTAATGTTGTCGCCATCGGGCGTGTGTGAGATCGACACCCGCTTGTCCGGAGCCTTCGAGTAAATTTCGATCGGAACGTTGCGGTCGCCGAACGTGATCGTCCCTTTCATCACTCGGCTGGTAATCTTATCGAGCGCCGCTGCGCCACCCACCACCTGCAGATATTTGTCGATCAACTGGTCCGCGCCCGGCCCGCTAGCTTCCTTTACTTCTCCACCTTCGGAGTTCTTCGCCTCCCCCGTCCCCAACTTGGCGTCCGCCATCACCAAAGGCGTCCCCACGGGATGGATGCTCCCACGGTGGCATGAATAGCACGTCACCTCGCGATGTCCCTCAAAGTTATCTTTATTAATGGCGAACATCATTTCCATCATCTTCCGCGCTGCCTGCTTAGGCTTCTTGTCATCCTTTTCGAACGCCCCCTCCACGTGGCAGAACTCGCACTCGACGCCCAATGATGCCGTGACGAACTGCATCGCCGGAATCAACTGATCGGCCGGAATACCTTTCAGCGCCTGGATGTTTTTGAATTGCTCCTCTGCCTTCTTCGGGTCCGTCGAAGCGGCAGCCGGCGTGGCCGTCTGCGCCCGCGCTCCGCTGATGAGGATGGCGCAAACCACGGCGACGGCAGCAACCGTCAGAAAAAATGTGGGGACAGCCGCCCCCGGTCCAATCGAGCGAAGCTCGATGCGTTTCTTCCCGCTCATAATTTCGCCTCACGGTGGAACCT
>JBAPQU010000669.1:0-2964 GCA_049280795.1 Candidatus Sulfotelmatobacter sp.
GAAACAACTCGACGGTGTCGCAATTTGTGAAACATGTGACGGGAATGACTTGCCCTTCTTTCCCCTTCCAGTTCCAGTGCGGAAACAGGTGCAGTACCGGCTTATCGATCCACTGGCTCTGGTAGAAATAGAAACCGTCTTTTTTGAAGCCACAGGTATCGATGATGCCGGAAGACGAACCCTTCATGGGCCAGCGCGACTCGCCCAGATAATCGATGCCGGTCCACATGAAATCTCCGGCGACGTAATCATAGGTACTGACAAATTTCCACAGCTGTTCCACGTCGACGTTTCTTCCGCGCAGGAATTGGAAGAACTCCGGCGAAGGATCTTTTGCGGGGAACAGGTCTGGATATTCGCCACGGACGCCGCCCATGGCTTCACTCTCGGTTCCAACGAAGCGCCGTTGTGGAAAGGCGTGGCGGTCGATGCTGTAATACTTTTCTTTCCGGTCACGCCAGCGGTCCGCATAGTTGTAACCAACCACATCGAGAAGAGAGAGAAATTCGGGCGTCGCCGCCTCGGAAGCAGGCTCAGAATGTATGTGGTCGCAACCGGCGGTCACCGGCCGCGTGGGATCTTCAGCGCGAAAAACCTGGAGCAACTTTTGCAGCGTCTCCGGACCTTGCGGGCTGCCTTGATCGCCGATTTCATTCCCGGCGCTCCACAACACTACGCAAGGATGATTGCGGTCGCGCCGAACAAAATTTTGCACGTCGCGCTCATACCATTCATCAAAATATTCGGAGTATCCGTTCGGGCCAATCTGGCCTTTCGGCACCTTCCACTCATCGAAGGCCTCGTTCATGACGAGGAAGCCCATGGCGTCGCATAGATCCAGAAACTCGGCGGCGTAAGGGTTATGGCTGGTGCGGATGGCATTGCAACCCATCTCCTTCAAGATTTCCAGACGCCGCTCCCAAATCCTTTCTGGCACCGCGGCGCCCACAGCGCCGCCATCATGGTGAAGGCAAGCTCCGTTGAGTTTTAGGCGCTCGCCGTTCAACAAGAATCCGCGATCCGCATTGAAGACGGCCTCGCGAATGCCGCATGGAGTATCGCATTCGTCCACCACTCGGCCCTGAGCCTGCAATTTGCTGTGGACTTTGTACATATATGGATCGGCGACCGACCAGAGGTGTGGAGAGTTTACATTTATTTGCTGTGAGAATTCGTGTTCTTTGCCGGCGGAGACATCCTGGGTAGTCTCAGTGTTCTGGATTGCGTTTCCGTCGCGGTCGATAACGGTGGTGACGAGCGTGCAACTTGCCGCATTCGGGCTTTCGTTGCTAACTCTCGTGTTAACGCGGAGTGTTGCCGCTTCTTTCGCTATTTGTGGCGAGCTGACGAACGTACCCCAGTGCGCGATATGAATTTTGTTCGTAGACAACAACCAGGTGTGGCGATAGATTCCCGAGCCTGAATACCAGCGGCAATTGGTCTGGTGGGAGTTGTCGACTCTAACGGCGATAACATTCTCGCTGCCAAACTTTACGTGTGGCGTGAGGTCGTAGAAAAATGGAACGTATCCATAAGGACGCTTGCCGAGATAGTGTCCGTTGATCCACACCTCGCTGAGCTGGTAAATACCATCGAACTCGATCGTAAGTTTTTTATCTTTGTACGAATCCGGCACGCGGAATTGCTTGCGATACCAGCCGATACCGGCGGGAAGATAAGCGCCGCAATAACTGGAAGGCGCATTCGCATCGAAGCCGCCTTCGATGCTCCAATCGTGCGGCAGATCGAGAATTCTCCAGTCTGCGTCGGAAAACCCGGAAGCTTCAGCACCCGGAGAATCGCCTCTGCGAAATTTCCAGCCGAAGTCGAAACTCTCGCGGACTCTTTGCGTAACCACTTCAGACCCAGACTGCGCGTAGCCGGTGCCGATGATGGAGGACGCGGAAACGACTGCAGCCGTGCTGACCGCTCCCTTGAGCAGTTGGCGGCGGCTCAGGGAACTCTGCAACAGGCCGGATTTTTTCATCGTCTGCTCCTCGCAGGGGAAAGAAGCGTTCGTATTAATACAGAGAACAGATCATCGCCCACCGAGCGCGTCCAGCGCCGGAAGTGGCGTTGAGTAATTTGGATCGTTCACATTCGTGGTGCCGGATGTATCAGCATTGTCAAAAATGGTCAGGCCGTTCCACGCGTAGATTGCATCCGGCAGATTGGTGCCGCCATTGAAATAACCGCCATTCAACCTGGGTATGTTGACGCCCTCGGCATCCCAGTATGCAAGGCCCATTCCTAAATTGTTGGGCAGGCCTTGCTGCACGGTCTGAAGATCGGTGAGGAATTGCGCCTGCGTTGTGGTAGTTGGCGGGCTGTACCAGGGATCGTTGGAGTCGAATCCATTTTCGTAGTGCTCAGCCGCCTCGATGATGAAGATAGGCTTGCCGATGCTGTTGGCGGCGGCCACGAGCACATCCTGCTCCACGGGTTGGTTGTTGGGATTGGATTGAACGGCTTGCGCGTCGGTCAAGGGACCGTGAAAGAAAGGATAGTAACTCTGGCAGATAGCATCGTAGGGAATGCTATTTTGATTGGCCAGCGTGAAGAACTGGGTGAGATTCCACGCGGGAGTGATGTGGATGCAAGTGAGCGGCGCTGGGATCGCTGGTCCGATGGAAGTATCGGAGGCAGCGTCAGCTACGGCCTGCGTAGCCTGAATCTGTAAGGCCGCGAATCCGGTAAAGTCAGATCCTGTAGGACTGCCGGTGGGGCCGAGGAATCCGGTATCAACCTCGTTGCCGATCGACACGAGATCGGGCATGGTACCGGCCTGGCGATATGACATGATTTCGGCCTTCACGTAGTTGTAAATATCGGTTTGCAACTGAGCCAGAGTCTGGCCGGTCCATGCGGGCGGAACGCTGGACGACCCTCCACCATCGAAAAGCAAAGTTAATTCCAGGCTCATGCCGAGATTTTTTGTTCGTTTGGCCAAATCGAGATCCTGCG
>JBAPQU010000670.1:0-1676 GCA_049280795.1 Candidatus Sulfotelmatobacter sp.
CGCATCGGCTACGGCTTCGACTCCCACGAATTTAAACTGAGCATTCCGCTCAAGATTGGCGGCATTTCGCTGGCGCATGACAAAGGATTGGGCGGGCACTCGGACGGCGATGTGCTACTGCATGCCGTTACTGATGCGCTGCTCGGGGCCGTGGCTGCGCCCGATATTGGCGCGCTGTTTCCGCCATCCGACCCGAAGTGGAAGGGTGCGGACTCCGCCGTTTTCCTGCGCGAGGCGTTGAAGCGCGTGGACGATGCCGGATACTGTGTGGCGAATATCGACGCCAGCCTGATTCTGTCCGCTCCGAAGATTGGTCCGCACGCGGCTGCGATTCGGGTGCGTGTGGCGCAATTGTTGGGAGTTCACGTCGATTGTGTTGGGTTGAAAGCGAAGACGCCGGAGGGACTCAATCTGGAAAATGCGGCGATCGCGCACGTGGTGGTATTGCTGGAGAAGCGGAGCGATCCTAAGAAAGCGCGGAAGAAAACCCGGACGAAAACGAAAGCCAGGAAGAGCTGAGTTTTACTTGTGCCTTGTTTCCGCTGCTTCGATCAGGGCGCGGAAGATGGCGCGCGAGGGTTCGTCGTCATCGACCGAGCGCTCGGGATGCCATTGCACAGCTAGCACGAAGTGATCCGGAGAAGTTCCTTCCACGGCCTCGATGATACCGTCGTCGAAGCAGCGCGCGACGACGCGCAGGCCCCCACCGATTTTGTCGGCGGATTGGTGATGGGAAGAGTTTACTGCCACGACAAAAGCATTTCCCTCAGGAGCCGAAGCTCCACTTTTCTCCGCAGTCGTATTGGCGCGGCTCAAGTGTTGCCCTTCCCGGTCTTTGCCGCTCACTATTTTCCCTAGCTTCGAGTCTTTTTCAATCTTGACTGTGTGCGCTATCGCAATTTTCTTTCCTGCTTCGTGATTCACGCGCATGCGCAAATCTTCCGGCAGAAAATCTGGAATGTGCTGGATTAGCGATCCGGCTCTATGGACGTTGAGGCTTTGCAGGCCGTAGCAGATACCGAGAACAGGTTTGCGCCGATCGTAAGCGTCCTGCAGCAGAAGTTCGTCGACGGCGTCACGGCCCGGGTCGGCAAGGGTGGTGTGCGGAGAGCGGGCCGCACCGAACCTGGAGGGATCAACGTCGGCGTTGCTGCCGGGCAGCAGCACTCCGTCGCAGCGTTCGATGAGCTTCATGATTTCGGATCGGGGTTGGTCGAGTGGAATGCGAACTGGTTCGCCTCCGGCTAGTTCGACGGCGTGCTCATATTGTGGAATCGCGCGTTCGGCGTATTCGCGGTCGCTCGAATGTGGCATAGGGATGGCGATACGAGGTCGGAAGTCGGTTGGCATTCAGCTCATCCTCATTTCAGCTCACGCTTGCTCAGCTCACCCTCGCGATCGCGGCCAAGGTTTTGGACTGGCGGTAGTGGCGGACTTCCATGATGAGCGCGAGCACGAAAATAATGATTCCTGCGCTCAGCGCCGCGGGTAAGGCGATAAGACGGTAGGCCACGGTCATGTTGGGATGGGTGTGGCGCAGAAACGATATAACCACGGTCCCGATGATTCCCAGCAGCAGGCTCACGGCGAAAGTGAGGAGGGTACCGATGAACGTGACCAATAGAACGCGCACCGGAATGGCATACCAGCGGGGTGGGTGCGGAGTCGGCGGCATG
>JBAPQU010000671.1:0-4172 GCA_049280795.1 Candidatus Sulfotelmatobacter sp.
TGCTGCTGGAGAATTTGCGCTTCCACGCCGAGGAGGAAGCGAATGATGAGAAGTTCTCGAAGCAACTGGCGAGCCTGGCGGATTTTTATGTGAACGATGCGTTCGGCGCGGCACATCGGGCGCATGCGTCGACTGTGGGCATTACGAAGTTCGTCTCCAAATCGGCGGCTGGCCTGCTCATGGAGAAGGAGTTGCAGTACTTGGGAAAGACGCTGGAAAATCCCGAGCCGCCGTTTGTGGCGATTTTGGGCGGCGCTAAAGTCAGCGACAAGATCGGCGTGATTCGAAACTTGATGACCAAGGTCGATTCGCTGATCATCGGCGGCGGCATGGCGTACACGTTTCTGAAAGCGCAGGGGCAGGAGATTGGCAAGTCGCTGCTCGAAGCCGACAAAGTGGAGCTAGCGCGGCAACTGCTGGCGGAAGCCAAGCAACGAAATGTTAAGTTCCTTTTGCCGATCGATCACGTGGTGGCGATCAAGCCGGAAACGAATGCGGTGGTGCAGCAGATTGGGGAAGGCCAGCCGATCCCGGCCGATCGCATGGCGCTCGACATTGGGCCGAAGACAATCGAACTGTTCTCGGAGGAAATTTCGCGGGCGCGCACGATTGTGTGGAACGGGCCGATGGGAGTGTTTGAGGTTCCGGGATTTTCGCGGGGAACATTCAAGATCGCTCATGCCATTGCGGAAAATGTGGGAGCGATTTCGATTGTGGGTGGCGGAGACACAGTGGCGGCGGCACACGCAGCCGAGGTTGCGGATAAGATGACGCATATTTCCACCGGCGGCGGAGCGTCGCTGGAGTTTCTGGAAGGCAAGAAGCTGCCGGGAGTGGAAGCATTGACGGACAAGAAGTGATCGGTCTGGACACGGGCGTGCAAGATTTTAAACTTCGCGTGCTGCTGGATGCTGGGAGAACTATCGAATTCGCCGGTCCCGCCGATATTACTCAAGAAATGACCGATGCGATCGTGAATGCCGCAAACTCCTCTCTCCTAGGCGGAGGCGGAGTGGATGGCGCCATTCACAGAGCGGGCGGCGATGCGATTCTTGCCGAGTGCCGGCAGATTGTGAGCAAGATTGGACGGTTGCCAGCGGGACAGGCCGTCGTTACTACCGGCGGACGCCTCACGGCAAAACATGTGATCCACACGGTTGGGCCCATCTACCGCGGCGGTGACCACAGAGAGGCTGAAACCCTGGCGAGCTGCCATCGGGAGTGCATTCGACTGGCGGATGAGCTCGCTCTTACCTCTTTATCTTTTCCTGCGATTTCTACGGGTGCGTTTGGGTATCCCGCGCCGGAGGCGGCTGCCATCGCGGTTTCATCCACTGTTAAAGCTTTGGCTTCAGCTAAGAGTGTCAGCCGGGTGCGATTCGTCCTGTTCGATATTTCTACTCTGAGAATTTATTCGCGGGCTGCTGAAAAATTGCAGCATACAAATTCTGTTTCCTCCTACATCATCGAGAAGGGACCTTCATGAGAACCAAGCTGATGGCAGCAAACTGGAAGATGAATAAAACGCCGGACGAAACGCGCGACTACTTTCGCGAATTTCTGCCGCTGGTCGCGGGCCATACCCGGGACGAGATTGTGGTGTGTCCGCCATACACCGACGTGGATGCGGCGATTGCGGCGGCGCGCGGTTCCAACGTAGCTATCGGAGTGCAAAATGTTCACTGGAAGGCAGACGGCGCTTTTACCGGAGAGATTTCGGCTCCGATGCTGGTGTCTCTGGGGGTAACTCATGTGATCGTCGGGCATTCGGAGCGTCGGCAGTATTTTGGCGAGACCGACGACACCGTGAACCTGCGGCTGAAAGCGGCACTGGAAGCCGGTCTTACGGCGATCTGCTGTGTAGGAGAAGTTCTTGAGGAACGCGAAGCGGGACTCTGCGACGATGTGCTGCGGCGGCAATGTGTGCGCGCTTTTCATGCGATCTCTGCGAAGAAAGCCGCGAAGCTGGTCGTGGCCTACGAGCCGGTGTGGGCGATCGGCACGGGCAGGAACGCCACGCCGGAAATCGCCAGCCAGTCCCATGCCGTAATCCGGCGGGAAGCTGCGGAAGTGTTCGGAGAGGAATTCGCAGCGCAGCTTCGCATTCTCTACGGAGGATCGGTGAAGCCGGACAACGCTGCTGCGCTGATGGCGCAGGAGGAGATTGATGGGGCGCTGGTGGGCGGGGCGTCGCTCGATCCGAAGTCGTTTGCGGGGATTGTGAAGTACTGAACGCTAGGAGACATCTGGAAGTGTCCCCAATTTCGGTATTCGGGATTAATTCTGCCAACTCCCAACGTCTCCAGCCAAAACATTGAGTGGGACACTGGCGGTTTCTATCTTGCCAACCGCCGAAAGCACGGTTATACTTTCGGTATGAAAACGGCGATCTCCATTCCCAATGAACTTTTCGACGTGGCGGAACGCCTTGCGCGGCGCACGCGGAAGTCGCGGAGCCGGCTGTTTAGCGATGCCTTACGCGAGTATGTAGCGCGCCGCTCGCCCGACAAAGTCACCGAGGCCATGGATCAGGCTTTGGCTGAGATTGGCGAGAGTAACGATCCCTTCGTAGAGGCGGCGTCCCGCAGACGGCTGGAGCGGAGCGATTGGTGATCTCGCAAGGCGAGATCTGGTGGGCGGATTTGCCCGCCCCGACCGGTTCAGGCCCAGGGTTCCGTAGGCCGGTAGCAGTTGTTCAAAGCGACGCGCTCAACCAGAGCCGAATCTCCACAGTGGTTTGCGTTCCGCTGACGAGCAATCTGAAATGGGCTCTTGCTCCGGGCAACGTCAGCTTGTCCGCGAGGATTACTGGACTGCCAAAAGATTCGGTCGCCAATGTGTCGCAAGTTATTTCTCTCGACAAATCACTGCTGACGGAACGCGCCGGCAAACTTCCGCGGCCCAAGTTGGAGCTACTTTTTTCGGGGATTGATTTGGTGCTGGGCAGATAGAGATTTTATTCCACCAAACCCAAATCTCAATTCATGATTGTTGGGATAGAGGCAAAAACCACGCTCGCGTAAAAGGCGCGAGAAGGGGGGCATCCGGCGCTGGTGGGCAGGGCGTCGCTCGATCCGAAGTCGTTTGCGGGGATTGTGAAGTATGTAGGAGTGCTCTCGGTTGCGTATCTGATGCTAGACACGCTTCAGTTGCGTGCGGTAGGCTGTAGCCCACCTGTCGGCTAGGGTCGATAGGGTTCCCCCGGACAATTCAGCAGTGAAAGGAAACCATGCGCTACGTTTGCGCCTACCTGTTTCTATGCGTTATGGCCTTCGCTCAAGACGTTCCACGGGCAGAACTGTTCGTAGGATATTCGTACATTAACGCTGATACGAACAGCCTGACATCGCGGTTAAATATGAATGGGGCGGATGTTTCATTCGTCGCAAACATCAATCAGTGGGCCGGAGCGGAAACAAACTTCAGCACTTACTTCAAACGGCTGAGTCTTGACGGCGTCGGAGTTTCCCTTCACGACTATAACGTCATTTTTGGCCCACGCCTGCATTACAAATGGGCCTTCGCTCACGTCCTTGCTGGCCTCGATGATTTCGGAGGAAGCGCTCTTGGCAGTTCCACCACCAACGGCGCATTTGGCGGGGCATTTGGCGGAGGCGCGATATTCAAGATCACCAATCGCATCGGCGTGGAAGGAGGGGCCGATTATCTTGTCACTCGCCACAATCTGCTCGGCGGATCTGCTGTTACACAGAATCACTACCGTGCGCTTGCTGGTGTAGTGTTCACATTCGGGAGTGCGGGCGCATCGGCGGAGCAGTCGCCCCAGCCTGTACCGACGCGTGCTCCACGGCCAGTGCCCGCACCGCGTGCGACAAGCTCGGAAATGAAGATTGACGCCTTGGGCATCATGGCGATGGTCGGACGAATCGACGGGGCGGAAATTACCGACATAGCTCCCAACGGAGCAGTAGCCCTAGCAGGGCTGCATCGGGGTGACGTGATCAACTCCGTGGATGGGAAGCCAGTCAAGACTCCGATGGACCTCGCAGCAGAACTTTCCAGCCACGCAGTCGGTGATAAGGTGCGGCTGGGCTATTCACTTCATGGACAATGGCAGGCTGAAACGGTTGTGATACTCGGCGGCCGCTGACTCACACTTCGTAGAAACTCCTGGCGGAGCCGATGCAAATACATGCGGGCAAGGGATCCTT
>JBAPQU010000672.1:0-2489 GCA_049280795.1 Candidatus Sulfotelmatobacter sp.
GCATCAGAAGCGCCGTGGTGATGTTGCAGATGTTCATTCTTCAGCGAATTATCGTAGTGAGCGGTGACCACTAGCTTGCTGCCTGCCGGCAGATCGAGCGGCTGATCCAGTTCATAGGCCATCTGCCAGTGGAAATTGTATTTCGGCACGCTGAGCACGGTCTTCTCGCGACCATCCGGATAAACAACGACGTATTTGAAGTCCTTGCCGCGCAAGTGCGCATGCGGCTGGAGTTGATAAATCGTTACAGGTTCCGTGTAAGCCGTGATCCCAATGACTTCATAGTTCTCCGCGTACGGCGGGATCGGCGGGATCGCCACACTAGTACCCTCGGCCTTCTCGCCTGGAGCGTCGGTCAGCAATTCCTTGCCTTCGGCGATGATGGTTTCTCCCGAGGCGGGAACCCGAAAGGTCTGATGTTTCGGTGGATCTGACCGGAACCACAAGGCAAGTGAGGGCCGGTCCGTCTCTGGCTTGCCGGTCGTCTGGTAGTGAATGTTGAAGTTGAGGTACATGTTCGCGCCACCCTTTAACAGCTTGGCGCTTCCGTCTCCATAAGCCTCAAACGTCGTGCCTGGGGTATACACTCCCAACATATCGGGCTCGTTGTCGTTCTTCGGATCTACCACCGCAGATCGGATCCCGCCGGAAGGGCTCGGAAGACCTAGCTTCTGGGCGATCATCGCGCGCTTGTCGAGGTCAGCAGGCGTCAAGCCGGGGTCTAATGCAACCTCGGTGATCGCCATATGATGAACGACGGCACGATTGCTAGGCAGTACCTGGAGCGCGACGACCCACTTGTCTTCGGAGAATGGGACTTTGGATAAATATCGAACGTACGGAATTTCACCCGAGGCCGGCAGATGAAAAAGCGGCAATTCGATGACAGCGTCCGGCGCCACACCTTGCGGATGTAGCCAGCCTTGCGAAGCACTCGGTAGGGGCGGCAGATCGCCATCGTTCCCTTTGGGAGTGCCCGCATCAACCCATTCGACCAGCGTATCGATCTCCCCCTGGCTCAGCCGGGGATCATTGCGGAACTTCATACTGGCCTTGGGATCTGCCGGCCATGGCGGCATCTCGCGCTGCACGACCTTCTCTTTAATCGACTCGGCCCAGGAGTGTGCGCTGTCGTACGACACAAGCGGCACAGTGGCTCCTATCTCACCCTGGCGATGACAACTCACACAGTGCTTGAATAGAATCGGCGCCACTTCCTTACTGAAGGTGGGCACAGGGGCGTTGGCCCTGGACGCGACCGCCGGGACACCCAGCACAGAAGCAGCCATAGCGCTCCCTATCAGAATCCATCGCCTGATTTGCTTCGGTTTCATCGAGAAGACAACTTCCCCCCTGAAAAATACTAGAGCACGACCTCCATGATTAGTCTACATCGGGCCTGGGCCGGCCAACCGGTCCTCAGTCCATTCCCGTCGATCCCTTTTCTTCGTTGCACCACCAATGTGTTGCCTGAATATTGTCCGGATGATCCCCCACGATCCTCCCATCCCTTTGGGATGCCTATGATCTGGCACGATATCGTTGCAGTCCGTAAACTCTTCGTGGCAGATAGCGCATTTCCGGTGCTGCTCGATGATCTTCCGATGCAATGGTTTCCGCATCTTTGCAGAAGCGATCGAAGTTCCCGGTCCCCTGGGGTGGTGCGCATCCTCGATCCGCTGCACCCCGAGTCGTATTGTCCTGGGCCTCGGCATGGCTTCCCGACCGCGCAGCAGGAAATCGACTCGTGGAGCGGGTAGTATTCCTTGCGACGGAGCTCATACCATCCTCCTTCCCACATCGGTTCGCGGGACGAGACTCGAACGAGGCTCCACGCGGAACAGCAGTTCCGGGAAGCGGCAACTCAGGTTCTCGTCGCCACCACCGCTGCTTTTCGGCAAGCTTATCCAAAGCGACGAATGGGCCCTTGCCAACCAGCACAAACTGCTGCTTGCCGCCGTCGTTGCCGAAGCGGACGTAATAGACCTTCTCTGTGATGTTCAGGCTCGCCCATTGACCATTGCGCATTGAGCCTTGAGGCGACCCTTAGACTGGTAAACGGGCTTGCAGAACGAGTCTCTGCCGTTCTTGGTGATGCGGATGTACAGCGTTGCGGTGCGGTTTGCCATGAGATTCCCTTGAATCCAAATTACTGCGTATCAGAGAACTCTCACGATTTTTAGTAACCGGAACCGCTCAAAAATAGTAACCAGTGCGCGGAACCCGCATGTTTGGCTGTGATTTGAAATCTGGCGGAGAGAGTGGGATTCGAACCCACGTTACCCTTTCGAGTAAACACGCTTTCCAAGCGTGCGCCTTCAGCCACTCGGCCATCTCTCCCGCGATGCTAGCGGACAACGACCGATTCGGAAGCCGCGTCGCGCGAGTCTGTTCGAACTCGCATTTCATCGCCCGATTTATTCTATGAGGCCGCGGTCGTGAGCGCAAATCGATGGGCTGTCGCACAGCTGAAATGGAAATGACAGACA
>JBAPQU010000673.1:0-4481 GCA_049280795.1 Candidatus Sulfotelmatobacter sp.
TCCTGGGATGGGACATACACGGTCATATCTCACCGAGCCGGATGCGCGATTCTGGTCGGTGGGTTCTTATCTAATCGTTTACCGCAGCTTACCAACCGCGCTGCAAATTGTCGCTGTCCTGCATGGAGCGCGCGACGTCACAGAAGTGATCCATAAAAGGTAGTTTGGCTAGAACATTAGCGGTCGGCGATGACCTGGCCGCGGATCTTGTCATACTCCGTATCCGAAATCGCGTGGCGCGTTACCAGTTCGTGAGTATCTGCAAATGGGCGATCGGCGATGATGCGGTCGGCGTCATGTTCTGTAATACCCGGCAGGCTCAGCAGGTCTTCGCGCGATGCCTTGTTGATGTTCACGGTCTTGTCGCGGCCCATGCCCTCCTTCACGCCTTCTACCACGGCTTTGGTGTCACGCCTCATCGTCTGAGTCGCTTCGGCCGTGCGCTGGCGGATTTCGTCAGGATTATCTTTGTTCGAACAGGCGGTGATGCCAGCGAAAAGCAGAGCGAGCGCAATGAGCGTTAGCGAATGACGGTTCAGAAGTTGCATGGAGTTCTGATGCCAGCGGCGTATGAGTGGTTGGCGACTTCTTCGGTTTGGGCGAGCCTCCTGTACAATTTCGCTTCCGATGAGTGCTTACGCAAAATGGTGGCTGGGAGTTGCCGGGACGCTGCTGCTGATCGTGGCGGCTCAGGCCGAACCCGTCGCGCAGCTCAAGGCCACCGATTACGTCAACGATTTTGCGCATGTTCTGGATCAGAACTCGATTGCGCAGATGGATGACATTTGCCGGCAGATCGACGAGAAGGCCCACGCCAAGATCGCGGTAGTCACTGTGCGATCGCTCGACGGCTCCGATATTGAAAGCTACGCGGTCAACCTATTTCAGCAGTGGGGACTCGGAACCAAATCGACCAACCGCGGAGTGCTGATCCTTTATGCCATCGACGACCATCGCGACCGCATTGAGGTTGGTTATGGGCTCGAGCCCATTCTGCCCGATGGGAAGACCGGTGATTTTGCGCGGGTGGCCGTTCCGCTCATGCGGGCTCAGCAATATGGCCAAGCCCTGCTGTTGGTCACATCGCGAGTTGCGAAGGTCATTGCCGATGATGCCGGCATTCAACTCACCAACCTACAACCGGTGGCTCCGGTTGAGCACGATAATCAGCGGAGCGGAGGCATGTCGATCGGCGGAGTTGTTCTGCTGATTATTGTCGTCCTCATCGTTCTTTTGACTCCGCTTCGCAGCGTGCTTTTCTGGATCCTTTTTTCCGGAATGTTTGGCGGCGGAGGCGGAGGCCGCGGTTTTGGTGGTGGTGGAGGCGGATTTGGCGGCGGTGGTGGTTTTGGTGGATTTGGCGGGGGAGGTATGTCTGGTGGTGGCGGGTCTAGCGGCAGTTGGTAGCAAACGAGGGTGCAGATGGTTCCAGAAAAAAAGATTAACGATTTTGTCGAGCGGCTGCGAGCGGCTGCCGGAGCAAACTTGGAGAGCGTGATCCTGTTCGGATCGGCAGTCGCGGGAGATTTTCATCCCGAGTTCTCGAATGTGAATCTTTTCTGTGTAATCCGCGACAGCTCATTTGCGGCGTTGCAGGCGCTGGCACCTGCCGTGAAACGGTGGAACGCGCAGAAGCAGCCGCCGCCACTATTTATGACTCGTGACGAGATCGAGCACTCGAGCGATGTGTTTACGATCGAATTGCTCGATATGAAACAGCATCATCGCGTTCTGTTCGGAGAAGATGTTCTGCAAGGGTTGTCGATTCCGGTGGATCTGCACCGCCTGCAGGTGGAATATGAGTTGCGGGAAAAACTTGCGCTGTTGCGGCAACACCTCCTGCTGGCCTCGGGAAACGACTCGCGCATGTGGGAGTTGCTGGCACGATCCGTCTCGTCGTTCGCCACGCTTTTCCGGCACACACTTATTGTGCTGGGGAACGACGCGCCGATTGGAAAGCGCGACGCGGTTTCCGCGTTGTCAAAACAGATTGGTTTTGACGCTTCGGGGATATTGCAGGTTCTGGATGTGAGGGAGCGCAAGGCAGATCGAAAGAAGTACGAAGTGACAGATGTTTTTTCGCGCTACCTCGCAGCGGTGGAGCAAGTAACGACCGCAGTTGATAGAATGCTGGACTCGGGCCGCGCGGGCTCGTTGTAGAGGTCGCCGAGCAGGCTTTTCAGGAGAATTTCATGAGCAAGTCGTTGATTGTCATCGTCGTTCTGCTGGTAGTCGTGTTGGTTGTTGTTTTGTCAGTTTTTGGCCAATACGTCAGCGTCAAGAATACGCTGGTCAGCAAGAACGAGGCAGTAAAGGCTGCATGGTCGCAGGTCGATATCGTGCTGCAACGCCGCGCCGACCTGATCCCTAATTTGGTGGAGACTGTGAAAGGCTATGCCCAGCAGGAAGTGACCGTATTTGGCGATATCGCGAAGGCACGCTCTGCCCTGCTTTCCGCTGGCTCGCCACAAGAGAAGATTGCGGCCAACGGACAGCTTGATGGAGCGATCGGACGGCTGCTGCTGGTGGTGGAGAACTATCCTCAGTTGAAGTCGAACGAGAATTTCCTGCGCTTGCAGGATGAACTTGCTGGCACGGAGAATCGAATTGCGGTCGAGCGCAAGCGCTACAACGATACTTTGCGCGACTACAACACTTACGTCCAGCAATTCCCCAACAGCTTTTTTGCGGGGTTTGCGGGATTCAAGCCGAACGAGGCGTATTTCGAGGCTTCGCCAGCATCACGCGAGGTTCCGAAGGTGAACTTCTCCAGTCCAGGTGCAACGGCCCCGCAGGCGACGCCTCAACCGGTGCCGGTGCACTAACACTGCGGGGAGAAGCTGGAGTAGTCCGACCGAACTCAGCTGGGTAATTCCCAGCCTTCGTCTTTCATCTTTTTGTTGCTCCAGTTCTGGAGTTGCTCGAAGAGTGCGGGATCGATCACAGCGAAACGAAGGCCGACACGCGATTCGTCGCCGATCCAGACGATGCGAGCCTTCGCCCGAAAAATGATTCCGCTATCAGGTAGCGGAAAACTCACATCGAGAAGTCCCGCGAAGCGCATTGGTTCCTTCAGGCCATCGAGCCCCATTCCGCCTGTACTCAGATTCACGCCCTGGACGCACACTTCCTCGCCATGCTGATTCCTCACCGTTACGGAAAGCTGGATGCGGGCGCGGAAGAACTTTTGCTGCTCGAGACTAATCGCTCCCAGAGAGTTCGCGCCTTCACCAGGATTCACGCTGATGTTGTATTCCTTCAGCTTCCGGCTGAGCGTGCGGCGGGAGATACCCAACTGTTCGGCGGCCTGGGCGCGATGACCACCGCTGCGCTCCAGCGCACGGATGATCATCTGCTCTTCCATGCTGTCTAGGTTGCCGACAGGCATGGATGCAGACTGGCGAAGCGCGACCGGGCTGCCGGACATCGCGGCTGTGATTTGAGGCTTCTGAATTTCGGGACGGATTGACTCGACTGCAACTCGGGCGATGAGGTTGCGTAGCTCCCGAACGTTGCCGGGCCAGGAGTGCGAAAGCAGAAAAGAAATCGCCTCCGGCGTGTAGGAACTGCCGGGCTTCTTGAGATTGAGAAAGTGCTCCGCTAAAGCGACGATATCCTCGGGGCGTTCGCGGAGCGGGGGCACGCGAAGTTGAAACTGGCCGAGGCGATGGAAAAGATCCTGCCGAAAGCGGCCCGCGGTCACGGCGGCATCGAGATCCTGATTGGTGGCGGCGACGATGCGGACATCGACTTTGATCTTGCGGTGACCGCCCAGACGGTAGAATGGATATCCATCCAGAATACGCAGAAGCTTTACCTGCGTTTGCAACTGGAGTTCGCCGATTTCATCGAGAAAAAGCGTGCCCTTGTCGGCCATTTCGAATAGACCGGGCTTGGAGGCGTCGGCGCCGGTGAACGCACCTTTTTCGTAGCCAAACAACTCGCTCTCCACCAGATTTTCGGGAAGAGCGGCGCAGTTGATATCGATCCAGGGGCGGCTGCGCCGGTTGGATGATTGGTGAATGCTGCGGGCGATGAGTTCCTTGCCGGTTCCAGTTTCGCCGGTTATGAGCACGGTTTCAGTGTGGGCGGCTACGCGGTCCACCATGTGCATGAATCTGTGCATCAGGGGACTGGCGAGGATGAAAACTCCACCATCAATCTCGCGCGAAACAGTATGTGCCGGCTCGGCTTCCTCAGTATCTTGATCTGCCCCTGCAGGCGCTGTCCCCGTGTTCGGCTTTATTTCTGTTACGGAAAACAGAGCAACCATCCCCGTTGGAGCGGAGCGGCCGTCGCGCAGTAATGTAACCGACAATTCTGCAATGAAATTTTTCCCGGACGGAGTTTGCAGCGGATGTCGAGATCGGTACTCACCTTGCTTCAGAACAGCAGCGAGGATCGCTTGGTGTAGCGGAAGGTGCTTCGCATCGTTCTCAGGTAAAACTAAAGCCGCTAACGGCTTGCCAAGAATTTCCTCG
>JBAPQU010000674.1:0-4925 GCA_049280795.1 Candidatus Sulfotelmatobacter sp.
GCACCGTGGTCGTGCGCGGCGCCACCAGCCTGGCCATGCGATAGACCTGCTGCATCGCCGGACTGCGCCCGATCATGCCCGGCAGCGGCTCGGCTTCCCCATCGGAAGTCTTCCACAAGCATCCGTGCGCGGTCGATTCCGGGGCCGCTGACACGAAGGGGCGCACCTCGGACTTCTCCCCTTTTCCCGCTTCACTTCTCGCTTCATCCGATGCCAGAGTTGCATTATCGGAGTCCAGCAACACCACTTGAATTCCTGGAAATCTGCGCTGAATGATCGCGATTAATTCCTCGGTGTCGAGATCGGGAACGCGGCGGTCGAGAAAGAGCAGTTGCCAGTCCCCCACTTCGAGCTTGGCCAACGCATCCGCTCCTCCTGCCACCTGTTGCACCGGACGGCAGCGGCCGTTTAGACGGTGCAGCACCTGCTCGCGCAAAACACTGCTTGGACTGGCGATCAGCGCTCCGCCCGCGGTCCAGGCCAGCGTCGGAAAACTCGTCATCACGCTCATTCAGGCCTCCTGCTTGGTTCCCCGCCGTCGTCCGAAACACCAGCCAGATGGATCGTCACCGTCTCCAAATCTTCGTTCGTCGTCCGCTCACGCCGCCATTCGGCTCCCACACGTTCAAGCCCTGCCTGCACCACCATCAGACCCAGTTCCGACCGGGAGAGTGTGGACCGCGATCCTTTCGCGTGCCATTCGATCCGAATCCGGGCGGAGTCCAGCACTTGATTCAATACGCGCTCGACTTCGATCCGTAGTGCAGTACCCCGCTCCGCCAGACTTAGCGCCGATTCGACAAGGCGAAATATCAGCGCGGCCAGCTGCGGCCGCTTCACCTTTACCGTCAGGCAAGAAACAGAAGAACCGGCGAGCGTGATGCGAATGTCTTTGTTCTCGGCCACCGGTGCGAGATCGACAGCAATTTCATCGAGAAGACTGCGCAGATCCGTCGTTCCCGCATCTCGCGCAGAATGTGCGTCGATAGGCGCAACGGCATCGACATCCGCAACTTCCCGAATGGCTTCGACCAGAGCGCGCATGCGCTCGGTCAACTCCAAACCCTCGCGCAGCCCCTGCACATATTGCTCGGCCGTACGGGGACAAGCCAGCGCAACTTCCATCGAACATTGCAGCCCGGTGAGCGGCTGATTGAGTGCATGCAACAACTGCGCCAGCGGCCGCCGCGCTTCTATCTTCTCGAAATTAGCGTTCTCGTTCGCGCGAGTCAATGTTTGTGCGGGATGAGCCCCGGTGGAACTCACGCCAACACTCCCGCACTGCTGCCCAGCTCGTAACCCACCCCCCGCACCGTATGAATCAACTTCCGCGGATGCCCATCATCCACCTTCCGCCGCAAATAGTTGATATAAACATCCACGACGTTCGTAGTCGTATCAAAAGTTAGGTTCCAGACGTGTTCGATGATCATGGCGCGTGAGACTTGGCGGCCGGCGTTGCGCATCAGATATTCGAGGAGAGAGAATTCTTTGGTGGTGAGTTCGATGCGGCGGCCGGCGCGTTCGGCGCGGTGTTCGACACGGTCGAGTTTCAAATCTTCCACTACGAGCACGGACTCTGACGGGAGATGGCTGCGACGGAGCAGAGCTCGAATGCGAGCTGAGAGTTCGCTGAAGGAAAATGGTTTTGGGAGAAAATCGTCAGCGCCGGTGTCGAGGCACTGTACGCGGTCTTCGACGCGGCCGCGTTGCGTTAGCACCAGCACTGGCAGGCTCGGACGTTTCAAGCGCAGATGGCGCAACACGCTCACGCCATCGAGCTTGGGAAGATTGAGATCGAGGATCACCAGATCGTAATCGAACTCGCTGCCCATGGACCGTGCCTGCTCGCCATCCTCCACCACATCCACTGCGTAGTGTTCGCCTTGCAGACCCTGGCGCACAAAGCCAGCCAGGGCCGTATCATCTTCTGCAATCAAAATGCGCATAAGTGGGCCTTAATCACAGAGTGATTCTAGTTAGAGAAAGCTCAGTTGAAACGGAAACTGTTGCGCACGAAGGTGAGTACTTCCGGGAAGGGGACGTGGGTTCTAAAGCGGAATGCAGGCGCTTACCCTGGCTGCTGCCGCCCAGGAAACTGCATAGGCCCTTCGTTGGGAGTTCTCGGCGAAAGCCGAGAACTTCGCTGCCTCAGGATGACAGGAAGATTGAGGGAGGTGTAATCTTCGCAAACGGAGAAAGCATCCCATGTGTTTCTCAGCGGCGGCTAATTTTGTTGGCAGTGGAGTGCTTGGCGGCATCGGCGTCGTTACGTTAACAAGAGTGAAGCATCGGCGCGAGCTGCTGTTCGCAGCTCTGCCTATGTTTTTCGCGATCCATCAGTTTATCGAGGGATTCGTTTGGCTGGGGCTGGATGGAATTCTCTCGCCGACGGTGACGCACAACATGGGCGCAGCGTTCATGCTGTACGCGCAAGGTCTGCTTCCGTTTCTATTACCGCTTAGCGTGCTGTTGTTCGAGCCCAACGGGGCAAGCCGTAAACGCATGCTACCCTTTCTCGGGATCGGCACAGCGACCACGCTTTATATTCTTTGGGCGTGCACGGCGTATCCGTTGCAGGTGTTCGTCAAAGGGGACAGCATCGTGTACATCAATCAGGCGACTAATAATTTCGCGGTTGCCGTGTTCTACGTGATCGCAACCTGCGGATCGTTATTCTTTTCGAAGATCAGGATGATGGTAGCTTTTGGCGCTGCGAACCTGGCGATTCTTTTGGCGGTGATGGAGTTCAAACGGTACGCTTTCACTTCGTTATGGTGCGCTTACGCGGCGGTTGTGAGCGTGATTATTCTGGTTTATTTCTGGAAGAGTCATGCGGCGCGGCCGTTTTCGTATGCATAGCGGGTACCGTTTGGCTTACGCATTGGGCCGGTAAAGCCTGAGATCCCTTCGGCTTCGCTCAGGGCAGGCTCTTCGCTCCGCCTGAAGAACAAATGCGCTCAGGATGACAGAGGTTCCTTAAATTAGGAGAAACAATTATGAGAATCAGATTAGCTGTGAGCCTGCTCTGCATCTTGTCAGTACCTAACGTTGTGGCACAGACAGCGAAGAGCGGCTTTTTCAAGACTTCCGATGGCGTCCGGATACATTACCTCGAGGCCGGCAGCGGACGGCCCATCGTTTTCATTCCGGGCTGGACGATGCCGGCCTGGATCTGGCAGAAGCAGATCGACGAGTTCTCGAAGCATTATCGCGTGATTGCCGTCGATCCCCGTTCACAGGGCGAGAGTGACAAACCAACCTACGGCCACCTGCCCGAAACCCGCGCTCGCGACTACGAAGAGCTCGTGGATCAACTTCGATTGAAGCACCCGGTTCTCGTTGGCTGGTCGATGGGTTGCGGAGAGCTGGTGAAATATGCCGAGCAATTCGGCACCGACAAACTTGGCGGCTTAGTCTTGGTGGACGGCCTCCTGCCAGACAAGCTCAGCCCCGAACTGTTCGCTTTTATCGCGGGATGGATGAACCAACTCCAACAAAATCGCGAGAAACAAGTCGACGGCTTTGTCCGCAGCATGTACAAAAAACCGCAGCCGGAGGATTACCTGAAGCGCGTCATGGACGCTTCCGAGCAGGTTCCAGCCGATACCGCTGCCGTCCTCATCTACAACATGATCGCCGTGAAGGATTTCTCGCCTGGCTTGGCTAGAGTGAATCGGCCCATGCTCTTTATGTACCAGCCCGACACGCAACCGACTGCTGACTTTCTGAAATTGAAACTTGGCGACAAGGTCCGTCTGGAGAAATTCGACGGCGACGGGCACGCCTTGTTCGTCGATGACCCGGAGAAATTCAACCGCGTGCTAGAAGAATTTCTGCAAAGCTTGCCTAAATAATTCGCGCTGAATGCGGCGCATACATCGTAGATGGGTGTCGCCCCCTCGGAGTTTGTGTCATAGCTTTCTGTCCCCCTCTGGGGCTTGACGTCATTCCGCTTTCAACCCAGGGCTTGCGCCCTGGGCTGCATTCTTGTGCCGCTCACGGTGAAGATGGCTGACCGAGTAGTGCCGCCGCCAGGATGCGCTGAACCCTTGTGGCCAATTCCACTTGGCTTGCGGCAGCGATAATCTGAAGAGGGCGGTTTGCTGCTCGGGAGACATCGACACTAAATAAAGATAATGAGCGACAGAGCCCAACTTCGATGAAGTCCTTGCTTACGCCCGGTATTTGTCTGCTGGCCGTTGCAGTGCTGCTCCACGCTGGGTGGGTGATGCCCAGTGCGGCATTTGTCAGTTTTGCTTTTTACGGTGCATTGATCGCAGGACTACTACTGGCCTGGCGATTTCATTCCAGCCGGGTGTTTTTCGCTTTGCTGGTTCTGTTTCTGGCCGAGCAGGCGGTCTCGTACTTTTCTGCCGGGCACATCTCGGCGAGCGGATCGGGAGGCAGAGCTCTGGCTATAGTGGGACTGCTCTTGCCGCTCAATTTTGTGCTGCTCTCGCTGCGGCAGGAAAAGGGATTCGCCTTTCCTAGTGTCACGCCTACGGCGTTGCTGCTGTTTGTGGAGTCTGTGATCGTGGCTGTACTTTGCCGACCGGAGGTTGTGGCGCATGCTGCGCATCATGCGCCCGCACCGGGACCGCTGCCTTTTGCCACGATGCTGGCATTCGCGGCGGCCGCGGTGGTATTGCTGATACGGTTTCTGCTGTTTCACAAGCCGGTGGAGAACGGGCTTTTGTGGGCGATGGCAGCTTGCTTTCTGGCGCTGCGGTTTGGAGGTGTGGGACGAATTCCAGCAGCGTACTTTGCCACGGCGGCATTCATTCTTGCGGCTTCTATTGTTGAGACTTCCTACCTGCTCGCGTATCATGACGAACTGACCACGTTGCCTTCGCGGCGCGCATTTCATGATGCGTTGCATCGGCTGGACTCACCGTATTCGATTGCGATGGTCGATATCGATC